>DATLEB010000153.1:0-20552 GCA_035525615.1 Kofleriaceae bacterium | reverse complement strand
GCTGGTGCGGCTGGCCGACGACGTGTGGGTCAAGCGCGCGATGATCGCGCTCACCGTCGCGGTGCACGTGGTCGTGGCGTGGAAGTACGTGCCCGCGTATCGCGAGGCGCATCGGTACGGCGAGCTGCGCATGCAGCAGCTCTCGGCGCCGCCGCCGGGCGGCATCGCGACGATCACGCCCTTTCCGCAGGTCGGCATCGGCTTCTGGTTCCTCGGCGAGGATCTGGGCTCCTCCACGTCGCGCGAGACCGCGGCCATCGAGGTGTTCGACCTCGAGGACATCGTGTTCGATCGCGAGACCGGCGCGTACGAGCCGTCGACCGGGCTCGAGATGCACGTCGAGGTCGACTTCGATCCGCAGCCGACCAGGGAAGAGGTGCAGCGCCTCATCGGCCGTCGCGTGGCGCGCAACCTCATCGTCGCGCGCGGCCAGTTCCGCCGCATGCTGGTCGAGCTCGGCAGGACGTCGCACGTCCACGGCGGCTCGCTCGTCGTCGACAACCTGGAGTGGCCGCAGCGCAACGGCCGCCCCGTCTACGCAGGTCGCTTCGCGCAGGGAACCGGCATGGTCATCCCCGAGGCCTACTGGCTCCAGCCGGACTCGCTACAGCGCATGCGTTTCCGCGTGAACTGGCGCTCGGTGGGCACAGAGCACGAGCCGGTGCGCGAGGAGCTCTACGTCATCGGCATGGGCGATGTGTTCCCGACCAAGCGCGGCACGCGCTACGTCTACTTCGTGCCGCGCTGGGCCGGCACGTACGTGCTGGTCGCCTGCGGGCCCGACGACTGCTACGTGGTCGAGAGCGCCTGGGCCCGGTACTGACGCTCAGCGCCAGTAGACGCCGGCCAGCCAGCACTCGGTGGCGTTGCACGCCAGCCCGGTGTAGAGGCCGCGACACCACGGGACGAAGGGCAGCCGCACGCCGCGCCACTCCTTCACCGTCGTGACCTCCTGCGTGCGGCCGCACGCGTGGATGTACGAGTCGGTGAGCCCCGGCGGCACCGTCCCCGCGAGCGCCAGGAAGAAGAGCCGCATGTCGCGGTCCGGGAGCAGGAACGTGTCGATGTACGTGAACTCGCCCTTCACCCAGCGCATCCCGATGACGGGGCGGCCGCGCACCTCGGGGAGATCGAGGCCCTCGATGTACGCGTTCACCGAGACCAGGCGATGGCCGGGGAACCTCTCGAGCTGCGGCATGAGCCGGTTGATGAGCTGGATGTCGCGATCGGGATACGCCGAGATGTACGAGAACGGCATGGTCACGCGCGCCAGGACCTCGTCGGTGCGGAGCGGAGGATCCATCACGATCTCGAGCCGCGACGTGAACTCGGCGGCGGGCTCGCCCTTCACGACGCGATCGAACTCGATGCCCGCGATGCCGTACACCTCGTGCGCGACGTACTCGCGCAAGGAGGCGTAGTCGAAGTCGTCGCCGAGGAACCACAGGTTGCGTGTGAACTGCGTGAACGGCGGGACGTACGCGATCTCGCCGGGCGGCGTGCGCTCGAGGATGCGCGCGCGCGCTTTGCCTTCGGCCCACGCCTCGGTGTACGTGACCAGACCCCACGTCGCATGCGCGGCGACGGCGATGCCGGCGAGCCCCGTGACGGCGCGACGGGCGTGCTTCTCGGTGAAGAGCACGTGGAGGAGGACGAGCCCCGTCATCGCGAAGAAGACCGCCGGCGCGAAGAACAGGCGCTCGGAGGCCGTCGGTGACGCGAAGAGCGTGACCACGATCGCGCCGGCGCACAGGATGCCGCCGGTGGCGAGGAAGACGGTGCGGCGATCG
The DNA here is from genome assembly GCA_035525615.1 of Kofleriaceae bacterium. GTDB lineage: Bacteria > Myxococcota_A > Polyangia > Haliangiales > Haliangiaceae > UBA2376. The sequence goes on along the minus strand of DATLEB010000153.1, from coordinate 18,762 downwards.
GGCGAGGGCGGCGCGGTGCCGGCGCGCGCGGCGCTCGCGAGCGCGACGAAGACGCCGACCAGCACCACGAGCACCGCGAGCTGCGCCGCCCACAGGAAGTCGACGATGATCTCGAAGAGTCCGTCGGGGCCGCGATCGCGGATGTGATCGGTGGGGCCGAGCTTCGACGCGACGGCGCCGTAGCGCTTCTTCTGGCCGGGCGCGAAGAACAGCATCGGATAGCCGATGGCGATGCCGGCCAGGCCGGTCGCCATCCAGGCGTGGATGCGCTGGTGCTTGCGCCAGTAGAGGTACGTCATGGCGGCGGCGGCGACGGCGACGGTCGGCCCCGTGTGCTCGTTGCCCATGCCGGCGACCCAGCCGGAGGCGAACATGAACGGCAGCCACCACCAGCGCCGGCCGAGCTCGGGCACGCGGTCGATCGCGAAGCGATACGGCACGAGGAACGCGATCGAGAACGCGACGGCGTAGAGGTAGTTGGTGCAGAACGGGCGGTACGCGAAGAGCACGCCGGGGATGGGCGCGGCCATCCAGATGAGCGCGAGCTCGACGAGGAGGAGCTGCAGATCGCGGATGCTGGGACGGGGCCAGCGGCCGAGCGCGAGCGCGAACGTCACCCAGAGGAAGCCGAGGATCACCGTCGGCGTGAGTAGGACGTTGATGATCCGCGGCCCGTTGGTGATGAGGAGGAGGTTCTCCCCGAGGCGCGGGTTGTAGTTGAAGTAGTTCCAGATGCCGTAGTCGAGGACCGAGCCCGGCGAGAGGCCGTGCTTCTTGATGTACGCGAGCTGGTACCAGTCATCGAGGAGAACCGGCGTCAGGAACGCGAGCAGCGCCAGGTAGCTCCACAGGAGCGCGCAGCCCGACCAGAAGAGCACTCGTTCTCGACGAGGAGCCGGGGTGGAGAGGTCGCTGCTCACGTGGGCAGGGAGTCGTGCCCGGGGCGGCGGGGGAAGTCAAGGTGCCGTGCGAGTGACCACGGCAGACGGCACCAGCTTGACTTGGTGAGGGGGGCTGAGCCACAAGCGGGGATGGTCCGGGTGCTCGAGGCGGTACGAAGCGCGCTGCGCGGCGCGAGGCCGAGGACCATCCTCGTGGTCGCGTGGGCGTTCATGTTGTTCTACGCGTACCCGGGATACATGAACTGGGACTCGGGGGATCAGCTGTTCCAGCTGCGCCAGCGCCAGTACGGCGACTGGCATCCGCCGATGATGGCGACGTACTGGCGCGCCATCGAGCTGTTCATCCACGGCCCGTTCGGCATGCTCGTGCTGCAGACGGTGCTGTTCCTGTGGGGGCTGTTCGCGATCCTCGAGCTGCGCTTCGAGGAGCGCGCGGCGGCGTGGATCGCGGCGGCGCTGTTCGTGTTCCCGCCGATCTTCACGCCGATGGCGGCGGTGTGGAAGGACGCGCAGATGGCGGGCTTCCTCATCGCGGGCACGGCGCTCGCGTTGCGGACCGGCTGGCGCTCGCGCATCGCCGGGCTCGTGCTGCTGATGATGGCGACGGGCGTGCGCGACAACGCGGCGGCGGCGTTGCCGCACCTCATGCTGTGGATCGCGGCGACGTGGGGTTGCCGGCCGTGGCTCAAGAAGGTCGCGGTCGGCGTGGGCCTGTTCGCGTGCGTCGTCGGAACCGCAGGGCTCGCCAACCGGCAGCTGACCGATCAGCGCGACTTCGCCTGGTACAAGACCACCGCGATCTTCGACATCGCGGGGACGATCGCGCACGCCCCGAAGATCCCGGACGCCGAGCTGTATCCGATCCTCCAGGACACGGGCCTGAAGGTGACGGACCACCTGCAGACGCGCGTGCGCAAGGTCTACAACCCGCGCGTCTGGTTCCAGCTGTCGTTCAGCGAGGACGCGATCTTCGTGACGATGCCGACCAAGTCGGAGCGGCTCGCGCGCAAGCGCGCGCTGAAGGAGCTCATCCGCCGGTATCCGCGTGCGTACGCGGCGCATCGCTGGGCGATGACCAAGCAGCTGCTCGGGTTGACCAAGGAGCCGATCTGGGAGCCCGTGTGCCAGACGTTCGCCGCCAACCAGGATCACCTGGCGCGCGTGGCCCACAACGCGAGCTACTCGTGGCTGCAGGAGACGGTGGGCGGCTTCTACAAGAAGCACCTCGGCCAGCGCATCATCTACAAGCCGTGGGCGTACGTGCTGCTCGCGTTCATGTTCCTGGCGTACGGGCTGTGGCGACGCGATCAGATGATCGTCGCGCTCACGGGGAGCGGGCTGCTCTACGAGGCGAGCTACGTGGTCATGACCGCGGCGCCCGACTTCCGGTACTCGCACTGGCTGGTGACGTGCGTGATGCTGTGCGCGGTCTTCATCTTCGCGGAGCGCTTGCGTGCGCGGCGGCTGCCGACCACGCCGGTCGCGTGACGCGACGTTTGCGTCGCTGGTCGCGCTCGGCGTGTGCGCGGCGTGCGGCGCGTGCGCCGGATGGGGCGACGACGTGGAGCCGCCGGCGCCGCGCGTGCTCGCCTACAGCCGCACGCTGGGCTATCGCCACGAGACGATCGCGACCGCGCAGGCGGCGCTGACGGCGCGCCTGGCGGACGACGGCGTCGTCGTCGAGACGACGGAGGATCCGCTGCGCTTCCGCGCCGAGGAGCTGGCGACGTTCGACGGCGTGGTGTTCCTGTACACGACCGGCAACGACGTGCTCGACGCCGACGGCAAGGCGGCGTTCGAGGCGTTCGTGCGCGGCGGCGGCGGCTGGGCCGGCGTGCACAGCGCGGCCGACACCGAGTTCGAGTGGCCGTTCTATGCCGAGCTCGTGGTGGCGTACTTCGATTCGCATCCCGTGCCGCAGCCGGCGACGGTGCACGTCGACGACGCGGCGCACCCCGCGACCGCGGGCGCGCCCGAGCCGTGGATGGCGACCGACGAGTGGTACAACTTCCGCGCGAACGCGCGCGACACGGGCGGCGTGCGCGTCCTGCTCACGATCGACGAGGCGACGTACGCGGGCGGCAACATGGGCGCGGATCATCCGCTGGCGTGGGCGCACGAGCGCGCCGGCGGGCGCGCGTTCTACACGGCGCTCGGGCACGTCGAGGATCGCTGGAGCGATCCGGTGTTCGTCGATCACGTCGCCGGCGGCGTCCGCTGGACGCTGCACCGCGAGTGAGCGAGTCCCCGGGCCGGCTCTCGCCGGCCCGACGATTCAGCCGACGCTGGCTTCGCCGCCCGGCTGCTTCAGCGTGTCCTCGACGAACTCGAGGACCTCGCGGACCATGCTGTCGAAGTCCTCGTAGAAGACCTGATCGACCTGGTTCTCGCGCGCGTCGAAGAGCACGACGGGGAGCTCACCGTCCGACGCGCCGCGGCTGCAGTCGAGGCAGAACCACTCGCGCGCCTGCGCACCGAGACCGACGACGACGAAGGCCTGGCCCAGGCGATTCTCGGCGCGCGCGGCGAGCGTGCGCTCGACGACGCTCTTGCCGTCTTCCGCCTTCGCATCGAGGCCGACGAAGTCATGGACGACGGCCATCTCGGCCGGCAGAGAGATGCTTCCGTACTTCCGCAGGAACGTCCGGTACGACGGCGGAAACGCACAACCGAGCTGTTCCTCGGCGGCGGTGACGGCTTCTTCCGAAGCCGGTCCCGCGACGGCGCACCGCTGGTCGCCATCTCGAAGGCGGGAACGCACGCGCTCGATCAGGTCGATGGTCTGTGACTGCACGCGGCGATTATGCACGGGGAACGCGTCGACGGCACCCCCGTCAGCGCCGGTCAGCGGGAGTGAGCGCGCGCGCCCGGTGGGCGCTCCAGATCGCTTGACAGAAGCGATGCGTGCCGTGCACCACCGGCACGCTGCGCAGCGACGGGAACAGCTCGAACGCGTGTTGCGCGCCGGGGAGCTCGACGTACGCGCATGGCGCCGTCGACGAAGCACGCAGCTTCTCGACGAAGGCGCGCGCACCGGCGACGGGCGCGAGGGTGTCGCGATCACCGTGCCACACGAGGAACGGAGGTGCGGTGGCCGAGATGTGATGCACCGGCGAAGCTCGCTCGTAGAGCTCGCGTGCGCGCGTGAGAGGTTGCTTCATCACGATGTGGCGGAGGAGGACGGTCCGGAACGCGCGGTAGGGAAAGTGCCGATCGTCGTCGACGAAGTCGTAGATGCCGTAGTACGCGACGCAGCCCTGCACCGAGAGATCGAGCTCGCTGAAGCCGGGCTGGAACGTCTTGTCGGCGGCGCTGAGCGCCGTGAGGCTCGCGAGGTGCGCGCCGGCCGAGCCGCCGCCGATGACGATGAACTCGGGATCGCCGCCGTGCTCGGCGATGTGCTGTTTCACCCACGCGAGTGCGCGTTTCACGTCGACGACGTGATCGGGCCACGTCGCGCGCGGCGACAGCCGGTAGTTGATCGACACGCACACCCAGCCGGCGGCGACGAGCTCGTGCACGGTGAGCCGCCCCTGCTGGTTCTTGTGGCCGATGACCCAGCCGCCGCCGTGCACGTAGATGAACACCGGGCGCGCGCGCACCTCGTCGCCGACAGCGCCGCCGGGGCGCAGCACGTCGAGTCGCATCGAGCGGCCGTTGACGTTGGCGTACTCGATGTTCGCGGCGCGGCGGATCGTGCGCGGACGGAACGGCCAGACCACGGCGAAGTGTCGCCACGAGTAACGCTGCGCGCGGTCGCAGCGATCGACCTCGCAGAACGCGCGATCGATGGCGGCGTCGACCGCGGCGGCGTGCACGAGGTGCTGCCGCAGCCCGATCAGGCCGAGCGCGATGCCGGCGACGCCGACGTAGCCGGGCCACGCGGCGAGCCCGCCGGTGATGACGAGCGCGGCGCCGGCGGCGCACCACATCGCGAAGTGGTGGATGGGCAGCTCGCCGACGAGCCAGCCGATGGGCCACACCGCGAGCGCCACGGTGCCGGGCCACCGGGGCGGCCGCAGCGAGACGGCGGCGAAGGCGGCGCAGTGGAGCCCGAAGGCGAACAGAACCCACGGCATCGTCGACGGGATGATGACATGCGTCGCCGTGGCGTCGAAAGCGTGATGTGAGCTCACGGCGCAAGACCGCGGATCGCATACAATCCGCCGCATGGCGAAGACCACCTGCCCCGTCACTCGCACCCAGTTCACCGAGAAGGCCGAGCCGCTGAAGATCACGATCAACGGCCAGGAGCTGATCGCCGAGGTGAAGGAGTTCTCGACCGGCTCGTTCGGCTGGTACCTGAACGGCAAGGTGCTCATCCCGATCGACGGCAAGAACGTGTCCGTCCAGGTCGGCATGAACATGGCCGTCGTCGGCAGCAAGGAAGCCGAGAAGTAGCCGCGCGCCGAGGCTACGCGGCTCGTCAGCGCCGCGAGCTATCGCCCACGACGTTCACGTCGAAGCTCGCCGTCCAGCTCGCGTACTCCTCGGGCAGCGCGAGCCGCCAGCCCGTCTCGACGACGCAGCGCGCGAACGCTGCGTCATCCGCATCCGCACTCGCGGTGCCCGACACGAGCCGCACGTCCACCACCTCACGGCCGGTGTTCTCGATCTCCAGGCGCACGTTCCACGTCGTCATCCCCGAGCGCGCGGCGCACGCAGCGACTCCGCCACTCAGCAGCGCCGCGAGATCCGGCCGCTCGCGCGTCGACAGCGCCGCGGTCCGGCCGCGCATCCCGGAGCGACACCGCGTGCTGCAGGTCGCGAAGCCGCCGGTCACGCTGTCCAGGTTCACGTGGTCGCCGAGGAGCACCTCCGGCGGTAAGCCGCCAGGCGTCCAGCGCGGATCGTCGGCCCAGAGGCTCGTCTCCGCGCTGACCGCGTGACCGATGGTCGCCAGCGAGCGCAGCGCGTCCTGCTCGACGTCCGCCTCCGCGAGCAACGCGGCATCGCCGATGGCGAGCGCCGCCACGCGCCGCCACGCCGGCTCGGACGTCACCATCTCGGGCTCCCACACGCGGCCCCAGATGAAGCCGCGCATCGTGAACGCGCTGCTCTCGGCGACCTTCATCATGCGCACGCTCGTTCCCTCGTCGATCACGCCCAGCTCCTCGCGCGCGCCGTTGCCCTCCTCGAACACCACGCCTTCGATCCGGCGCGGACGCACCAGCTCCTCGAACACGTCGGCGCGCTTGCGTGCGTCCTCCGCCGCAGCGCCCAGCGTCGCCCACGTCGCGACGCCGCCCCAGGTCGCCGCGACGGGCGCGAGCCAGTGCGTGAAGTCTCGCTCGAGCGCCGACGTCTCGCCGCGTGTCGCGTTCACACCCACGACGTGCACCACGGCATCCCCGGGCAATCCCGCGAGCGCCGCGCGCACCACATCCTCGTCGAGCGTCTCGCGCACGCGGTCGTCGGTGAACGCCACGACTCGCCGCGCGCCCGGTGCGCGCGCCAGCAACGCGGCCGCGTGCGCGAGCCCGAGATCCAGGTTCGAACCGTTGCCGACGGCAAACACGCCGTCGCCGGCCTCGGCGAGCAGGTGCGCCACGTCGGCGCCGTCGCGCCACCTGCCCAGCACCCGCTGCGCCTCGCGCCGGTACACCACCAGCTCGAACTTCGCGCCCGGCGCGCGCGCCAGGTACGCCTTCATCATCGCCAGCTGCGCCGACACGCCATCCACGCCCATGCTGATCGACGCGTCGATCACGAACACCACGTGCGCGTCGCGCGGCGCCGGCGCGAGCTGCGCCGCCGTGTCGACCACGACCTCCACCACGCGCCGCGGCCCGGCCGGCACCATCACCATGCGCGCGTCGACCCCGCTCGCCCGCGCGCTACCCGGCGCTGCGACGGTGACGACATTCGCCCCGTCCCACGCCCCGGCCGGCTCCGTGTTCGAACAGAGGTCCGCGACCTCCGTTCCGTCGATGCTGATCGGCTCCCCGCCGACGTCATCGTCCGGGTCATCGCCGCTCACGAGCTGCCCCGCGCCACGAGGGCCGCGCACCACGACACGCGTGCGCGCCTCGCTCGCGAGGGCCGGCGCCGGCGCGATCCAGCGTCCGACCGCGTGGCACACCGGCGCGGTCAGCGTGTACTCGACGACCACGTGATCCCGCGCCGGCACGAACAGGAGCCGCAGCCTCGCGCCGTCGTCCTTCATCTCGACGAGCGCCGGCCCGCGCATGGCCGCGAACGGCGCCGTCGCGTAGCTCTCCCACTGCGCGTTCGCATCGCCCGCGGGCACGATCCGCGCGTCGAGCCACCCGGCGCCGCGCCGCGGCTGATACCGCAACCCCGTCACCGCCGCGCCCACCGGCACCGCGAGATCGATCGCGGCCTCGTCGGGCATGTCCCCGCGGTTGCGCACCTCGTACCGCACCTTCACGCGCGCCTCGTCACGCCTCACGTCGGCCTCGATCGCCGCCGGTCCGAGCTCGAGCACCGTGCCGTGCGCCGACGTGACCACGTCAGCCGCCGCGCGGCTCGCCGCGATCGCCGGGCACACCACGGCCACGAACGCCAGCACGTGCGATGCGCGCATGTCCTACGGACACCGCACGCCCCACGCCGGTTCCGCGATCTGCGCGACGCGGGCTAGTACCAATGCCGCTCACTTAGTGGGCTTCCTCGTCGAGGACGGGACCTTCCGCGCGTAGTTGCTCATCTTGATCTTCACCGCTCGCGGGAAGACGCGTTCGGGACGCCGCTCCGGTAGTAGGAAGCGTCGGACGTGGTCGCGCATCGTCGAGAGGCGCTGCGGGATGGCGCCGGGGGTGGCTGTCGTGGAAGCCCAGAGCCACTGCTCGACGAAGAAGCGCAGCGAGGCGACGAAGCTGATCCTTGTCGGCGGGACGCCGATCTCGGCGGCGATGCGCTCCATTTCGAGACGCACCAGGTTGTAGGCCGTCAGCAGCCCCCACATCTCCTGCGCCACCGCCGCGGGGGACTTGCTACGGATCGTCTCGAGGCGCTCAAGCATGTCCGTCTTGATCTCGCCGAAGCCGAGCTCGATCTCCCAGCGCTCGTGATGCAACGCTCGTAGCTCGGCGGCCGGGTACAGCCTGGGATCGAGCAGCGACGTCAGCAAGGTCGTCGGCGGATAACCCTTGCGCTGGAAGCGGATTGCCCGCGCAAGGAACGTCGCCGGGAGGCCGGGGTGCTTGCTGCGGGCATGGCGCGACACCGTGAGCTCGACGAGGTTGTCGCCGGCGCCGAGGCGCTTCATCACCGTGTACTTCGTCGTCGACTTCGCTCGCGACATCCAGTGGCGCTCGTGGCCATTCATCGCGAGCGGGATCAGAACGTCGGCCTGCAGGTAAAGACGATCCACGAGCAGCAGCGAGTGATCGGGCACGCTATCGAGCAGTGGACGCGCATAGGCCCGCTCGTCCGTGGCGTACGGTCCGAAGGCGGCTCCCATCAGCAAATGCGATCGCAACGCCATCAAGACGACGGCTCGCAGCAGCGGGTATCCACTCGTGCGTTCCTCCCGACCTCCGTCGTGCCGTCCCGAGTTGTGGCCTCCGAAGTGCACGCGGTTATCGGGGCTATCCGCCACCCGCAACGTCGTTCCGTCGACGCCGTAGAGCGCGAGGCCGCGCCAGCGATCGCGATCGGCGCTCCGCGTCGCCCATTGCTCCGCCGACCGTAGGAATAGCCATTCGAGCGGCTCGGGGCCGACGCGCTGGCGCGCCTGAGACAGCGCGCTCGACGCGACGGTACGCGTGCCGTCGGCGCCGGGGAGCGCCAGCTCGAGCTGGCGCGCGACCTCAGGAATCGGCCAGTCGCGCATCACCGCCATCGCCAGCACGAGCCACACGGTGCGCTCAGCAGGAAGTCGGCGCCGCCGCACCGTCGCGGTCCCCGTCGCATTGAGCGCTTCCTCGACCCAGGCCGGATCGAGGTGCGCGGTCAGGTTCGGGAACGCCTCCGGCGTGAACGCCGCCGTGTACTCGAGCGCCTCGGTGAGACGTACGTCGAAGTCCATCACGATCGCCGCATCGTGATCCTCGCAGCGACGAGAAGCCATCGCGGCTAGCAGCGCGCCTACTTCCGGAGCGACGTCGCGGACTTGCGCGCTAACTGATCGGCATTGGGGCTAGTACGCGCCGCCGACCCAGAAGCGGATCGTGTGATACGTGTCGTTGCCGCCGGTCGCGACGTACGACGGCATCGGAGGCGGCGGCGGATTGTCGACGGGCACGAAGCTCCAGCCGAACCGCGCCAGGTCGTATCCCAGGCCGACCTCGACGCGATCCTTGTCGAGGAACCGCGCCAGCACGCCCAGGCTCAACCCGAACCCATTCGCGTCCGCCGACTTGAACCGACCCTCGAGGTCGCCGCCGCCGGCGACCAGCCGGTTCTCCAGCCCGAGCCACGGCCGCATCACGCCGAACTTCCCTTCGCCGCGTACGCCGACGCGCACCACGTTGTAGTCGACGTCCGGCAGCGCGTACGCGAGGTCGCCCGCGAACGTGTACAGCAGCTTGGTCCAGCCCACGTCGAAGCCGAGCCCGGCCATGTCGTTGATCTTGAGCCGGTAGCGCAGCCCCGCCTCGAACAGGCGGTGGTTGAAGTTCGCGCTCTCGCTGCCGCGCACCGCCGTGTCCTGCGGCGAGAAGCCGAGCGCCAGGATCATCGTCAGCGGCCAGACGCGGTGCGCCTTCGGCGCGAGCCGCCACGGCGCGACCTCGGTCTCGAAGCGACCCATCACGCGGCCGTTCGCATCGAACGGCGCGGTGAACATCGCGTCGCCGGGGTTGTCGTACCGGAAACGCCGCCAGCTCACGTCGACGCCGGCGCGCGCGATCGCGACCGGACCGCGCGGGCCCACCTTCTTCTTCACCTTGGGCGGCTCGACCGGCGTCATCGCCGCGAACGACACCGTGACCTCGTGCTCCTGGCCGCCCTCGAGCTCGACCCACTGCTCGAACGGCTCGCGACCGGCGACCATCACCTGCACCTGGTGCGCGCCGGGCTCGACCTCGAGCGTGAGCGGCATCTCGCCCTTCTCCTTGCCGTCGACGAGCACCTTCGCCTCGGGCGGCGCGTCGCCCTTGATCGTGAGCTTCGACACGGCCGGCACGAGCGCGACCTTCAGCGTCACGGGCGTGCGCGCCTTCTTCTTGTCCTTGATGGCGTCGACGATCAGCGTCTCGAACACCGGCACGTGGCCGGACAGCTCGAAGATCGCCGTGTACTCGCCGGGCGCGAGCTCGACCTCGAACGGCGTGGTCCCGAGCGGCTCGCCTTCCTTGTCGCCGAGCCACACCGTCGCGCCCTCGGGGACCGACGTGACCTGCACGGGCCGGGTCTTCTGTGCCCACGCCGGCGCGGCGATAGCGAGGCACAGGAACGTCACGCAAACGGCTAGGGCGCGCGGCACGGCGGGATGATATGCGATCCTCACCGAGATGGCGTCGCCGTCCGACGCGAAGCCCGGCCGTGAGCTCCTCACAGCTACTGCCAGGCTGGCTCTGTTCGCGCTAGGCGTGGCTCTCGTCACGAGCCGCGTCGGCCTGGTCACGCACGAGCTCGTGGGGCACGGAGGTGCGGCCAAGGCGTACGACGCGGACATCCGCGACGTGCACCTCTACTACACGGCAGGCGGCTGGATCAGCTACGACCGCACCGAGGCGTGGACGTGGACCAGCGCGATCGTGGTTCAGCTCGCCGGGATCGCGGTCGAGCTCGTGATGGCGATCGTCGCCGGGCTCGGCGCGTGGTGGGCGGCGCGGCGCGGCCCCGGACCGGAACGGCGCGCGCTCGCGGCGGCGCTGGGGGGCGCGGCGCTCGGGTTCTTCGTGCACGCAGGCTTCTACTTCGCGGCCGGCGTGCACCACGGCATGGGCGACGGCACGCTGGTGCACCAGAAGCTCGGCAGCGCGCGCGGCTGGCTGACGTGGCCGGTCGCCGTGGTGCTCGTGACCGTCACGTACGTCGGCGCGCGGCGGCTCGGCGCCGTCGTGCGTGCGTGGTTGCCGGCGCGATCGACGGCGGCGCAGCTGGGCGCGCTCGCGGTCGCGCTGGGCGCAGCGGCCGGCGCGCACGCGGGCATGGCGGCGACCGAGCTCGCGCTCCGTCCGAGCCCGACCTACCAGGCGATCATGAAACCGGCGCGCGAGAAGGCGATCGACGCCGACGTCGCGCGCTGGGCCGACGCGGAGCTGCGGGCGGGACGTGCGCCCGATCGCACTGCCATCCGCGCGCGGCGCGCGAACCTCGACCGCGAGCGGCCGCGGACCTTTCCGTTCGGTCCGTTGCTCGGCGTCGCGATCGCGCTCGCCGCAGCCGTCGGCGCCGCGCGAGGTCGGCCGACCTCCCCTGTGGCGGGTGAGCACGGCGGCTTGCCGAAGGATGCCGTTCTCTGGGCTGTCACATGCGCGGTGATCGCGGCTCTGTCTATCGGTGGAATCGACGCGCTGGCTTCCTAACAATGTTAGTGTCGCCCCGATGGACAAGCGGGCTCGCGACGTCATCGCGGGGGCGCTACGCCCCAACGATCCACGGCGCTTCCTGGTAGAGGCGATGATCGGCGCCATGGACGCCGACGGGAACATCGACGCGCGCGAGCAGGCCCTGCTCAAGAAGCGTCTCGACGAGCACGAGATGTTCGCCGGCCTTTCGCAGGCGAACTCGAAGTTGCTGCTCGAGCTCGCCACCGACGCGGTGAAGTTCGCGGGCGGCGCGCTGGCGCGTGTGCCGGCCATCGCCAAGGGGTTGCCGGCGCGGCTCCACCGCATCACGGCGATGGCGATGGCGTGCGAGATCGTCGTGGTCGACGCCAACGTGGCGCAGAGCGAGCTCTCGTACCTCGAGAACCTGCGGCTCGCGCTGCGGCTCGCGCCGTACGAGGCGCAGGACATCTTCGCGGCCGCCAAGGAGCAGCGCGCGCTGCGCTACCTCGACGATCGCCTGCTGCGCCTGCGCAGCCTGGTGCCGGTCGTCGTCGAGATGTTCTCGCTGCGCGCGCTGACGCTCGGCAAGATCACCGACGACCACCGCTTCGAGCTGCGCGACCTGCTCATCGCGATCCCCGACATGGCGCTCCGCGATCACGAGATCGAGGGGCTGCTGTACCAGTCGTTCAAGCGTCCGCGCGGCGGGCAGGGCGTCGAGATCGAGCTGATGCAGATGGCGCAGTCGCTGCCCGATGCGGTCGATCGCTACTGGATGGTGGTCTACGCGCTGTGCGCGGAGCCGGTGGTGCAGCTCTCGCGCTGGCGCTTCATCCCGTTCGTGTCGCTGCTCCAGCGCGCCTTCCAGATCGGCGACGCCGACATGGAGCTGGCCGCGACGGACGCGGCCGGCTTCCCGCAGTCGCTGCCAAGGCCGAAGTGACCGGCGAAGTGAGCGCGCGCCGCGGTCACCAGATGGTGCAGGTCTCGGCCGGCGCCATCTGCTGACCCTGCTTGCAGCCGAAGGCCGTTGCGAACTGCGGCAGGTTGCGCAGCGCGCCGTTCACGCGCCAGCGCGGCGGCGAGTGGACGTCGTCGGTGAGGCGCTTGAGCGCCTCCTCGGGGCGGTCCTTCGAGCACCACGCCTGACCGACGGCGAGGAAGAACTGCTGGTCCTCGCTGAGCCCGTCGGCGACGAACACGGTGTCGGCGCCGGCGCGCAGCGAGCGATACGCGAGGAAGGCGTGCTTGATCCCGCCCAGGTCGGCGATGTTCTCGCCGAGGGTGAGCTCGCCGTTCACGAACTTGCCGGGCAGCACCTCGAACGTGCTGTACTGCCTCGCCAGACACTGGCCCTTGCCCTGGAACGACGCCAGGTCGGTCGGCTGCCACCAGTTCTTGAGGTTGCCCTGCGCGTCGAACTGCGCGCCCTGATCGTCGAAGCCGTGCGTGAGCTCGTGGCCGACGACCATGCCGATGCCGCCGAGGTTGGCGGGGATCGAGCGGCTCGCGGCGAAGAACGGCGGCTGCAGGATGCCGGCGGGGAGCGCGGTGTTGTTGGCGAGCGGGTTGTAATACGCGTTCACGATGAACGCGGGCATGAGCCACTCGCTGCGGTCGTAGGGCTGGCCCGCCTTCACGAACTGGCGCTTCTCCTCGAACGCGGTGGCGCGGAGCACGTTGGTGGCGAAGTCCGCGCGCGTCACCTCGAAGTCGTAGGTGCGCCACGAGTCGGGATAGCCGATGAGCGCCTCGATCTTCTCGAGCTTGCCGCGCGCCTGGACCTTGGTCTCGGCGCTCATCCACTCGAGCGTGCCCATCTGCGTGTTCATCGCGCTGGTGATCGCGCCGACGAGCTTCTCGGCGTTGGTCTTGGAGTCGCCCGGGAAGTGGCGCTCGACGAAGACCTGGCCCAGCGACTCCGAGAGCGCGTACGACGTCACCTCGACGCAGCGCTTCCAGCGCTCGGGGCGTGACTCGACGCCGGAGAGCGCCTTCTGCATGGTGAAGAGCTCCTCGTCGAACGCCCTGGGCAGGCCGAGCGCGTTCGAGCTCACGAGGCGCGCGGTGAGATAGGCGCGCCACGCGTCGGGCTTCACTTCCTTCATCACCGCGCTCATGCCGGCGACGAACTCGGGCGTGGTCACGTTGATCTTGCCGGGCGCGGCGTTGCCGCGTGCCGTGAAGTACGCGTTCCAGTCGAACCCGGGCGCCGCCTTGGCCAGGCCGGCGAGGTCGGTCGGGTTGTACATCGTCATCGGGTTGCGGCGCTCGACGCCGGTCTTGGTCAGCTTGGCGATGCGGGTCTCGAGCGCCATCACGTCGGCGGCGAGCTTGGTCGACGCCTTGCCCTTGCCGAGGAGGCCGAAGAGCCGCGCGAGGTGCTCCTGGTACGCCTTGCGCACGGGCGCGAACTCGTCCTTCACGTAGAAGTCGCGCTCGGGCAGGCCGATGCCCGCGGTGTCGAAGAAGATGATGTTGGTCGTCGAGTCCGCGAAGTCAGGGAGGACGCCGATGCCGAAGAACACGCCGATGCCGCTGTTGTGCAGCTGCGCGATCGCCGCCTGCAGCGACTTGCCGTCCTTCACCTTGTCGATGGTCTTGAGCAGCGGCTCGAGGCTCTTGGTGCCGCGCTTCTCGATCGTCGCCTCGTCGAGGCACGACGCGTAGAAGTCACCGAGCTTGTCGCCGGGCGGCTTGGCCGCGAGCTCCTCGAGGATCGCCTTCACGGCCTCGTCGTTCTTGTCGATGAGCTGCGTGGCGCGGCCATAGCGCGCCTTGTCGGCGGGGATCTCGTTTGCCGCGAGCCAGCCGCCGCACGTGTACTGGAAGAAGTCGGTGCAGGGGTCGGCGGTCTTGTCCATCGACGCCGACTCGAGACCGACGTCGGCGAGCGACACGTTCGTGGTCTTCGGGCCGCTCGGCGGCGGCGTGCCGGTCGGGGTCTTCTTGCCGGATCCGCCACACGCGGTGGCAAGGAAGGTGGTGATCACGGTCGCGACGACGGGGAAGCGCATCAGGGGCTCCTATTCGGTCGCGCAACCTACCATGGGCTCCAGCGTGAAATTCCCGCCACACCTGTGGCGGTCGCACCCCGGTCGCAGGGCGCGCGCACCGCGATTCCTCGACGAGAAACGCGACGACGATCGCGATGGTTCGCGCCTTGCTTTGCGGGCGAGCATGCACAAGCTCACCGTCCTCACACTGCTGTCCCTGTCGCTCACAACGGCGTGCATGAGCGAGACGTCATGGTCTCACCGCGACCGCGCCGGCTTCCCGGTCTCGACGTGGAGCTACCACGCGTGGGAGCGGGAGAACGCGTGCCGCGGTGATGTCGCGCGCACCGCGGAGGTCGCGCCCGACAGCCTCGGCGATCGGCAGCGCGTCCTCGCGGCGCGCTGCGGCTACGGCGACCCGAGCCTGTGGCGCCCGGGTCCGGGCTACGCCCCGCCGGTCACGCAGCCGACGCCGGCGGTGCCGACGCGGCCCGACGCGGTGCGTTCACCGTCCGCCGACGCGGTTGCGCAGGGTGTCTCGCGACGATGAGAACGACAGCGCGCCGTAGACCTCGAACCACTTGTCACCGTCGATGACGCGGGGCGCGCACGCGGCGGCGATCTCGACGCGCGTGTCGTCGAAGCTGGCGAGCTGCATCAGCGCGATGACCTGCGCCACGGTGAAGTAGTTGGTCTGCGCGGCGGTCTGCACCACCGCGAGCTTGTCGTCGGCGAACGAGGCGCGGCCGACCTGATCGGTGAGCGCGCGGAAGTCGCGGTCGGCCATCGCGTACGGCGCCGGCGCCGGCGCGGGCTCCGGAGAGCGGCGATCGCGGACGCCGCCCGGCGGCGGGGTCTGCGGCAGCGAGCGCCAGTCGCGGTTGTCGCGCCAGTCGGGCTCCAGCTGCTCGTTCGTCCACGGCTGCACGTACTGCGCGGCGCGATCGCGGGCGTCGCGGAGCGCGCGATCGATCTGCATCATGCTGCGGCGGTCGCGGTTGCGGCGGTTGGCGCGGTCGGCCCTGTCGAGGCCGGCGGACAGCTCGGCGTAGGCCTGCTGGTAATAGCCGAGCTCGGTGCGGAGCTGCTCGATCTCCTGACGGCGATCGTCACGACGGTGGTCGGGTCGGCCGGGCTGCGCCGAGACGTGCTCGGCGACGATGGGGGCGGTGAAGGCGAGGGCGAGGGCGGCGGCGATGGCGGGGAGGGCAAAGCGCATGACCGAGGGACGTCGGTGGGGTAGCCGGCATTCACGTGGTACACGGGAGAACGTGCGACGGGTGGCCCGCATCGGCATCGGCCTCGCGGTTCTTGTTGCCGCGTACTTCGTGATTCTCGTGATCGCAGGCTGGATTGCGGCCGGGGTCGTCGCCGACAAGATCCAGGCCAGGCTCGCGGGATCGCTCGATGCCGAGGTGCGGGTCGGCGACGCCGAGGTCGGGCTGATCAGCGGGGCGGTGGTGGTGGAGCAGCTTCATCTGGAGCGACGCGTGATCGACACGCTGGAGCTGGATGTGGGGCGGCTGGAAGTGGATATCGCCCCCATGGGGTGGGTGGTGTTCGACCGAGCGCCGCGGAGCGTGCGCGTGCGCGATGGGAAGCTGGTGATCAGCGGCGCGGGTGCGCTGGTGCTGCCGCCGCGGCCGAAGCAGCCGCCGGTCCGGGTGGGAGCCCTGGCGATCGAGAACGGCGTGATCGATCTGATGGTGACCGGCTACTGGCCGGGGCTCGCGCGCATGGTGATCACGATCGAGAGCGCGCACTCGAGCGCGACCACGTTGCGTACGGGCCTGTCGTGGCTGTTCACGCTGCAGGATCTGGTCGCGCGCGTCGATCTGCCGGCGGGGATCTCGGTGCGGATCGAGTACCGGGGCGGCGCGCTGTCGGCGTCGGGTGGGTTCTTCGGGACCACGCCGGTGACGATCCCGTTCGTGCTGCCGCCGCTGGATGACAGAGACGAGGTCACGCAGCTGATCGCCATGGGCAAGGAGCTGGGGAAGCAGCTCGCGATCGAGCGGGCGAAGCGGTGGCTCGGGTCGCAGCTCGCGAAGTAGCGGGGGCGGAGGCCGCGGGCGCGGGCGCGGGCGCGGTGGGTGCAGTGGCAGTGGGTGCGGTGGCCGTGGGTGTAGCGGCAGTGGTGCGGCGGTAGTGGGTGTAGCGGCAGTGGGTGTAGCGGCAGTGGGTGTAGCGGCAGTGGTGCGGCCGCCGTGGTGCGGCAGTGGGGGCGGTGGCCGAGGGTGTAGCGGCAGTGGTGCGGCGGCAGTGGGTGTAGCGGCAGTAGTGCGGCGGTAGTGCGTGCGGTGGCAGTGGGTGTAGCGGCAGTGGTGCGGCGGTAGTGCGTGCGGTGGCAGTGGGTGGCGGCGGTGGTGCGGCGGGGGTGGATGCGGTGGCCGTGGGCGCAGTGGCAATGGATGCAGTGGCAGTGGGTGCAGCGGCCGTGGGTGCGGTGGCAGTGGGTGCGGGTGCAGGTGCAGCCGTTCAGGAAGTGACAGCCGCACGCACGCTCGCGCTGTCCGCGATCAGGGCCGGCGCGGATGCGCTGAATGCGCTGAGGTCGAACACCAGTCCGTCCGGTGCGCTGCCCGTGATCGTGATCTTTTGCTGGTGCACCGCCTGATGATGCGCGAAGCACAAGCAGAGGAGGTTCCGCGGATCGTTCGAGCCGCCATGCTCGCGCCAGATGATGTGATGGATGTGTAGCCAGCGCGCGGACCGACAGCCGGGCACCTGACAGCGCCCGCGGTCGCGCCGGTGGACCAGGCGCGCTGTCGCCGGTGAGACCTCCTGCTCTGCGCGCTCTGGCGTGAGGACGTCGGTGCGCCCGATGTACTGCGCGTCGCAGATCGCCTGCGCGATCGTCGAGTCCGGCACGGCGATGGCGCGGCCGCCGGCGTCGTGCCAGCCGCGATCGCAGCTCGGGCACACCGTGAGCGCGATCTGGTAGGGGGCGAGCCGCGGCGCCGTCGTACCGCTGCGCGGCGCGCGCGACCCGGCGGCAGGTCCGCCGCTTTCTCCACGTGGAGACTCTGGCGAGTCGGCCAGTGCCGACGTCACGTCTCCACGTGAAGACGCTGGCAAGTCGGCCAGTGCCGACGTCGCGTCTCCATGTGAAGTCGCTGGCACGTCGGCCAGTCCCGAGGTCACGTCTCCCCGTGAAGACGCTGGCACGTCGTCCGGTCCCGACCACTCGTGTCCACGTGGAGACTCCGCCGCTGCGGTTCCGCGTGCACAGTGATCCGGCTCGACGAGCCCCGGCGCGGGTCCGCCGAGCACCGTCGCGCACATCGCGACGATGGTCTCGTCGTCGGTCAGATGATGGCCGAGCTCGTCTTCCAGCCGTCGACACGCCTCGCGAAACAGCGCCAGGGTCGGCGGTGTCAGCTCGAGCGTGATCTTCTTCAGCTGAAGATTCGGATCGATCGGATCGCCCGGGTGGTCCCCCTTCTTGCGCCCGGAAAGCACGTCCTCGATCTCGCGCAGACACATCCCGCGCACCGCCTCGAGCCATTCTGCTTCCGTGTCGCGCGTGACTTTCCGGCTGAGCTCGCGCACCGCGCTGAACGACACCGTCCCCTGCTCGAGCGCCGCGCGTGTGAGCGGGAGCTCCTTCAGCTCGCGCGCGACGCGAAGCCGCTCGTGTCCGGCCTTCGGTCCATGCCCGAGCACGCGCTCGACGTACTCCAGCATGCTCGACATCCCCAGCTCGCGATGCAGCCCGACCTCCTGCGCGAGCGCGAGCAACCGCAGCTCCTCGGCATCGAGCGCCGCCTGCGCTCGGGCCACGCGTCGCAGCTCGCGATCGATCCCGCGCCAGCTCGCCTCTTCGCGCGGCACGCCACCCGCAACCACGCCGTCAGCCACCGCCGTCATCTTCTCGTGCATCGCCGACTCCTCCACGATCGCCCTCCGTCCTTGCGTGATGCGCACGCGCAGACATCTGTAGCACGACAAAATTTGGGCTCGTGGCGTGCTCGCAGAGCGCGCCGGAGGCCTCTCGATCAAGAATCCTCGTCGAGGGCACGAGGGCGCGCGCCATGCGCCGCATGACGCGTGTGGCGCGTGATCGCGAGGGGGGTCGCGACGCCTCGGTCGCTGCGCTCGACGAATGCGTCAAGCGCAAAATGGAATTTCTCGACGAGAAATGACGCGAGAGTGGGTCGTGGAGCGCGAGGTCGAGTCTTCACCGAACGACTCTGCCGGCTGATCCGCGATCTCCGCGCGGGACGTTTCGCGCGCGCGCGGCGACACGTAGCCCGGCCGTACGGAAGTGTCTCCACGGTTCGTGTCCACGTGGGGCGCTGGCGACGTCTTCACGTGGGGCGCTGGCGCCGACTTCACGTGGGGCGCTGGCGGCGTCTTCACGTGGGGCGCTGGCGGCGTCTTCACGTGGGGCGCTGGCGCCGACTTCACGTGGGGCGCTGGCGGCGTCTTCACGTGGGGCGCTGGCGACGTCTTCACGTG
>DATLEB010000150.1:0-55186 GCA_035525615.1 Kofleriaceae bacterium | reverse complement strand
GCAATGCGAGAACCCTTCGGGATGGTCCGAGCGAGGCGGCCTGCGGGTGGGTTGCGCGGTGGCCGTTCGCGTGGGGTGCCGCGAATGGCCAATCGCGTGATGGGGGCACGGGTGGTGTGCGCGGAGAGGTGCCGGCGAGGGTACCGGACCGAGGGGGCTGACCCTGCTCGAGCGCCCGTTTGAGGCGCACCGCGCTGAAGGCATCCGGGTCGATCGATCCCCTGTCCCCGCGCGAGCGCCACCCGTCGCGCGCCGCCGCAGCGCCGACCGGGCGCGAGGGCAGGGTCGGCTCCCGACGGGCCGCCCTCGCCGGCACCGGGCTAGTGGTCTCCCCCAGCGGTGGATCGAATCACCGGATCTGGGCAGCCGCGATTCTCTCCTCCCACTACGCGTTCGAGCCGGAGCGCACGACCATGACGTTGCAGGCCGCGCCGCGCAGGACCTCCTCGGCGATGGAGCCGAGCAGCAGGCGTGCGGGGCCGCTGCGGCCGTGCGTACCGACGACGATGAGGTCGGCGGCGAGGTCGCGGGCGTGCTGGAGAATGGTCTGGCCCGCGGGGCCCATCTCGACCTTGACGTCGCACGCGGGAATCGGCGACGCCGCGATCGCGCGCTCGAGCTCCGTCCGTGCGGCGTCGAGCATCTCGCCGTCGGGGGGCGCGACCGGGAACTCCATCGCGCTTGCGACTGGCATGGGCGCGACGCAGTGGAGGACGTGCAGCTTGCCGCCGGCGCGCCGCATCTCCTCCTGCGCCGCTTGCAGGATCGGGTTCATCGCGTCGCCGAGCTCGACGGCGGCGACGATGCGGCCGGTGGGCGGCGAGTAGCGCGTCACGAGGACGGGGAACTCGGCCCGGCGTACGACCGCGGTCGGCAGGCTCGGGCTGAAGAAGCGCGCGAGGATGCCCTCGCGGTGCGACGCCGGGCCCATCACGAGCAGCTCGGTGTCGTGCTGATTCGCGCACTCGAGCAGCTGCTCCGCACGATCACCGACGCGCACCTCGATGACCGGCTCGGGACCTTGCGGGATGATCGACTTCACGCGACGCTGGATCGCCTCGTAGGCCGCAGCCACGTCGGCCGCGTCGTTGACGATCGCGCACACGACGAGCCGCATCCCGAACGTCGACGCGCGCACCCAGGCGATGCGGAGGACGTCGTCGTGCTCGTCGGGAGCGACGGCTGCAACGACGGTGTGCTGCACCGCGACCTGCGGGGGCACGGAACGCTTGTGCTCGATCGGATCAGGTTGCACCGGACGCATGAAGCATAGAGAAAGCAGGCTCCGTGCCAGGGGCACGATGCTTGCTTCTCGGGTGCGAATGAACACCTTCAAGACCGACCTGGAGCAGATCAGGAAGCGCGCGCGGGAACACATGCTCGACGGAGCCGTCACCGGCGCGTATCTCGCGGATCGCGAGCGCGTGATCGAGGTGCTGAACGAGGTGCTCGCGACCGAGATCGTCTGCGTGTTGCGCTACAAGAACCACTACTACATGGCCTCGGGCATCCACGCCTCGTCGGTCGCGTCGGAGTTCCTCGAGCACGCGAACGAGGAGCAGGTGCACGCCGACCGCGTGGCGAAACGCATCACCGAGCTGGGCGGCACGCCCAACCTCGATCCGGCCGGGCTCGCGACGCGCAGCCACGCCGAGTACCGCCAGGGCAAGAACCTCGAGGATATGATCACCGAGGATCTCGTCGCCGAGCGGGTCGCCATCGAGACCTACGCGGAGATCGTCCGCTGGCTCGGCGACGACGACGTGACCACGCGCCGCATGATGGAGGAGCTCCTCGCGAAGGAGGAAGAGCACGCCGACGACCTGTCCAACCTCCTCATCAGCATGACGGCGCGCGCTCACTGAGCGCGGACCGCCGCCCGCCTCAGCCTGGCAAGGCGCCGCGGCGTCCGATCACCATGCGGTAGACCGCCAGCAGCAACACGGCGCCGATGATCGACGCGATGAAGCCGGCCGCCTCGTTCTGGTGATACCAGCCTGCGGCGCGACCGATCACGCCTGCCAGCAAGCCACCCGCGAGACCGATGAGTGCGGTCACGATGACGCCACCGGGATCACGCCCAGGCATGACGAGCTTGGCGAGTGCGCCGACGACGAGACCAATGAGTGCCATCCAGAGGATTTCCATGATCGATTTCCTTTCTTGGGTTCCAACGGGAGAGTGAGCAAGCCGTGGGCCAGCCTGGCCCGAGGCGTGCACCGACTCGATGCATGTTGAACCGACGGTTCGCTCTGATCCTCGCGACGATGTGCAGTGCAGCGCTCAGCGCCTGCACGATGTGCAACGACGATCGGCCCGCGGTCGATCACTCGGTCGGCAGCGCCGGCAAGACGCTCGGCAAGGCCAACGAGCAGGCCGCCGAGACGCCACTCGCAGCCGCCGACGAGCTGAAGGTCGCGCGTCAGCGCTTCATCGCCAGCTCGCAGGTGCAGCTGGGCGCGCTGGCCGCCGAGATCGAGGCGCGCTCGCGCAACACGCAGACGCCCATCGACCGCATCGAGACGCTGCGCAAGGACTTCAGGACCCTCACCGACCTGCGCCAGAAGGTGCTCGACGCCGGCGACGAGGGCTACGCCGACGCGCTCAACCTGTACGAGTCTCAGGTCGACACCATCCGGGAGCAGTTTTCGCGGATCGATCGCGGTCAGCTGCCCTGAGGTGCTCGCCCCACGCCGACACGAGGCGGCGCACGCCCTCGTCGATCTCCGCGTCGCGCGTCGACGAGTAGCACAGGCGGAAGCGCATCGGCTCGTCATCCGATGGCCCGGGCCTCGGTGCCACGCGCATCAGGTGGCCCGGATCGAAGCTCACGCCCTTATCGATCGCCGCGCCGAGGAGCGCGTCCTCATCGCCCGACTCTGGTGTGGTCACGTACACCCCGAACCCGCCCTCGGGCGCGCGGAAGTGCCACGACGGCGCGTAGTGCGCCAGTGCCTCGCACATCCGCTCGGCTCGGATGCGATAGGCGGTGCGGACCCGCGCGATGTGCGCGTCGAGGTCGAGGCGCTCGAGCGCATGCGCGAGGACCGCCTGTGCCAGGCTGCCCGTCTGAAGATCCGTCACCGCCTTGCGCGCCAGCACGGGCGCGACGTGAAGCCGCGGCGGCACCAGCCAGCCGATGCGCAAACCGGGGCACAGGATCTTCGACACGGTCCCGACCAGCCAGACGCGCTCGCGTGCGCGATCGAGGACACGCGCCGGCGCGCGTCCGTCGAAGCGCAAGCTGGCGTACGCCTCGTCGACGATGACCGGCTTGCCGCCGGCGAGCGCCTGCGCGACGGCGGGCGCCCCGTCCTCCCCGGCCGGATTGCGCACGCCGGCCATCACGTATGACAGCTCGCATTCGCCGCGCTCGACGGGCACAGCGCCCGAGAGACGGAAGAGATCGAGGGCGGCTGCGTAGCTGGTCTCGCCGACGACGATGCGCGCGCCCCGAGCGCAAAGCTCCGTCGTGGCCAGCGCGAGCGCCTGTTGCGCGCCGGCCGTGACGATGACGTCGTCCGCGGTGACCGACTCGCCCCGCGCGCGCAGACCGGCGGCGATCCACGTGCGCAGCGCGATGTGACCCTCGGGCCAGCCGTATTGCCACGACGCATCGGGATCGCCGAGCGCACGCGTGAATCCATCGGCGAGCTCGACGGTCGGGATGAGCTCGAGCGCCGGAAGGCCGCCCGCGAACCGGATGAGCCCATCGGTGCGCGCGGCGTCGCGGTGGAGCTCCTCGACGCTCACGGGGCGGCCAGCTCGGCCGTCGCAGGCAGCACCGTGTCGCGCTCGTCGTCGACCGGCGCCGGCGCGAGGTCCGAGATCGCCGGCACGTGCAGCACGTGACCGCAACCGTCGAAGCGCGAGCCGTGCGCCGGGCAATCCCACGTGCCCTCGGCGGCGTTCCACTGCACCACCGCGGACATGTGCGGGCAGCGCGCCGAGTGCTCGTGGATGATGCCGCGATCGTCGCGATAGACGGCGATGAGGTGCACGCCGCGGCGGACCACCGCGCCCGATCCGCGCGGGATGTCGTCGACGTCGTCGACATCGCCGCCGGCCAGCCAGTCGGCGTACTGCACGGCCACGCTCGCCGCGTCGCGCACCACCGTCCGCGCCGCGGCCTTGAGCACGCTGCGGCGCGGCTCGTAGAGCGCGGCCCACGGATGCTCGTGCCCGGCGATCATCTCGGGGATGACGACGCTGGCGATCACCGAGTGCGTGAGCCCGTGGCCCGAGTCGCCGCTCACCACGTAGACGTTGTCGGTGTCGGGGCTGCGGCCGATGAAGGCGAGCCCGTCGGCCGGCTCCATGATCTGCCCCGACCAGCGATCGATGACCGGACCCACGATCATGCGCTCGCGGATCCAGCGCTCGAGCGCGTGCCAGCGATCGTTGGGGTGGACGTCCTGGCCGACGCGATGGTCCTCGCCGCCGACGAGCAACAGCGCGCGCCCGTCGACGTGCTTGGCCACGCGCAGGTAGTGGTAGGGATCGCCGGTATCCCAGTAGAGGGCATCGGGCACCGCTTCGCTCGTGAGCTCGACGGTGATGATGTACGAGCGATACGCCGCCTGCCGCAGCGGCATGCGCACGTTGCTGGTGAACGCGGCGTTGGTCGCGTCGACGACGGCGCCACAATGGATCTCGCGCTTGCCGTCGAGCATGACGTGGCACGGCGCGTCCTTGCCCTTCTCGACGCCGACCGCGTGCACGTCGGTGTGGATCGCGTTGCCCCTGCCGACGATGGCGCGCGCCAGACCGTCGATGTACGCCAGCGGCTCGAAGCGCGCCTGTCGCGGGAACTGAAGCGCGTTACCCGTACCGAACGGCAGCGGTGCGCACCCGGTCTGGATCACGTCGACGCCGGCACGGAGCGCCGCCGCGAGCTCGCGCTCGAGCTCGTCGGCGGGCCGGTCCGGCGCCGCGAACAGATATCCGTCGACCCGCTCGAAGTCGCACTCGATCCCGAGCGTACGGACGTTGTGCTCGATGAGATCGATCGCCGTGGCGTGGCTCGCGCCCGCGAGCCGCGCCGCGTCGGTGCCATGACGGCGCTCGAGCGCGTAGAAGCGATCGTCGAGAGCATTGGTGAGGTGAGCGCTCGTGCGCCCCGTCTCGCCGCCGCCCACGGGACCCTGATCGACCACGACCACGCGCGCGCCCTGCCGGGAGAGCTCGTATGCCACGCTGAGCCCGGCCATGCCCGCTCCGACCACACAGACATCGACGACCGTGTGATCGCCGAGCTCGGTGGCATACGTGGGGCGCGGCCTCCGGCTCCACAACGAACGCGAGTGAGTCATGGAGCGCGGAGGCTGCAAGCGATGTGCCCGCTCCGCACACACGCTCGCAGCGCTGTGCGGAGCTGCCACACGCGCTAGCGCGTCGCGCTCTCGACGCCGACGAGCTTTGGCTGCCCGTGCGCCGGCCGCGTGATCTCCTGCTCCGGGGACGGGTGCTGCTCGTCCTCGATGCCGGCGAGCGGCGTGATCGCGACGTACTGGTTCGTCTTCACGGCTTCCTGGATCGCCTCGATGATGTGGATATCGGCGAGGCCTTCCATGCCCGAGGGCTCGGGCTCGATCTCGTTGCGGATGCAGCGCACGAAGTACTGCACCTCGGCGGCGATCTGGTCGCTCTTGCGGAAGCTGCGACGCTTGCGCTTGCCGTTCTTCACGAGCGTCACGGCCATCGGGGTCGTGTACTCGTACGCGTTCTCGACCTCGAGCACACCGTCGCTACCCACCACCTCGTAGTACGAGCGGTCGGCGGCGTTGTAGCTGCACACGAAGTTCGCGACGCGTCCGCCCTTGAAGCGCAGCGACACCGCCACGCCTTCCTCGACGGACTTGAAGCGCTCGTCATCGCTGTTGACGATGCGATGCGCGTGTACACCGATGGGCTCGTCGCGGAACACGTAGCGAGCCGCGTTGATGCAGTAGATGCCGATGTCGTAGAGCGGGCCGGCGCCGGCCCGATCCTCGACGCGTGTGTTGCCTTCCTTGACCTGATACGAGAACACCGACGAGAACACCTTGGGTGCCCCGATGGTGCCGCGCTGGATCAAGTCCACGACGTGGAGGTTCGCGGACTGGAAGTGCAGCCGGTACGCGATCATGAGACGCACGTTCTCGCGCTGGGACGCCTCGACCATGGCCTTGCACTCTTCCGAGGTCGGGGCCATGGGCTTCTCGCACAGCACGTGAACGCCGTTGTTGGCCGCGCGGACGGCCGCGTCGGCATGCATGTCATTGGGCAGAGCGATGTAGACGGCGTCGATTTCTCCCGACGCGAGGAGCTCCTCGTACTGCGAATAATCACAGAGGCGAGTGACACCGTAGCGGCTGCCGAGCTCGTCTAGCTTCTCGGGTGTTCCCGAGACTAGCGCCGAGATAGTCGCGCCACGTTGCCTGTGGATGGCTGGGAGGATGGCAGCCTGGGCGAAGTGGCCCAGGCCTACCACGGCAAAGCGGATTGAGCGGGTCATGCTCAGATCGTTGTGAGCAGATGCCGTGCCAGTTTCCCTACACGCTCCACGGCACGGTCGATGCACTAGCCCGGGCTGTGCGCGAGGTCATCGGTACATACGAGCTCGATCGCATCCTCGGTGAGGGCGGGATGGGCGTCGTGTACCTGGCCGAGCACACGCTGCTGAAGCGGCGTGTCGCCATCAAGTTGCTGCGCAAGAGCGCGGCGCGCGCGGTGCCCAACGCCGTGGAACGCTTCCTCAATGAAGCGAAGGCGACCAGCTCGATCGAAGATCCGGGCGTGGTCCAGGTCTTCGACTATGGCCAGCACGTCGACGGGCGCGCGTACATCGTCATGGAATACCTCGAGGGCGAGCGCCTCGATCGTCGCGTCCTGCGCATGCGCCGGCTGTCGGTGACGCAGACGCTGCGCATCGGGCGTCAGCTCGCGCTCTCGCTGCAATCCGCGCACTGTCATGGGGTTTTGCACCGAGATCTCAAGCCCGACAACATCCTCGTCGTCGTCGATCCCGCGGTGAGCGGCGGCTTGCGCGCCAAGCTCCTCGACTTCGGCATCTGCAAGCTCATGAAGATGGACGTGCGCAACACGCAGGAGGGCTTGATCGTCGGAACCCCGACGTACATGTCCCCCGAGCAGTGTCGTGGCGACGATGATCTCGACGCGCGCAGCGACGTGTACGCGCTGGGCTGCGTCCTCTACTTCATGCTCACCGGTCAGCCGCTCTTCCTGTATCGCTCGACGGGCGAGCTGCTCGCCGCGCACGTGAAGGAAGCCCCGCCGCAGGCCTCGGAGCTCAATCCCAACGTGCCACCTGCGCTCGACGCGCTGCTGGCGCGCTGTCTCGCCAAGGATCGCGCCCTGCGCGTGGGCTCGATGACCGAGGTCGTCGACGAGCTCGATGCGATCCTGCGCGATCATGCCGACGACATCGCCGATCTCGTGGATGGCGCGGACTATCCACGCGCCACGCCCGCCGGCAAGACGCTGATGTTCGACGTCGAGCCGCCGCCCACCGCGAAGCGCCGCAGCCCGCTGGCGTGCGTGAACTGGGGCCGTCGCGCGCTGGTGATCGCCATCGCGGTGCTCGGACTGTCGGCCGTGTCGCCCATCTCGGGCTGCGATGGCGCTCAGCGCTCGCCCACCGTGGACTCGATCACGGTGTCGACGCGCGCGCCGTGACGGTGTCGCACGCACGTCGCGACCCGAGCTCGACGTCCCGTGCGTGGCGCATGGTGGCGCTGTGCGCAAGTGCCGCACCTCCTGGACCTCCCGCAGGCGTGAAGCCGAAACCAGGAGCAGGCACTGTTCGTGCTTTCTGATCCCTTCGTCATGACCACACGCATCACGCGATCGAGGGTGTCGCCGACGCTGGTAGCGCCGCCGGTGGCGTCGGTGCCGGTCATGCTGCCGCCGGGAACCGCCGTCGGCAACTACACGATCGAGCGCAAGCTCGCCGAGGGCGGCATGGCCGTCGTCTACGAGGCGGTCCACCAGATCCTCCCGCGGCGCGTCGCGGTGAAGGTGATGCGCGACGCCTCGCTGGGCGAGTCGGCGCGCACGCGGCTGCTGCGGGAGGCTTGTCTCCTCGCTGATCTGCGGCACCGCGCCATCGTCGACGTGCACGACGCCGGGACGCTGCCCGACGGGCGCGCCTGGCTGATCATGAACCTCGTCGAGGGTCCGACGCTCGGCGATCGGCTGCTCGTGCGGACCACGCTGTCGCCGGCCGAGGTGGTCGAGCTCGGGCTGCCCATCGCCGGCGCGCTCGCGTGCGCGCACGAGGCCGGCGTGGTCCATCGCGACCTCAAGCCCGAGAACATCCTCATCGTCGACGACCCGGTGTGCCCGGTGCGCGTGATCGACTGGGGCATCGCCCAGGCCGCGCGCACCCACGAGGAGCGGCTCACGGTGGACGGCACGATCACCGGAACGCCGCACTACATGGCGCCCGAGCAGATCCGCGGAGAGCTCGTCGACGGCAAGTGCGACGTGTACGCGCTCGGCATCGTGCTCTACGAGATGCTGGCGGGCGTCCCGCCGTTCAACGGCGGGATGATGGACATCATCGCGCACCAGCTGACGTCGGCGCCGCCGCCGCTCCATCTCAAGGCGCCGAGCACGCCGGTGTGGCTGACCGCGCTCATCAGCATCATGCTGTCGAAAGATCCGGCGCAGCGCCCGACGATGGCGCAGGTCGTGTCGACGTTGCACGGCATCTCGGCGAAGGTGCGGCTCCCCGGTCCCGCCGACGAGGCCGACGAGGACTTCATCATCGAGATGACGGCGGACATGGAAGAGGACGCGGTCGACCACGAGCTCGACGAGCTCATCGCCGAGCTGTCGCCGTCCGCGCCGGCGCTGGTGCCTGCGAAGGTGACCGCGGTGCCGATGCGCCGCATCGCCCTCGGCTCGAACGGCTGACCGGCGCCGCCGGCCGCGTTCACATCCCTTCACATCCCTACGATGCGCGCGTCGTAGAGCGGCGGTGCCTCGCCCGAGTCGCGCAGCACGTCGTGCGCGTCGGTGGGCGGCCGGGCGTCGATCGGTGGATCGAGGACGCGCGCGTCGCCGGGGCCGGCGTCGGGTGCGGCGGCGTCCATCCCGGGCGCATCCATGATCGCCGCGTCCGAGACGCCGCCGTCGGAGGCGCCGCCGTCGGGCATGCCGGCGTCGGCCAGCCCCGCGTCGACCCGAGGTGGGCGTCGGCGGCGCACACCTGCGTCGGGAAGGCCCGCGTCGCGCCCCGGTCCGGCATCGACGGAGGGTCCGGCATCGGAGCCCGCGTCCGTTGGCGGCGTCGCGTCGACGGTGCCGGCGTCGGGCAAACCCGCGTCACGCCGCGCCGGCTGGGGGAGCCCCGGCGCCGCCTCGCTCGTATCGCACGCGGCGGCGGGCAAGCTCGTCGCGGCGATCACGGCGGAGAGCAGCAGGCGTCGAACCATGCCCCTTGCCGTAGCAAAGGTCGTGCGCTGCTCCGGCCTCACGCGGGCGGTGGCACATCCTCTGCACTCGATCCGGATCGTCATGCAGCACCAGGCGCTCGTTTCGGTTCCTCACCTTCCGATGCGTCCGTACTCGCCGGAGAGCGTCGCGGCACGTGCCGTCGGTACCGTGGAGCGACTCCTCGATCTC
The DNA here is from genome assembly GCA_035525615.1 of Kofleriaceae bacterium. Taxonomy (GTDB): domain Bacteria; phylum Myxococcota_A; class Polyangia; order Haliangiales; family Haliangiaceae; genus UBA2376. The sequence goes on along the minus strand of DATLEB010000150.1, from coordinate 45,556 downwards.
GCGGGGATCGCGTACGAGGCCGCGCGCAAGCGGCTGCGCGGCACCGCACACCTCGTGCTGCAACGCTCGCTCATCATCTCGTCGACCGCCGCGGAGCTGTACGACCTGTGGCACCGGCCGCGGAATCTCCCGCGCTTTCTCCACCACCTCGAGGATGTCGAGGAGCAGACCCCGTCGTTCTCGTTCTGGCGCGTGCGCACGCCGGAGAAGTCGCTGACGCTGCGCGCGGTGCTCGTGCGCGACGAGCCCGAGCGCGCGCTGCACTGGTACACGCTCGGGCCGGGCATCCGGCACGAGGTGTCGCTCGAGCTGCGCGAGGCGCGCACCTACGGCGCGACCGTCGCGCGCGTCACGATGTCCTACCAGCGCGAAGGCAAACAGGTGTCGCCGCCGGTCCTCGACGAGTTCCTGCGCCAGCGCACCGATCATCACCTCGCGCTCGAGATGGACGCGATGCGCGCGCTCGTCGAGGGACCGCGCGCGCCTTGGCCGGCCCCGGCGGCGCTGGCCGGCTTCTAGTAGTACCCGCCGCCGCCGCCGTAGCCACCGCCGCCGCGTCCGCCGCGTCCGCCGCGATCATCACGTTCGTCGCGGTCGTTGCGATACCGATCCTCGTCGCGCGAGGAGCGCATCCCACGACGGTCGTCGTCGCCCATGTAGCGTCCGCGATCGCCGCCGCCGCCGTTGCCGCCGTCGCCGTAGTAGCCGCCACGGTTGCTGCGCTCGTAGCCGCCGCCGTCGCCGAATTCGCCGTGGCCGCCGCGCCCGTACTCCCCGCGGTCGCCGCGGTCGTAGTCGGCGCGCTCGCCGCGGTCGCCTCCGCCGCGGTCGCCGCGCTCGAAGCGACCCTGATCGTCGCGTTCGCGCTCCCACGATCCGCCCGAGCTGCTCTGGCGGCGACCGTCGCGGTCGTAGCCGTGGTCGCGATCGCGACGCTCGTCGCCGGCGCCGCCGGTGCGACTGAAGTCGCCGCCGCCGCTGCCACGTCCGTAGCCGCCGGCGCCGCCTCGGAGGTAATCGCCGCCACCGCCGCCGCCGCCGCGTCCGTAGTCCGAGCTGGCGAAGCGACCGTAGTCGTCACGGTCGCGCTCGCGCCCGCCGCCGCCGCCGCCGCGGTCGTAGTCACCGCGGCCGTAGTCGCCGCCGCGGCCGTAGTCGCCGCCGCGGCCGTAGTCGCCGCCACGGCCGTAGTCACCACGGCCCTGGTCGGAGCTCATGAACCGTCCCGACTCGTCGCGACTGCGCTCGTCGCGATCGCGATCGTCCCGTCCACCGCGGTCGCGCCCGCGGCTCTCGGTCCACTGGTTGCCGTAGAAGGGATGTCCGGGCTGATTGCCCTGGGGATTGCGTGGCATGGGTCTCTCCTCGGGTTAGGTGTTTGCGCCGGCGCGCGCGGCGCGCGCGGCGGTGATCCAGACGCGCACCAGGCGCAGGTGCTCCTCTTCTGTCGTGAGCGCCTCACGCACCTGGCTCATGAGGTCGTCGCGCACCGACGCGACCTGGAGGCTCGCGACGAGCTGCTCCCAGCTCTCGCGATCGACGAGCTCGGCGACGATGATCGCGTCGAGCCCCTCCACGAGGCTGGTGCGCGGATCGGTGAGCACGTCGCACAGGCCGCGGCTCGCCGTCGCTTGCAGGTTGGCGCACGGCGTGAGGATGCGCGGGTCGCCGCCCAGCGACTCGATGATCTCCTGCGCCAGGAGGGCGTGGTGATGCTCCTCGTTGCGGATGTCCTGGAGCTCGTCGCGGCTCGGACCGCCGGCGAACGTGCCGTACGCGTCGACCTTCGAGATCAGCGCCTCGTAGAGACGCGTGCCGCTGCGCTCGAACTGCAGCCGTGCGCCGAGCTTGTCGAGCGCGGCCTCGATGGCGGCGGACTGTTCGGTGGGCGGCATGGTGCCGACGGGCACGCGCGCCTTCGCGTACGCGACTCGCGTGCGCGCGATGCCGGAGGCGTCACCGCGCGTGGTCGGGCCGAACTCGGCCACGCCTTCGAGCATCTCCTTCGTCGACGAGGTCGGGATGATCCTCACGGCGTCACCGCCTTCTGCGTCTTCCTCGAGACGCCGTTGGTCGCCAGCTCACCGCCCGGCTGCCACGTCCAGCCCGCCGCGACGATGTTGGAGGGTTGATCGATCTGGTTGAGCAGCGAGCGATACACGCGCGTCCGCTCGGGCTCGTCCTCGCGCCGGACCAGCTCGGGCCCGGCCGCGCCGAGCCCGACCTCGCGGCGCAGCACCTCGCGCACCATCTCGCGATGGCTCTCGTAGGCGACGGGCGCAGACAGGCGCTGGCCGATCACCTCGGCGGCGTCGCGCCGCTCGACCTGCTCGAACAGCCGCGCGACGAAGTGCACGTGGCCGATCTCGTAGTCGAGCATGCGCTCCCAGATCTTCCGGATGCGCCGGTCGCTCTCGTGCTCGAGGCAGCTCCAGTAGTTGTAGGCCTCGCAGGCCTCGTGCAGGAGCCACTTCTCGAGCGCGCTCTCGCGCGCGTCGACCAGCGACTCGTACTGCGTCACGTGCTGCTCCTCGATCGACGCGATCTCGGCGTAGAGCATGCGCGCCGTGGGATCGGCGAACATCGGGCCGATCGTCATATAGTAGTCGTGGGTCTGGTTCTCGCCGCCGACCAGCGTGAGCGCGTTCAACTTGGTGGCGAGCTCGGCGCGCCCGCGGTGATACGGCTGGCGCAGATCGTCGAGTGGATGGCGGTGCTCGACCGTGGTCGGCCGCCCCGGCAGGATGTCGGTGTGCCCCTGCAGGATGACGTTGGCGTCCTTGCCCTCGAGACGATCCATGAGCGCCGAGAAGCGGTAGAGGTGGTCGAAGTCCTCGAGCAGGCCGAAGCGGAGGATCGACGCCTGGTACGGATCGGGCTCGTTCTCGGCCAGGCTGGCCGTCACCTCGATCGCGACCTGCTCGAACGCGATCGTCGTCTCGAGCGGCGTGTGATCGGGCGCGAGGAGCCAGTTCACCAGCGTCTGCTGGTGCTGCTCGACGCGGCGAACCATCGCGAGCGGCTGTTGCATCTGGTGGAACAGTCGCGCCATCGCATGCTGCGTGCGGATCGCGTTCGATTCGATACCGTTCATCAAGATGATGCGCACGCGTGTCCACGCGTCGCAGTCGAGCTTGCTGATCGGCACCTGCACGAGGTCGTTCCACGTGAAGTGCTGGCGCTCGAGAGGCGTGCCGCGCTCCCGGAGTAGGTCGAGTCCCATCACATCCTCCTGCCCGTGGTGAGGCACCGCGTGCGATGCATCGCATGTGCCGCGGGCGCACCCCTCACCACATCGAATGGAACACGCTCCCGCGTCGACGCTGTGCTCGCTGATCACACGGCGTCCCGTGCGCGTGTGCGATCACGCTCGCCGACCCGCATCTCGGATCGCGTCTCAGAACTGGTTCACGATGGCGTCTTCGTCGTCGGCGCGCATCGCGCTCGCGTCTTCGCGCTCAACGGTCGCTCGTTGCACTGCCGTTGCACCGCGCGTGCCGGCGGCATGGGTGGTGCACCAGGCGCATGCGATGGATCAGCTGTTCATGCATCGAGCAGCGAGCGAGGACGTGGACGCGATCTGCGATCTGCTACGTCGCGCTCGTCCCGCGGAACCGATTCCGGATCGCGACGCGATCGCCAGGCTCGTCGACAACGGCTGGCTCCTCCTCCTCGAGGCGTCGAACGCCGAGCTCCTCGGGGCGGTGCACGTCCGGCTCGAGCGCGGCGTCGGGCACGTATCGCTCCTCACCATCGAGCCGGACCACCGCACCGAGGAGCTGGCGGTTCGCCTGCTCGGGGTCGCCAGCGCGCTGTGTGACGCGTTCGGATGCACGCCACACGAAGAGCTCGGCGACATCGTGGCGGCCTGAGTCAGTGGGGGGCGCGCCGATCGACGCCGACCGAGATCGAGAGCGCGTCTCGCTCGCAGGTGGCCATGTGCCACCAGCGCGACGGGAGATAAAGGAAATCGCCGGCGATGAGCCGCGCGGTGCACAGCGGAGATGTCTCGGTGTCGAACCGCGCGAACACGTTCGAGTGCGCGGGCTCGTCCGCCGCGACGGTGTTTGCGCGGAAGTAGTAGTCCTTGATGCCGACGGTCTGCAGGATGAAGACATCCTCGTCGTCGTAGTGCCAGCCGAAGCCGTGGGTGCGACCGGGCGTGACGAAGAGCTGCACGTGCGCGCTTCCGCCGATGTCCTGCGCCAGCTCCTCGGCCAGACGCGCCAGCCCTTCGTCGCAGCGCTGCGTGCGACGCATCGCGAGCCCGATCCCCGCTTCCATGAGCGTGCGCGTCTCGAGCGCGGAACGTGGCGGCGGCAAGGGCAGGAGCTGTCCGCGCGCCACCACCAGGACGTCGGGCGCGGGTCTGGCAGCCAGCACGCGGTCGAGCACCTCCCAGCCGAACAGCGCGAGGTCGCCCGTCCCCGTGCTCGGGGCCGCGCACGGCGCGCGCCCGAGGAACGCGCTGCGGAACTGCGACATCGACACCTCACCCAACCACCGTTGCAGCGCTCTCATAGGACTCACTGGTAAGAGAGACCGATCTCGAAGGTGCGTGGCGCGCCCTCGGTGTCGATGCCCGCGCGCCATGTCGCCGGACAGCGCCGACGCCGGAGCATCGCGATCGAGCGCGCTGGCTCGATCGGGCGTTTTCGCACGTGCCTCATCGCCGACCTCGAGCCACGTCACGTCGACGATTCGCGTGCGGGCCGGCTGGCATGGCACCGGCATGCGCAAGCCGTACCATGCCAGTCGACAACATCGCGTGGGCCATCGTGGTCGACCGATGAACGCGCGCGATTTCTCGCGGGCAATCGCGCTCGTGGCGATCGCAGCCGCGGCGGCCGCTGCGTGTCGCGACCAAGGCCGCGCCCGCGCCTCGAAGGCGATCACCGAGCTAGTGCCGAGCGACATCCTCGTCGGCGATCCGGCCGACGTCGTCCACCTCGGGCGTCGGCTCGATGCCGGCCTGTCCGCGCAACGCCGCGGCGAGCCAGCCGCGCACCATGCGCAGGTGCTCCTTCTCGTTCACGAGCGCCTCGCGGAAGTCGTTCGCCATCTCGTCCTGCCCGATGTTGTCGGCGAGGTTGGCGAGCAGGCCCCACGCGTCGTTGTCGGTCAGCTCGGCGACGAGCATGGCCTCGAGGCACTGCGTGAGCGTGGTGCGTGGATCGGTGACGACCTGGACCAGGCCCATGCCGAGCACGCCGGAGATGTCGGCGCACGGCGTCATCACCGTCGGGTCGGCGCCCAGCGTGACGATCGCGTCGCGCACGATGCCGTAGTGCCGCAGCTCGTCGTCACGGATGCTCATGATCTCGTCGCGGGTCGGTCCGCCGAGGTGCACGTCACCGGCCGCGTGCTTGACGAGAAAGGCCTCCCAGAGGCGCGTGCCCGCGCGCTCGTACGCCGCGCGCTCCCCGAGCTTGTCGAGGAACACGTTGGGCTTGTTGCCCTTCAGCATCTGGATGCCGGTCTTCACGGCACCCTTGATCGACGCGGGCGGCGCCATCGTGCCGACCGGATCGGCGTCCGACGCCCAGACCAGGCGCGCCGCGGCTAGCGTCGTGCCGTCGCCGCCGTCGAACGGCGTCAGCTCTTCGGAGGCGTCGCGCAGGCGCTTGCTGTCGATCGGCGAGGTCGCGATCCCCGTGCGATTCATCCCGATATCGGTGGGTTTGGTTGCTTTGGTGGTCATGGCGTTCTCCTAGTGGCGCGAGTGCGCCCCGGGGGCGAGGCGGTCGAGCTCGGTGCCCGGTGAATAGGTGTAGTGGTCGCTGATCACCTCCGACGGCGAGCCGGCGGAGTTCATGCGCGCGCGGTAGCGGAGCGACGACTGCGGTTCGGCCTCCGACGGCACGAACTGAGCGCCGTCGGTGCGTAGGTCGACCTCGCGCTCGAGCGTCTCGCGCACGAACTTGCGCTGGCTCTCGAACTTCACGGCGGCGGGCAGCGTCGCCGGCAGGAGCTCCTCGGGGTCGCGGCGCTCGATCTGCTTCATCAGATCCATCACCACGTGCAGCTGGCCGAGCTCGTAGGACAGGAAGCGCTCCCAGATGCCCTTGATGCGTTCGTTGGACTCCTGCTGGTAGCAGCTCCAGTAGGTCCACACCTCGGTGGCCTCGTGGAGCAGCCACTTCTCGATCCACGACTCGGTGGGGTCGATGATCGACTCGTACTGCGTGACGTGCTGCTCCTCGATCGAGGCGATCTCGGCGTAGAGCATGCGCGCGATCGGATCGGAGAACATCGGGCCGATGTTCATGTAGTAGTCGTGGGTCTGGTGCTCGGCGGCCATGATCACCGACGCGTGCAGCTTGGTGAGCGGCGACGCCGTGGTCTTGTCGTACGGGCTGCGCAGATCGTTCTCCGGCGAGCGGTGCTCGACGGCGGTCGGCCTCCCGGGGACGATGTCCGTGTACGACTGGAGGAGGTTGTTCGCGTCCTTGCCGGTCATGCGGTCGAGGAGCGCGGCGAAGCGATACATGTGATCGAAGTCCTCGAGCAGGCCGTAGCGATAGACCTGCGCCAGGTACGCATCGGGCTCGGCCTGCGCGACCGCGGCCGTCACCTCGATCGCGACCTGCTCGAAGCCGATCGTCGTCTCGAGCGGCGACTGGTCGGGGGGGTTGAGCCAGTTCACCATCGTCTGCTGGTGCTGCTCGATGCGGCGGATGCGCGCGAGCGGCTCCTGCAGCGCCGCGTTCATGCGCGCGCAGGAATGACTGAAGCGCAGCGCTTCGGATTCGATCCCGTTCATCAGGATCACGCGAACGCGTGTGAACGCGTCGTCGTCGAGCTTGGAGTACGGCGGGCCCGCGAGCTCACGCCACGTGAAGGTCTGGCCGTCGAGGGCCACACCTTTCTCTTTCAGGATATCGAGCGACATACGACCTCTTTGGTTGGGGGTTCCCTGGTCGGTCGACGTGCGAGGTGTGTGCCATTGCGCACGGAGGTACGTGGATTGCACCTCGTCACGTGATGTCTCCCGACGCGAGTGTTGATGTCGCGGTGGTCGGTGGCGGGCCCGCGGGACTGTCGGCGGCGTTGCTGCTCGCGCGCTGCCGTCGTCGCGTCGTCGTGTTCGACGGAGGCCACCATCGCAACGACGGGTCGGGTGCGGTGCACGGCTTCCTGTCGCGCGACGGCATCGCGCCCGCCGCGCTGCGCGAGATCGGCCGCAACGAGCTCCGCCACTACGGCGCGCGCGTCGAGGACGTGGTCGTCCAGGGCATCGTGCGCGACGGTGCCGGCTTCACGATCACCACCGCCAACGGTGACCACGTGCGGGCGCGCCGGGTGCTCCTCGCCACCGGCACGGTCGACGTGCAGCCGCCGATCGCGGGCGCCGCACAGCTGCACGGCCGGCTGGTGCTGCCCTGTCCGTACTGCGATGGCTGGGAGCATCGCGATCGTCCGCTCGCCGTTCACTCGCACGCCGACGATCGAGGCGCACGCTACGCGCTCCTCCTCGCGCAGTGGTCGAGCGACATCACGTTCCTGCCCGGACGCGCCGCCGATCTGTCCGCGGAGCTACGCGCCACGCTCGCCGCCCGCGGCCTCACGCTCGACGAGCGGGCCCTCGAGCGCGTCGACGAGGACCACGGCGAGCTGCGCCTGACCTTCGGCGACGGCAGCGCGCGGCGGTTCGCGGCGTTCTTCTATCACCTCGGGTGTACCGCCGGCCAGAGCCTCGCGGTCTCGCTCGGGGCCGCCCTCGACGATCGCGGCGGGATCGCCGTCGACCGGCACAACGCCACCAGCGTGCCGGGCGTCTACGCAGCCGGCGATGCGACGCGTGACGCGCTACAAGCGATCGTCGGAGCCGGCGAGGGCGCCGTCGCCGCGATCGCGATCAATCAGAGCCTGGTGAACGACGACCTCAGTGGAAGCGGCCGGTAGGCTCTTCGTCGAGCTCCATGAGGAGCTCGAGATCCTCGAGCTCGCGCCAGGAGTCGCTGGGCGAGTCGAAGAGGTCGCGCTCGCGGTGCTCGTCGAGCTCGTCGTCGCGGGCGTCATCGTGGCGGTCGTCTTCGGACTTGGGGTCCTCGGGGTCGAACGGAGAGGCAAATGCGGTGGTGGTCGGCATGTCCGGGGTCATAGCAAGGCAGGAGCCAACGGCGTGTACAGGGTCTCGAAGGTTGCACGCTCGACGACGAGGGCGACTCCGGTGAAGGGCCCACCGGGGCAGAATCCACCGTGCGGTGATGTCACGAGCACCGGGTGCGTGCGTGACAGCGCGATCTCCCGGAGATCGCCGTTTGCCTCGCGGCAGACGATCGTGAGCTCACCCTCGAGAAGCAGGAACAACTCCGGGCAATCGTGCTGCTCCAGCTCGGTGATGTCGCTCGCGCTCGCCTCGGGCGGCGAATAGATGCCCACACGCCACTGCGCCTCGTCCTGGCAGATGACCTGCCAGCGCACACCGGGCTGCCACGGCACGACGCGGTCGGCCGTTCCGGTCATCCGATCGTCCGCCGGCGGTCGTGGTTGCCGGTGGCGAGCGCGCCTCCGATGGCGGCGATCAGCCCGAGGATGAGCGCGATGGACGTCCCGAGGAGCACCTTGCCCGTCGCGTCGGCGGCCTGCAGGCTCGCCGTGCGCGCGCGTGAGGCGAGCGTCTCGGCGCGCTGAGCGGCTCGCTGCCACCGGGCCTCGAGCTCGTTGGTCAGGTCCTCGATGTCGCCCTTGTCGAGCTTGGTGTTCTTGTCGAGCGCGGCGATGGCCGCGTCGCGGTCGAGCTTCCCTTCACGCACCGAGGTCGAGATGGCGTCGTCGAGCGCGCGTTCGAGCTGGCCGGCCGTGACCGTGGGCTTGCCCTCGGCGCGCAGCCGCTCGTTGATCGGCGCGACCAGGTCGCCGGCGTCGAGACCGAGCGCGCGCGCGGTGTTGTCGAGCTGGCCGGCGGCGCCGCCGACCGCGTCACCGACGGCCGCGCCCAGCTGGACCGCGCCGCGCGCGAGACTGGACACGATCATCACGATGCCGACCGCGCCGAGCAGCGTGGTCAGTGACCACACCAGGAGGCCGTGGAGCATGCGGTTGACGCGATTGGGCGTCGGCGCGAGCCGGCTGGCGACGAGTCCGCCCGCGAACAGCGCGATGATCGGCGCCAGCGTGCTCCAGATGCCGACGCCGAGGCCGAGCGCGCGCATGTGGTTGTCGTCATCGGGTGACAGCGCGGTCATGCCCACGCCCATGCCGAAGACGTGCAGCACCGCCCACGTGGACAGGGTGACGAACACGCCGGCGAGCACCGCTCCCCAGCGCGCGTTCGAACCAGTGCGCACGACCTCGAGCTGGCTGCGCAGCGGCGGTGGTGGCGAGTACGCCGGTGAAGCAGGATGCGGCGGGAAGTCGAGGTCGTCGGGTTCGATCGGCATGGTGACCGAACCTGGCTGCAAGGGACACGCCTAGCGGACCGGACGCACCGCCTCGAGGAATTCGTCGGGTGGAAGGGTGTTGAGGATGTCGGCCGGGCGCAGGCGCGCGCGCCGAGCCATCGCGACCGCGTTCTCGAGATAGTCGAGATTGTCGGTCGAGTGCGCGTCCGACGAGAGCACGAAGCGGACGCCGCGCGCGTGCGCCTTGCGAACCCGAGCCGGATCGAGGTCGAGACGGTGCGGATCGCCGTTGATCTCGATCGCCGCCGGGCTCTCGACGATCGCGTCGAGGACGTCGTCGAAGCGGCACGCGAACGGCTCGCGGCGCAGGACGAGGCGGCCGAGCGCGTGACCCCAGATCTTGAAGAGGGGCTGGCGCATCGCGGTGACGAGTCGCTGCGTCATCGCGTCCTCGTCGAGCTTGTGGCGGTTGTGCACGCTGGCGATCACGATCTCGAGCGCGGTCAGCGTCTCGTGGGAGAAGTCGAGGCTGCCATCGACGAGGATGTCCGACTCGGTGCCCCGCACCAGCCGCACCGACGTGCCGGCCTGCGCGCTCTCGATCTCCTTCCACTGCTCCCGCAGGCGCCCGTCGTCGAGCCCGCCGGCGTAGTGGGCGGCGTGCGAGTGGTCCGTGATGGTGAGGAACGAGAGCCCGCGCTCCTCGGCCGCATGCGCCATCTGCGCGATCGAGTGCTTGCCGTCGCTGTACGTGGTGTGACAGTGCACGGCGCCGGTCACGTCGGCGATGGTGACCAGATCATCGAAGCGCTCGCCGGCCGCGCCGCGGGTGATCTCGTCGTCGCCGTCGCGGACCTCGGGCGGGATCCACGGCAACCCGAGGGCGGCGTACACGACGCCCTCGAGCCCCTCGATCGTCTCCAGCTGCTTGCCGGCGGCCGCGGCGCGCTGCCGCAGCATGGACACGTGCATCGGCGAACCGGTCGCGATGATCTGCGTGGCACCGAGCAGCGCCGGCGGCGCGAGGTGGATGCGGGCCAGCCCGCCGTCGGAGAGGTGCGCGACGGCGATGCCGGCGGTCTCGCCGTCGGCGACCTCGACCACGAGGGGGTGATGCGCGACGTGCGCGCGGATCGCCGCCGGCTGCTCGGTGGCGACGACCACGACGATCTCGTCGACGATCTCGATCCACCGCCGGGCCTCGCCCGCGGCGTGCACCTGCACCGCTTCGGGTGCGAGGCGGAGGTACTCGACCAGCGTCGACGTCACGCGCCGCGCGTCCTGGAGCAGGCGCCGCGTGCCCCGCTCGTGCCGCGTCTCGAGCGACGTGATGAGCTTGCTCTCGGTGCTCTTGCCGAAGCCCGGCAGCTCGCGCACGCGCCCCTGCTTCGCCATCTCGAGCAGCTCGTCGAGATCGCGCGGCGACAGCTGCTCGACGAGGATGCGGGCGCGCCGCGTCCCGACGTCGGGCAGCCGCGACAGCTCCACCAGCGTGGCCGGCCACAGCTTGCGCAAGCGATCGAGCGTATCGAGGCGCCCGGTGCGCGCGAGTTCGGTCACGACGCGCGCGATCGAGGTCCCGATCCCCGGCAGCCCGAGGAGCGTGCCCTCCGCGACCCGACGATCGAGGTCGTGCACGGCCTCCACGGTTCGCGCCGCGCGCTCGTACGCGCGTGCGCGATCGCTGTCGCGCTCGAGCCGCATGTAGACCGCGAGCTCGCGCAAGCAGGCGGCGATCTCCACAGCGTGCATCGACCAAGTCTGACCCAGAAACCCTCCTTGCACACGCGTCGCGCGGAATGACCGTTGCAGCCACGATCACGCATGGCTGCCATCCAGGATCAGGTTGTTGTCGTCACGGGCGCGTCGAGCGGACTCGGGCGAGCACTCGCGCTCGAGCTCGCGGGTCGCGGTGCTCGTCTCGTGCTCGCGGCGCGCCGGCTCGACGAGCTCGAGGCGACCGCGCGCCGCTGCCGCGCGCAGGGAGCCGATGCGCTCGTGGTGCAGACCGACGTGAGGCGCGAAGCCGACGTCCAGAAGCTCGCGGAAGCCGCGATGGAGCAATGGGGACAGATCGACGTCTGGATCAACAATGCGGGCGTCACGCTCTTCGCGTTGCTCGAGCAGGACACCTTCGAGGCGCACCAGCGGGTGATCGAGACCAACCTCTTCGGCTCCATGCACGGAGCCCGCGCGGTGGTGCCGATCTTCCGGCGCCAGCACCACGGTGTCCTCATCAACGTCGGCTCGGTGCTCAGCGAGGTCGGTCAGGCCTTCGTCCCGTCCTACGTGATCAGCAAGTTCGGAGTGCGCGGGTTGTCGGAGACGCTGCGCGTCGAGCTGGCGGACGAGCCAGACATTCATGTCTGCACGGTGATGCCGTATGCCATCGACACGCCGCACTTCGAGGTGGCGCCGAACAGCACCGGTCGCACCCCCTTCGCGATGCCGCCGGTGCAGGAGCCGGAGGCGGTGGCGCGCGTCATCGCCGACCTCGTCGAGAAGCCGAGACGCACGCGGCGCATCCCGCGCTTCGTGGGCGCCGGCCTCGTCGCACACGCCCTGTTCCCGCGGCTGGTCGAGCACGTGCTCCTCGATGCGCTGCGTCGCTGGCACCTCGCGCCGGAGCTGCCGGAGCGCACGAGCGGTCGCGCGGGCGAGGGCCCCCGCGAACGCGCGCACATCCATGGCGAGCGCCGTCCGCGGCTCGGCACGCCGCGGCTGATCGCGTGGGCGCTCGTACGAGTCGCGCGCATCGAGGCCGGCAACCTGTGGCGGCATGTTCGCGGCCGTACGCGGCAATTGCCGACCGCGTCCGCCGCGGTGTCCACGTGACGGTGGCGCGGGCGTACGACGCCGTCGTGGTCGGAGCCGGACCCAACGGGTTATCGGCGGCGATCGAGATCGCGCGCGCGGGTCGTTCGGTGCTCGTCCTCGAGGCGGACGCGACGCCGGGCGGTGGCTGTCGAACGGACGAGCGAACGCTGGCGGGGTTCGCGCACGACGTCTGCTCGACGGTGCACCCGCTGGGCGCCGCGTCGCCCTTCTTCCGCGGGCTCGATCTCGAGGGCGCGGGCGTGTCCTGGCTGCATTCTCCGGCGGCGCTGGCCCACGTCCTCGGCGACGGCCGCGTGGTCACGCTCGAGCGGTCGCTCGACGAGACCGCCGCGCAGCTCGGCCGCGACGGCGACGCGTACGTCCGGCTCATGCGCCCACTCGTCGAGCGCTTCGACGATCTGCTGGAGATGGTGCTCGGTCCCCTGCGCTGGCCGACGCACCTGCGCCTCATGGCGCGCTTCGGGCGCGACGCGATCCGATCGATGGAGGGCCTGGCGCGCGCTCGCTTCCGCGAGGACGCCGCGCCGGCGTTGCTCGGGGGGATCGCGGCGCACTCGATGGTGACGCTCGACTCGCTCGCGACGGCGTCGTTCGCGCTGGTCCTCGGCGCTGCGGGTCACGCGGTGGGCTGGCCGATCGCGCGCGGCGGATCTCGCGCCATCACGGACGCGCTCGTGACCAGGCTGAAGGAGCTCGGCGGTGAGGTGCTCGTCTCCCATCACGTCACGAGCCTCGCGCACGTGCCACGGGCGCGCGCCTACATCCTCGACGTCGCGCCACGGCAGATGCTCGAGATCGCCGGCGCGCGGCTGCCGGGGTGGTACCGCCGCCGCCTCGCGAACTTTCGCTACGGACCCGGCGTGTTCAAGATCGACTGGGCGCTGCGCGAGCCCGTGCCGTGGCGAGATGCGCGGTGTGCACGCGCGGCGACCGTCCACCTCTCCGGAACCCTCGACGACATCGCCGCCGCCGAGCGCGCGCCGCACGCAGGCGAGGTGGCGGCGCGCCCGTTCGTGCTGTTCGTGCAGCCGAGCCTGTTCGATCCGACGCGCGCGCCGGCGGGCATGCACACCGGGTGGGCGTACTGCCACGTCCCGTCCGGATGGTCGGGCGACGCGACCGCTGCGATCGAGGACCAGATCGAGCGCCATGCGCCGGGATTCCGCGAGGTGATCCTGCGGCGCGCGTCCGTCGACGCGTCACAGCTCGCCGCCTACAACCCCAACTACGTCGGTGGCGACATCAACGCCGGCCTCTCCGACGTGCGCCAGCTCTTCTTCCGACCGATGCCGCGCGTCGACCCGTACATGACGCCGGCCGGCGACGTCTTCGTCTGCTCCTCGTCGACGCCACCGGGCGGCGGCGTGCACGGCATGTGCGGCTACTGGGCCGCGCAGAGCGCGCTCGGCGTCGCCCTTCGGAGTCGCTATCGCGCGTCGGGCGGTGGGGGCGAGCTCTCGTCGTCGAAGGGTGTCTCGCCCTTCGTGCCGGCGTCGCTGCCTGCATCGTGAGGCGCGGCGCTCGCGTCGCCGACGCCACCGTCGCCGACGCCGGAGCGGTCACCGGGGATCGCCGGGATGCCCTTGTCGTCCGCCGATCCTGCAGCCGACGGCGCGGACCCGTGGTCCTGCTCGGGGCGCAAGTTGGCCTTCGTGTTCGTGTCCGTCCCGCTCTTGCACCCGACCATCATCGCGACGGCCATCGCGCCGGCGATGAGCGGTCCACCAAGGAGAGTTGTCAGTCGCATGACCGCCGTCGCTGCATGGATGGTGCCCGCGACTCGGGTGCGCACCGGATCGCATTCGCCTCGTGCGTTTGCGCACGACGTGCGCTCTGCCTCGCGGGAGTGCCGAGGCGACCCAGCTTCTTTCATCAGTTGATGTATCGCCCTTGTGGTCCGAGGTGTGCAGCCCGGTCGGCGGCGTCAACACATCAAACAGGGGACTTCGACATGGCTATGCACAGTGACCGCAATGGGGAGCGAGATCGTCGTGACGAGCGCGGGGAGATGAACGAGCGCTATCGCGAGCGTTACGGCATGCGCGACCAGAACGATGGAGATCGCGAGCGCAGCTCCGGACGCTTCGGGCGCGGGGACGAGGATCGCGGTCGCGACGACGATCGGATGCGCTACCAGGGGACGGGCGGGCAGAGCGGTTCGCAGAGCGGCAACATGAGCAGCGACCGCAACTACGACCGGATGGGCGACAACATGTACCGGCAGCAGACCGGCTTCCGCGGCGAGGAGATGTACGACCGCGAGCGCGGCAGCCGCTACGGCGGCAACCGCCAGAACTTCGATCAGGAAGACTTCAGCTCGGAGCAGCGCGGATACGGCGGCGGGTTCGGCGGGCAGCGGATGGGGCCGGGCGGTCAGCGCTTCGGTGGCGGCAGCAGTCAGCTCGGCGGCTACGGCGGCGGCGGCGGCGGGATGGGCATGGGCGGGATGGGCGGCGGAGGCGAGCAGGACTGGCAGCGTCGCCAGGAATGGCAGGGCGGGCAGGGTGGTGGGCAGTACGAGGGCGGCGGGCAGCAGGGTGGCGGTATGGGCGGGCAGCAGGACTGGCAGCGTTCGATGCAAGATCGTCAGCGCGGACAGCAGGGCCGCAGCGACTGGGGCACCGGCGCGCGCCAGGACTACGATCGCGATCGCGACTACGGCGGCACGCTCGGTCACGTCGATCGCTCGTACGGTCAGCAGCGCGGCTCGCAGTACGGAACCAGCGGCCCGTTCGGCGGCGGACACCGCGGCAAGGGTCCGTCGGGCTACGCGCGCTCCGACGAGCGCATCCGCGAAGAGGTCTGTGACGCGCTCAGCGACGACGACCATGTCGACGCGTCGAACATCGAGATCCAGGTGAAGAACGGCGAGGTGACGCTCTCCGGCACCGTGCCGGATCGCCGCAGCAAGCGGATGGCCGAGGACTGCATCGAGCACGTCCGCGGCGTGAAGGACGTGACCAACAACATCCGCGTGCAGGACAAGCAGCAGGAGATGTCCGGCCAGTCGGGTCAGGGCAAGACCGGCTCGCAGTCCCAGTCCGTCTCGAGCTCGCCCGAGAAGGACCAGGACCACAGCAAGCGCCCGCGCGCCTAGTGCGGACCGCGTGCAGCCCGACGGCGCTCGCGTCTGCGAGCGGCGTCGGAATCAGCGGAGCAAGGGCCGCACGGAATGTGATCTCTAGGGGGTGGCCCTGAACAGGGACAGCCCTAGTCACGCGGTCGCGCGAGGCATCAACGCTTCGCGGACGAGCGGCGGCTGCGCTTGCGGCCGCCGCTGCTCGTGCTTTTTCGGCCGCTGCCCGCCTTCTTGCCGCCGCCGTCCTGCTTGTTCACGGTCGCCCACGCGATCCGTGCCGCGGTCTTGGACGAGCGGCCCTTCTTCTTCGCGCTGTCCTCGATGTGCTCGGCCTGCCGCTTCTGCTTGCCGGTGTACGCTGACTTGTCTCCACGGGGCATCTCGAATCCTCCATTGGGTGCCGGTGCGGCACGCGAATGGCAAGTGCATCAGGCATGCCACGCACCTCACGCGTCATGTCGTCGGCGACCTTGTCCCTCGGGCTGGTCGCCATCCCGGTCGGTCTCCACGCGACACGTCGCCGCGAAGGCCGCGTCTCCTATCACCTCGTCCACGCCAAGGACGGCTCGCGCGTGAAGCGTCAGTACATCTGCGAGGAGGAGGGCGTGGCCGTCGAGGACGACGAGCTCGCGCGCGCCTACGAGGATGAGGAGGGCGAGGTCGTGATGTCGAAGGAAGAAGCGCAGGCCGCGCTCCCCAAGAACACCGGCCGCATCGATCTCATCGAGTTCGTGCCCGCGGAGACCATCGACCCCGTCTATTTCGACAACGCGTATTACCTCTCGCCGGGCAAGGGCGGTGATCGCGCGTATCACCTGCTCGCGGAGACGTTGCGCGACGTGGGCTCGGTTGGCGTCGGCACGCAGCTCGCGCGCGGCAAGAGCTATCTGGTCGCGGTGCGCGCCAGCGAGCTCGGCCTCGTCATGCACACTCTGCATCACGACGAGGAGGTTCATCGCGAGAAGGACGTGGCGCGCGGCGAGGGCGGTCGGCTGAATGCGCCCGAGCGCGAGATGGCGCGCTCGCTGGTCGCCCAGCTCGGCAAGGCGGCCTTCGACCCGTCGAAGTTCGAGGACGAGGCCGACAAAGCGTTGCGCAAGGTCATCAAGGAGCACGCGAAGACCGAGGCCGCCGAGGGCGACGGCCACGCTCGCAAGAAGCCCGCGAAGGGCAAGGGCGACGGCGACGTCGTCGACCTGCTCGCCTCGCTACGCGCCAGCCTCGAGGGCTCGACGCGTGCGAAGTCGGCGAACGGCAAGGCGAACGGAAAGGCGAACGGGAAGTCGAACGGCAAGGCGAAGGCGAAAGCTACGTCGCATTCGCCGCGGAAGTCGACGGCTCGGCGCGGTCACGCAGCGCGCGCACGCCCATATGCCGCGCGCAGTGCGCGCAGCAGTAGTACTCACCCTCGGACTCGAGCCCGTGCCCGATGATCTTCACGCCGCAACGCGCGCAGGCCGGCGCCAGGGCGTGGATCGCGCACGCGAACGAGTCATACACGTGGCGAGTGCCGTCCTTCACGATCTCGATGACCTTGTCGTAGTTGTTTCCGCAGGTCTCGCATTGCATGGGTCACCTCACTGCGGGCGGGGCTGAGTGGGCGCCTTCGGCGTGGTCTCCGACTTCGGCGACTGCGTGCCGGTCGACGGGGTCTGCGTGCCGGTCGACGGGGTCGACGGCCTCGCCGGCTGGGTCTTGGAGTCGTTCGACTTCATCTCTCCCGGCGTCTTCTGGCCCGGCGTCTGGCCCGGCGTCTTGATCGTCGTGTCGCCGCCGTCGATCTGCGCCAGCAGATCGCGCGCCTGGTCGGCGTGCTTCTCGATGGTCGGCCGCACCTTCTCGAGGTGCGCCTTCAGCTTCGTGTCGCTCGCATCGGCGATCGCCACCGTCAGGTAGCCGAGCTCGGCCGAGTGACCATCGACCATCGCGGTGAGGTACTCGCGGTCGAAGTTCGACCCTTCGAGCGACTTCAGCCGATCCATGGTCTGCATCTGCTTCTCGTGCTCGGCCGCCTCGATGTCGCTCATCGGCGTCGCGTGCGACGAGAGCGTCACCGCGCGTGCCTTGGCGAGGTTGATGGCGGTCTTGTCGGCGGCCTGGTGGTCCTTGACCAGCTGCGCCGCGTACTTCTTCACCTCGGGGCCGCCGCGCTGCTGCGCGAGCTTGCCCATCTCGATCTCCATCTGGTTGACGTCGTGGTGGTGCTGCAGCGTCGACAGATCACCGTCGCTCAGGCGCTGCTGCCCCTTCTTGACCGTCTTGTCGGCCTTGGTTTCACCTTTCCCGGGACCAGCCAGTGCGGTCGCGGGGAAGGCGAGCGCGAGCGCGAGCACGAGAGCGTTTTTCGAGAGCATGTTCATTGTTTCCTTTCGGTCGCGATGTAGGTGCAATCCGCGGGCCCCGGTGGCGAGCGAATCCGCGCACCTCGTCGACGGCACACGCGCTGCATGAGGCGCCGTTCATGGGCGCATACGACGATCTGATCTGCTTCTCGCACGAGCGCTGGAGCCATGAGCCACGGCGCATCCACCTCTTGATGGCGCGCGCGGCGAGCAACCGTCGCGTGTTCTACGTCGAAGAGCCTCGACTGACCGGCAAGAAGCCGCAGCTCGAGATCGAGGCGCGGGAGCACGGCGTGATCGTCGTGCGCCCCACACTGCCTCCAGGGATGGACAACCTCCTCATGCCTCGCGTCCTCGGCACGATGTTGCACGCGTTCCTGCGCAAGGAGAGCGCGCGCTACGTGCTGTACTTCGCGACGCCGATGGCGATGGCGTTCGCGCGCGACCTCCACCCCACGGCCGTCGTGTACGACCTCGGCAGCGATCTTCCCGCCACCGATGAGGGCGTGGCGGGGCTCGCGTCGTTCCACGCGCAGCTGCTCGTGGCAGCCGACGTCGTCGTCGACGATGCGGCTTCGAGCTCGTGGGACGAGACGTGGGCCGCGATCGACGAGGAGATCGCGGCGGCCGTGGTGACGCGCACGGATGTCGCGGCCTGATCGGGCGGCATCGCACGTAGCGATCATCGGAAGCGGTTGAAAGCGCTCGTCTCACGCCGCGGCATGTTCGGTGCAACGCGCCACGCCATGGGATCCCTCCACGACTTGATCGTGTTCTCTCACCTGCGCTGGGATTTCGTCTTCCAGCGACCTCAGCACCTCCTGTCCCGCGCCGCTCGTCAGCGGCGCGTTTTCTTCGTGGAGGAGCCCGTTCTCGACGGGACCAAGCCACGACTCGATCTCAACACCACGCGCGAGGGCGTCACGGTCGTGCGACCCACGCTCCCCGCCGGCACGGACAACCAGGCCATCCCGCGCCGGCTGCGCGAGCTCATGGGTGAGCTCGTAGCCACGCAGGCGCTCGAGCGCTACGTCCTGTGGTTCTACACGCCGATGGCGATGGCATTCGCGCGCGATCTGCACCCGGCGGCCGTGGTCTACGACTGCATGGACGAGCTCAGCAACTTCCAGGGCGCCCCGGCGGGTCTGCTGGCGTACGAGACGCAGCTCATGGCCGCCGCCGACGTGGTGTTCACGGGGGGACAGAGCCTCTATCGCGCCAAGTGCGACCGTCATCCGAACGTGCATGCGTTCCCGAGCGCGGTCGACGTCCCGCACTTTGCCCAGGCGCGCAGCATCGTCGACGAGGCGGCCGATCAGGCCAGCATCCCGCATCCGCGCGTGGGGTTCTTCGGCGTCATCGACGAGCGACTCGACGTCGAGCTCCTCGGCGCGACCGCGCGTCTCCGGCCCGATGTCCACTTCGTCATGGTGGGCCCGGTCGTGAAGATCGACCCCGCGATCCTGCCCCAGGCGCCGAACGTGCACTGGCTGGGCAAGCGCTCGTACGACGAGCTGCCCGCGTTCATCGCCGGATGGGAGGTGGCGATGATGCCGTTCGCGAAGAACGACGCCACGCGCTACATCAGCCCGACCAAGACGCCCGAGTACCTGGCCGCGGGCCGCCCCGTGGTCTCGACGTCGATCACCGACGTCGTCAACCCGTACCAGCCGCTCGGCCTGGTGAGGATCGCAGACACTGCCGAGGAGTTCGCGCGCGCGATCGACGAGGCGATGGCGGAGAACGCCGAGACCCGTCAGCTCGTCGCCGACGACTTCCTGGCGCAGATCTCGTGGGATCAGACCTGGAAGCGCATGGACGAGCAGATCGAGGCCTCGATCCTCGCGCGTGGCGCGGCCGTTCTCGACACGAAGGTGGCCTGATGTTCGACTACCTCATCGTCGGCGCCGGCTTTGCCGGCAGCGTGATGGCGGAGCGGCTCGCCGCCGGTTCCGGCAAGCGCGTGCTCGTCTGCGACAAGCGCCCGCACATCGGCGGCAACGCGTACGACCACTACGACAGCGCGGGGATCCTCATCCACCGCTACGGACCGCACATCTTCCACACCAACTCGAGCGTGGTGTTCGAGTACCTGTCGCGGTTCACGGAGTGGCGCAACTACGAGCATCGCGTGCTCGCCAGCGTCGACGGGCAGCTCTTGCCCATCCCGATCAACCTCGACACGATCAACAAGCTCTACGGCCTGACGCTGACGGCGTTCGAGCTGGAGGCGTTCTTCGCGTCGAAGGCCGAGCATCGCGACCAGATCCGGACGTCCGAGGACGTCGTCGTCGCCAAGATCGGCCGCGACCTCTACGAGAAGTTCTTCCGCGGCTACACGCGCAAGCAATGGGGTCTCGATCCCAGCGAGCTCGACGCGTCGGTCACGGCGCGCATCCCGACGCGCACCACGCGCGACGACCGCTACTTCAGCGACACGTACCAGGCGATGCCGCTCCTCGGCTACACGCGGATGTTCGAGCGGATGCTCGCGCACCCCAACATCAAGGTGATGCTCAACACCGACTACCGCGAGATCGCCGGCGAGTTCGCGCACACGGGCGTCATCTACAGCGGCCCGGTCGACGCGTACTTCGATCACCGCTACGGCCCGCTGCCGTACCGGTCGCTCGAGTTCCGCCACGAGACGCTGGCGACGCCGCGCTTCCAGTCGGTCGCGACGGTGAACTACCCCAACGACCACGAGTTCACGCGCATCACCGAGTTCAAGCACCTCACCGGCCAGGAGCATCCGCGCACCAGCATCGTGCGGGAGATCCCGCGCGCGGAGGGCGATCCTTACTATCCGATCCCGCGCCCCGAGAACGCCGCGCTGTACGAGCGCTACCACCAGCTGGCCGCCGCCGAGGAGAGCCGAGGGGTTCACTTCGTCGGCAGGCTCGCCACGTACCGCTACTACAACATGGACCAGGTCGTCGCGCAGGCTCTCAAGCTCTACGCCGACATCACGCAGGAGGCCGGGAATGGACGTTCGATCGCACACGCCACCGCTCGAGATGTGGGGGGGAATGGAGTGCACGGTCACGCGAATCGGTGACACGTACGTCGATCAGATCGTCCGCACCGCCCATGACCGCTGTCTCGACGATCTCGATCGCTTCGCCGAGCTGGGCCTGCGCACGCTGCGTCTGCCGATCTTGTGGGAGCGCACCGCGCCCGACGGTCCGGCGACGGCGGACTGGTCCTGGACCGATCCTTACCTCGAGCGCGCGCAGGCCCTCGGCATTCGCCCCATCGCGGGGTTGATGCACCACGGCTCCGGCCCTCGGGACACCAGTCTCCTCGACGACGAGCTGCCGAAGCGCCTCGCCGCGTACGCCGGCGCGGTCGCCGCGCGGTATCCGTGGATCGACGCGTACACGCCGGTCAACGAACCGCTCACGACCGCGCGCTTCTGCGCGCTCTACGGCCACTGGTATCCGCACGCCGCCGACGATCGCAGCTTCGCGCTCGCGCTCGCCAACGAGCTCGAGGGCGTGGTCCGCTCGATGGAGGCCATCCGCGCCGTCCATCCCGGCGCCGCGCTGGTGCAGACCGAGGACATCGGATACGTGCACAGCACGCCGCGGCTCGCGTACCAGGCCGACTTCGAGAACGCGCGCCGATGGATCACGTACGACCTCCTGTGCGGACGCGTCGATCGACACCACCCCATCGGGGCGTTCCTTCTGAAGGCCGGGCTGCCCGAGGCGCGGCTCGCGTGGTTCGCCGACCACCCGTGCCCGCCGCAGGTCCTCGGCATCAACTACTACATCACCAGCGAGCGCTTCCTCGACGAGCGCGGTGCCGCGCCCGGGCCGGGCAACGGCCGCCATCGCTACGACGACGTCGCCGCCGTGCGCCGCTGCGCGATGCGCGGGGTCGGCGGCATCCTCGACGACGCCTGGGAGCGATATCAGCTGCCGATCGCCATCACCGAGGCGCACCTCGGCTGCACGCGCGAGGAGCAGATGCGGTGGCTGCTCGCGATCTGGGACGACACCGAGGCTGCCCGCGCGCGGGGCGCCGATGTCCGAGCGGTCACGGTGTGGGCGTTACTCGGGGCCTACGACTGGGACTCGCTCCTGACCCAGGTGCGCGGTCGCTACGAGCCGGGCGTGTTCGACGTCCGTGGACCCGAGCGGCGCGCGACCGCGCTCGCCGGTGTGGTGCGCGCGCTCGCCGCCGGCGGCCGGCCGTCGCATCCGGCGCTGGCCGGCACGGGCTGGTGGCAGCGATGAAACACGACAAGCTGGTCGAGCCCGACGCGGAGATGGTGCGGCGCGGAGAACATCCCCGCCCGCAGCTGCAGCGCGACCGCTGGCGCTCACTCGACGGTACGTGGCAGTTCGCCTTCGAGCCGGCCGGCGCGATCCGCCGGCCCGAGGAGGTCCGGTTCGATCGCACGATCGTCGTCCCGTTCGCGCCCGAGTCCGAGGCGAGCACGATCCACGACACCGGCTTCCACGCCGTGATGTGGTACCGGCTCGACGTGCGCCTCACGCCCGCCGAGCGCACCGGCTGCCTCCTCCTTCACTTCGGCGCCGTCGACTACCAGGCGCGCGTGTGGGTCAACGGCGCCCTCGTGGCCGAGCATCGCGGCGGTCACACGCCCTTCACCGCCGACGTCACGGCCGCGCGCGGCGACAGCGACGTCCTGCGCATCGTGGTGCGCGCCGACGACGATCCGCATGACCTCGCCAAGCCGCGCGGCAAGCAGGACTGGCTCGAATCACCGCACGAGATCTGGTACGCGCGCACCAGCGGCATCTGGCAGACGGTGTGGCTCGAGCCGGTGCCGGACCTCCACATCCAGGGGCTGCGCTGGGAGCCGCACCTCGATCGCTGGGAGATGGGCGTCGAGGTCCACCTCAACGAGACCCCGCCGCCGGGCACGAGCGTGCGCGTGCGGATGCACCGCGCCGGTCAGGTGATCTCAGACGATCGCTACGAGCTCAGCGCGCGCGACCTCTCGCGCCGCATCGGATTCGCGGATCCCGGCATCGACGATCACCGCAACCGTCTCCTGTGGAGCCCGGCGCATCCCACGCTCATCACGGCCGATGTCGAGCTGTGGCAGGGCGATCGCCTGATCGACGCGACGTGGAGCTACACCGCGCTGCGCTCGATCGACGTGCAGGGCAACCGGCTGTGGCTGAACGGCCGTCCGTTCTTCCTGCGCATGGTGCTCGACCAGGGCTACTGGCCCGACACCGTGATGACGCCGCGTGACACCGGCGCGCTGCGCAAGGACGTCGAGCTCGCGCGTTCGTTCGGCTTCAACGGCGTGCGCAAGCACCAGAAGATCGAGGACCCGCGGTGGCTGTACTGGTGCGACATCTTCGGCCTGCTGGTGTGGGTCGAGATGCCGAGCCCGTACCGCTTCACGATCCCCGCGGTCGAGCGGCTGGTCGCCGAGTGGATCGAAGTGATCCATCGCGATCGCTCGCACCCGTGCGTCGCCGCGTGGGTGCCGCTCAACGAGTCGTGGGGCGTGCCCGACCTCATGATCAACCCGGCCCACCGTGACTACGTCCGCGCCCTCTACCACCTGACCAAGACGCTCGATCCGACCCGACCCGTCGTCGGGAACGACGGCTGGGAGCACGTCGCCACCGACATCGTCACGATCCACGACTACGCCTCGAACCCGCGCATCCTGCGCGAGCGCTACGCGTCGGCCGAGGCCGTCGAGGGCGTCCTCGATCGTCAGCAACCCGGCGGACGGGCGCTGGCGGTGCAGGGCTTCGCGATCGAGCACCGCCCGGTGGTGCTCTCGGAGTTCGGCGGTATCGCCGCCCTCACCAACAACGACGCGGCGTGGGGCTACAGCAAGGTCGGCGGCAGCAACGCGCTACTCGAGGCGTACAGCCAGCTGCTCGCGGTCGTCCATGACTGTCGCGGCCTCGCCGGCTTCTGTTACACGCAGCTCGCCGACACGTTCCAGGAGCAGAACGGGCTCGCGACCGCGGATCGCGTGCCGAAGGCGGAGGTCGCGCGCATCGCCGCCGCCACACGCGGCACGCGCCGCGCCACCGCGATCGACTACGACCCGGATCCGGTGCCTTCGGCGCCGCCGGATCCGACGGGGGAGACCACGTGATGCATCGCCAGCGACTGGTCAAGCCCGACGGGCGCGAGCTCCTGCTGTACGGCCGGGCGCCGTTTCCGCACGTGAACGACGCGCCCGTGCCGGCCGGCGACGGCCCCGGGGCCAGCAGCTCGCACCTCCGCTGGCATCCGCTGCGAGGCGAGTGGGTGATCTACGCCGGGCACCGGCAGCACCGCACGTTCTTGCCGCCGTCGGGCTGGAACCCGCTCGCGCCCTCGCGCGATCCCGAGCAGCCGACCGAGGTGCCGGTGGGTGCGTGGGAGGCCGCGGTGTTCGAGAACCGCTTCGCCGCGCTCTCGGATCGCGGCGGTGCTCAACCGCTCTCGACCGACGGGCGTCCCGCGCGCGGGCGCTGCGAGGTGGTCGTGTTCACGCAGGATTCGAAGGCGAGCCTGGGCGCGCTCGAGCCGGAGCGGGTGGCGCTCATCGTCGACATCTGGGCCGAGCGCACCGCGGAGCTGGGCGCGCGCGACGACGTGCAACACGTGATGCCGTTCGAGAATCGGGGCGTCGAGGTCGGCGTGACCCTGCACCACCCCCACGGGCAGATCTACGCCTATCCGTTCGTGCCGCCCGTGGTCGCGACGCACGTCGCCAACGAGCGCGAGTTCCTGGCGCGCACCGGCACGACGCTCCTGGTCTCGATGATCAAGGACGAGGTCGCCGACGGCGGAAGGCTCCTCCACGACGGGACGCACGCGGTGTCGTTCGTGCCGACCTGCGCGCGGTATCCGTTCGAGATCTGGATCGCACCGCGGCGGCGCGCGGCGCGGCTCGACCACCTCGAACCGGCGGAGCGCCACGGGCTCGCCCACGCGCTGCGCGACTCGCTGCGCCGCCTCGACGGCCTGTGGTCCGTCCCGATGCCGTACGTGCTGATCGTCCACCAGGCGCCCACCGATGGGGACGCGCACGTCGCGTCGCACGTCCACATCCAGATCTATCCGGCGCTGCGCATGCCGGGCCGCCTCAAGTATCTCGCGGGCAGCGAGATCGGCGCCGGCGCATTCACGGCCGACGTCCTGCCCGAGGCCGCCGCGGCGCAGCTGCGCGCCGTCGAGGAGCCCCGAACATGAGCGCCGCCGAGGAGCTCTCGAGCACCGCCTGGTTCGCGCGCGCGTTCGGGCGCGAGCCATCGGTGGCGGCCGACGCGCCCGGGCGCGTGAACCTCATCGGCGAGCACACCGACTACAACCAGGGGTTGGTCCTGCCCGCAGCGATCCCGCAACACACGTCGGTGTGGCTCGCGCCACGCGGCGACGACGTGGTGCGCGTCATCAGCGCCGAGATCGACGACGCGGCCCCGGCGACCTACGTGATCGGCGACGAGCAGGCGGGTCGCGGGTGGCTCGATCACGTTCAGGGCGTGACCGCAGCGGCGCGCGCCGGCGGCCACCGCACGTCGGGGTTCGACCTGGCGATCGCCAGCGACGTCCCGATCGGCGCCGGACTCTCGTCGAGCGCGGCGCTCGCAGTGGCGCTCCTGCGCGGCCTGCGCGCGCTCTTCGGCTGGAGCCTCGACGACGTCGAGCTCGCGCTGATCGCGCAGCGCTCGGAGAACGATCTCGTCGGCGCTCCGGTCGGCGTGATGGATCCGATGGCCGCGAGCCTGGCCGCCCCCGGGTCGGCGCTCTTCATCGATACGTACACGCTGGTCGTGCAGCCCATCCCGCTGCCGCCGTCGGTCGAGCTCGTCGTGATCAGCTCGGGGCTGCGGCACCAGCACAGCTCGGGCGACTACCGCACGCGGCGTGGCGAGTGCGAGCGCGCCGCGGCGATCCTCGGCGTGTCGTCGTTGCGCGAGCTCCACGAGCGGCCCGAGCTCCTCGCGCGGATCCCCGAGCTGACGTCGCCGCTCGATCGTCGCGTGCGCCACGTCGTCACCGAGAACGACCGCGTCCGCGCCACGGTCGCCGCCTTGCGCGCCGGTGACGTCGACGAGCTCGGACGACTCTTCGTCGCGTCGCACGTCTCGCAGCGCGACGACTACGAGGTCTCGGTCCCGGCGATCGACCTGCTGGTCGACCTCGCGGTCGCCGACCGCGACATCGTCGGTGCCCGGCTGACCGGAGGCGGCTTCGGCGGCTCGATCGTCGCGCTGGCGCGACCCGGACGTGGCGCGGCCGCCGCGCGCCGCGTCGCCGCCGCCTACGGCGCGTGTTTCTTCGGACAGCCACAGGTGCTGGTGCCATGAGGCCACCGATCCTCATCACCGGCGCCCGCGGCACCCTCGGAGGTGCGTTCGCGCGCATGTGTCGCGTGCGCGATCTCGCGTTCGAGCTCACGACGCGCGACGCGCTCGACATCGGCGATCGCCGTTCGGTGATGGAGGCGCTCGAGCGCCACCAGCCCTGGGCCGTGATCAACGCCGCCGGGTACGTCCGCGTCGACGACGCGGAGGACGACCATCACGCGTGCATGCTCGCAAACGTCGATGGGCCCGAGCTCCTCGCCGAGGCGTGCGCCTCCGCGCGCTTGCCGTTCGTCACGTTCTCGTCGGACCTCGTCTTCGACGGTGCCAAGGAGACGCCGTACGACGAGCGCGACCTCCCGCGGCCGCTCAACGTCTACGGCCGCAGCAAGCTCGCGGCCGAGCAGCGCGTCCTCGACGCACACCCCGGCGCGATGGTCGTGCGCACCAGCGCGTTCTTCGGACCGTGGGACTCTCACAACTTCGTCACGCAGACCCTGTGCGCGCTGCGCGAGGGTCGGCCGGTGCAGGCCGCGCACGACGCGCACGTGTCGCCCACGTACCTCCCCGATCTCGTCAACTCGAGCCTCGATCTCCTGATCGACGGTGAGTTCGGCCTGTGGCACCTGAGCAACGTGGGCACCGTCAGCTGGGCGGAGCTGGCACGTGCGGCGGCGCGCCTGGTCGGGCTCGACGCCGACGGCGTCGAGGGTGTGCCCGCGCACGCGCTCTCGTGGCGCGCTCAGCGTCCCCGCTTCAGCGCGCTCGGCTCGTGGCGCGGCGCGATGCTGCCATCGCTCGACGATGCGCTCGCGCGTTACGTCACCGAGCGTGGCGCATGACGTGCATCTACGTGGTGGATGTCGACATCACGCAGCGTCCTCGTCACGGGTGGCGCGGGCTTCATCGGCTCGCACTTCGCGCGCCTGGCGCTCGAGCGAGGCCGCAACATCGTCATCCTCGACGATCTGTCCAACGGTGCGCCGGGTTGCTTTCCGGAGGCGCTCCACCTCGTCGAGGGTGACATCGGCGATGTCTCGCTGCTCCGGCGCATCGTCGCCGCGCACGACGTGGGCAGCGTCGTGCACTTCGCCGGCAAGATCGAGGCGGGCGCGTCCGTGCGCTGTCCCGAGCTCTACTTCGAGGTCAACCTCGTCCGCTCGCTGCGGCTGCTCGACACCGTGCGCGAGCTCGGCGTGCGGTCGTTCCTTTGCTCGTCGACGGCGGCGGTCTACGGCCAGCCCGACGCGGTCCCCATCCCCGAGACCGCGCCGCTCGCGCCGGTGAATCCGTACGGCGCCTCGAAGCTCGCGTTCGAATACGCGCTCTCGGCCGCCGGCGTCGCCCACGGGATCGCGTGGGGCGCGCTGCGCTACTTCAACGCGGCGGGCGCGCGTCGCGACGGCTCGCTCGCCGAGAATCATCAACCGGAGACCCACCTCATCCCGCTGGCGATCGACGCCGCGCTCGGCAAGCGACCGCCGCTCGTCATCTTCGGCACCGACTATCCGACCCCCGACGGCACCTGCGTGCGCGACTACATCCACGTCGAGGATCTGGCCGAGGCTCACCTGGTGGCGCTCGCCGCCGTCGAGCGCGGCGAGCAGCTCGGCCCGATCAACCTCGGCACCGGCCGCGGCTACTCGGTGCGCGAAGTGGTCGACACCGTCGCCACCGTGCTCGGCCGCGCCGTGCCACACAGCTTCGGCGAGCGGCGCGAAGGCGACCCGCCTCAGCTCGTGGCCGATCCGCGGCGCGCTCGCACCGTCCTCGGCTGGACCGCTCGCCGCCAGCAGCTGGCGCGGATGATCGAGGACGCGCTCCGCGCGCGCCTGCGCCACCCGGAGTTCGAGCACACGCCGGGGACCGCGGAGATCGCCGAGAAGTGGCTGTGCCCGAGCGAGACCACGGATGACTGGGACGCCGTCGACCAGGCGAGCTGGGAATCGTTTCCGGCGAGCGATCCGCCGGCACACCCGTGAGACGGGCGCCGTGAGTGCGCGAGCGCGCGTCGAGCGTGTCCGCGCGGCCACCCCTGAAACAACAGAAGGGCACGATCAGCCGTTGCGGTCCTTCTGGGAAGAAGTTCCCGTCCTTGATCGCCGTCGCGGTGGGTTTTGAAGCCCATCGGCTCGTCGATCGGTTCCTCTGGACCTCGGTCTCGTGCGGGCTGATCGTGCCTGAATCGTTTTCTTGCGATGGCCGTGCCACGGCGCACGCGCGCGCGTCACGACGCCTTGGGATGCGCTTCCTTCTTTTCGTCGACGTCCGTGGCGCCGCACAGGTTCAGGATGGCCTTGGCGCGCTCGGCCTCGCCGCTGTCGTCGGCGTGCACCGACATCAGATAGCCGCCGTTCTTCACGTGCGTCTCGTAGCGCTTCGCCTCGTACTCGGGGATGCCCATGCCGATGAGCGCGCCGGTGAACGTGCCGACGGTGCCGCCGACGCCCACGCCGGCGAGCGCCGCCAGGATCGGTCCGGCCGCGATCAACGGGCCCAGCCCCGGGATCGCGATCGCGCCGATGCCGAGCAGCAATCCGAGTGTCCCGCCCGCAACACCGCCGCTCACGCCGCCGACCGCCGCGCCTTCCGCCGCCTTGGAGTGCTTCTCGTGTGCGAGATCGCGCGTTGCCTCGACGTTCGGCAGGAGCGCAGAGATCTCCGAGGGGGCGAAGCCCTCGGCCGTGAGCTCGTTGATCGCCGACGTGAGGTGCTCGCGGCTGCTGAAGAGGCCGAACACCGCGATCTTCTTGTTCCTGCTCATGACGCGAGGAACTGCAGGCCGCGTGCCGTTCAGTGCCGCAAGACGTACGTCGGATCGCTGCCCGACGGCTCGCCTGGCCCGACGATGTCGAGCCCGAAGCGCTCGAGCTTGGACACGAGCAGCTCCATCCACGCCACCGCGTCGACGACGCCGACCAGCTCGCCGATCGCGCGCGCCGTCAGGCGTTCGCGCTCACCCAGCGCGTTCAGGACCTCACGCTCGATCTGCGAGATCTGAAAATCGGCGGGCACGGTGCGATCGACGAGGCGGCCGAGGCGCGCCGCGGCGGCCGGACGCAGGCCGAGGCGGATGACCGCGTTCTGCGCACCGGCACCCGACGAGTAGCCGAGCGCGGTGCGCGCGCCGGCGACCGGCAGGTTGTTGGTCGTGCGCCGCTTGCGCCGGTGCACCTGGTCGGTGGTCATCGGCATCGGCGTCTTGCGCAGCGACGGGTTCGACGGTGCGCCGACGCTCATGCCGCCGTCCGACGGGATGCCACCGGGCGCGATGTACTCGGCGGCGGGCGCCACCGGCACGTACGCCGCGGCCTGGTGCTGCGGCACCGAGACGGCGTGCAGCGGACCGACGACGGTGGCGATCTGCGGATTCGGCGCCGCGTGTTGCGACGCCGCGACGGCGGGATCCCACGACGCGCGCGGGATCGGCGCCTCGGGCACATCGCGCGGCGAGCCCGGCGCCCAGTTGTTGGTGCGCTTCCGCTCGAACGACGGCGCCTCGTCGGCCAGGCGCGGCGCGTTGCCCTTGGCGCCGGCGAGCCGACGCGCGGCCAGCTCGAGCTGTTCCTTCAGCTCCTGCGCGAGCCCGTCGACGGGCGGCTGGACGTGGAGGCCCCATTCACCGTTGGGATCGGTGCCGGCCGGACCGATGGCGACCTCGGTCCCGTGCAGGACGATGGTGGGCCGCGTCTGGTCCGGGCTTTCGGCGTACGCGCGCATGAGCACGCGCTGCTCGGCCCAGCGCTCCGCGACCACCATGATCGACCGCCAGTGAGTGGGCGGTGACGCCGGCGAGCGCAACCATTCATCGACGATGCGGATGCGTGCCATCCCCCACGAGGAGGATACACGAACGGCTCGCGGCCGTGTGGGCTCAGTGGCGCTTGCCCGAGCCCGGCTCGTGCAGCTTGCCGGTCATCCTGGCCTTGG
This sequence comes from Kofleriaceae bacterium, assembly GCA_035525615.1. Taxonomy (GTDB): domain Bacteria; phylum Myxococcota_A; class Polyangia; order Haliangiales; family Haliangiaceae; genus UBA2376. The sequence goes on along the minus strand of DATLEB010000150.1, from coordinate 15,717 downwards.
TGGTCTCGGGGAGCACCTCGTTGGCGATGCCGATCATCTTGCTTTTCACCGACGACGCGATCACCGAGTCGTCGCCGTCCATCATGGCCTTGAAGCCCGCGGCGGCCACGTCGGCCGGATCGTCCTTCTTGTCGGTCGCGACCTTGGTGTCCTGCATGTGCGCGCGGTCGAAGAAGTTGGTGTCGGTCGGACCGGGCTGGAGGGCCGTGACCGTGACGCCCGAGTCCTTGAGCTCGTAGCGCAGCGCCTCGGCGAACGACATGTCGAACGCCTTGGTCGCACCGTAGACGGCGGTGAAGGGCGCCGGCGTCGTGCTGGCGACCGAGGCCGTGATGAGCACGCGGCCCTGCTTGCGCGCGACCATGCCGGGCAGGAGCTTCTTCGCGAGGTACACCACCGCGGCGGTGTTGAGCGAGATCATGCGCAGCTCCTCCTCGAGCGACGTCTCGAGGAAGCGGCCGCCCACGCCCACGCCCGCGTTGAGGATGAGCGCGTCGATCGGCCGCGTGCCGTCGCCCACCGTCGTGATCAACGCCTCGACGCCCATCGGCGTCGACAGATCGGCCTTCACGGCCTCCACCACGTGGCCGTCGACCGCGAGCCTGGCGGCGGCCTCGTGGATCCCGTCATCCTCGGCGCAGATCACGACATCGAAGCCGTGCGCGACGCACTCCTTGGCGAGATGAAAGCCGATGCCGCTCGAGGCGCCGGTGATGACTGCGAGCGTGCGTGGGTTGACCGTGGCCATGAATTCCTCCTCTATCGGGTTGCGCCGGATCGGTGCATCGACGGTGCCAGCGACGGAAACAGCTCCGTCGCGGCGTCCTCGGCCGACAGTGGGAGCCACGTGATGCCGAGCGCGTCGAGCAGGACGGCCCGCGCGCGTGTGAGCGAGCGCGCGACGAGGAACGAGCGCGGCGAGGAGGCCATCTTGTGCAACGAGCGCAGCATCACGTGCTGCCAGAGCACGACCTCGTCGAGGGTCGTACCCACGAAGACGAACGGCGCGTGCTCGAGATCCTCGGCCAGCTGTTCGTAGGCCGGCTGACGCGCGATCAGCCGCTCGGCGTACTGGAGCGTGGAGAACGTCATCTGATCGAGATCTCCGCCCACCATCCCGTTGAGGTGGATGACGTCGGTCTTCGGTACGTTCGCAGCTCGTCGCGTCGCCACCTCCAGATCGTCGACGTCGAGGGTGTAGATGCGGCGCCAGGGCGCGGCGAACCATGCGACGGCGTGCGCTGGCACCTCCCCGACGGTGAGCCGCTCGTCGAGATAGCGCACGACGGCGTCGCGGTCGCGGCGCATCGCGACGTCGAAGAGATCGCAGAGCGAGCTGCGATCCGGGTGCGCGTCTCCGAAGACGAGCTGCCAGAGCTCCTTCGCCATCTGCTCCGACGACGGCAACGTGCGTCCGCGCCGGTCGCGCGCGCCCACCGCGAAACCCGCGCCCGTGAACAGGATCGCGTACCCCGAATGGATCGTGCCGAGCAGCTCGGAGAGCTCGCGCTCCATGAGCGGTCGGAATGCAGCGGTCGTGCCGGACGCTGGTGTACGGTCTCGGCGTGCCGCGCCCACGCGTTACGCTCGAGCTGACCGTGTTCTTCGCAGTCGCGGTGGTCGCGATCCTCCGCGCGCCCGGCGCGGCCGGCTGGCTCGACGGTGACGGCGCGGTCGCCGTGGCCGCCATGCAGCCCGGCGACGGCCACGGCGCGATCGGCGTGCTGCTCGGCGCGATCGCGTCGATCGTCCCGATCGGCGAGCTGGCGTTCCGCATCGCGCTGCTCGGCGCGGTCGCGCTGGCGTTCGCGGCGGCGGGCGTGGTCGCGCTCGCCCGCGCGCTGGTGCCGACGGCGGCGGGAGCCGGTGTGATCGGCGCGGCGCTCCTCGCGACGAGCCCGGCGGCGGCGGCGACGGCGGCGGGCGGGGAGGGCGCGGTGATCGCGGCGCTCGTGCTGTGGGGGCTCGCGGCGCTCGTGAACGCGCGGCGCGACGAGGACGCGTGTCGCGCGCTTCACGACCTTCCGTGGCGGCGCATCGCCATCGGCGCGGGTGCGGTGCTCGCGCTCCTCGTCGCGCCGTTTGTCCTGCGCGACGATGCGCCATCGCTCGGCGCGCTCCTCGGCGGCGGCGACGCCGCCGGCGCGCGCCTCGTGCACGCCATCGCCGACGGCACCGGTACCGTGCTCGTCTTCGCGGGCCTGGTCGGGCTCGGGCTCGGCGCGCTCACGGGGCTGCGCGGCGCCGCGATCGTCCTCGGTGCGGCGGTCGCCAGCGCCGTCGTCGTCGCGCTGGCCGCGCCACCGGCGTGGTCGCTGGTGCCGCTCGCGCTCGTCGCCACTGGCATCGCGCCGCTCGCCGGCGCGATCGCGCGCATCGGACCGGCCGATCAGCGCGCGACGATCGCCACCATCGCCGCCATCCCGATCGCCGCCATCGCCGCCATCGCGCCGCGCCGTGCACCGGCGCCCGACGACGCGGCCGACGGTGTCGCGCGCGCCGCCGCCGACGTCATGGGCGCCGTCGGTGCGGGCCCCGGCGTCTTCGTCTCCACCGAGCCGGCGCTGCGCACCGCGCTCGTGCACGAGCGTGTCGTCGCCGGCCTCCGCCCCGATCTCGTCCTCGACCTCCCCGACGAGCGCCGCGTCGCGCTGGCGTTCCGCTCACAGCGCGTGGTCGGGGCCGATCGCGCCAGCTTCGGCACCCTCGATCCGCGGCGCACGCGCGTGGCCGGGCGTGGCTTCGAGCTCGTCGTCGACGAGCCGCCGGACGAGAGCGCCGCGCCGCTGCCGCCGCCGCCGGCCGCGTATCCCGGCCACGTCGGTCGCGCGGTCGCGGCGCTACTCGCCACCGAGCGCGCACGTCGCGAGGCCGCGCGCGGTCACCTCGATCGCGCTGCCCATGCCGCCGGCCTCGCCGGCACGCGCTTCGGCGCCGGCGACCTCGCGCTGATCGCCGCGGCGCGCCCGTCGCCGCAGCGCCCCGCGCTCTACGGCTTCGTACCGTCCCTCTCCGACGCGTCGCTGCCGTCGGCGTCGCTGCCCGAGCTCTTCGGCGACGACCTCGCCTGGGTCGCGGGCCTGCCGCTCGCGCCGCTCCCCGCGAACGCCGCGCCCGAGCGAAGGCTGCACGCGCTGTGGCGCGAGATGCTCGCCGGCCAGCGCGCGCCCGACGATCGGGCCATCCTCGCGCTCGGCATCAGCGCCGGCCGCGCCACCGCGCGCCTCCTCGCCGATCTGGAGCGCGCCGACGCGGCCATCGCCGCCGCGACCGCCACGCTCACGCTCGGCGCCGACGCCGAGACCCTCCTCGTCCTCGGAACGGTGCACGCGGCGCGGGGCGGCGTCGGCGATCGCCAGCCGCTCGACGAGCCGGCGCGTGCGGCGCTCGCCGCCGCCGAGAACGCGCTCGGCCGCGCCGTCGTCGCCGACCCGCACCTGGTCGACGCCCGCGTCCTCCTCGGGCTGGTGCAGGCGCGCCTGGGCCGCCTCGAAGAGGCCCGTCAGACCTGGCGAAAAGGCCTCGAGACGGCGCCCGGGCACCCCGAGCTTCGCGACTTGCTTGGCGAAAACTGAACCCTCTCCACGTTTTGCGCCCGGGGCCACGAACGGTTAGCTTCAGAGGGTGAAGGTGCTCCGCCGAGTCCTTGTAGCGACGGCCCTGGCCGTGCGTGCCCCCGCAGTCGGGCTGGTCGCCACGTCGCTCGTCGTCGCCTGCGGCGGCGGTGCGAAGACCACGAAGAAGACCAAGCCCAAGAAGCCCAAGGGTGACTCGGTCGCCGCGCTCACCGCGGCGCGCGTCGCCGCCAAGGCCGGCGACCTCGATACCGCCCACGCGAGGTACACCGAGGCGAGCGCGGCCAAGGCCGACATCGCGATCACCGAGGAGCACGTGCAGTTCCTCCTCTCGCACTCGCTGCCCGACAAGGCGGTGCAGGTCGCGAAGACCTACTACGAGCTCAACCCCGCCGACGCCAAGGGCGGCCTCATCTACGCCAACGCGCTCATCGGCGCCGGCGACTTCGCGACCGCGATCGAGGTCACCGACAACGTGCTCGCGCTCGACGAGAAGAGCGCCGCCGGTCACGAGGCGCGCGGCCGCGCCAAGATCCTGGCGTCGCTCATCGACGACGGCGTCGAGGATCTCCGCAAGGCCGTCGAGCTCGAGCCCAAGAACGCGAACTACCTCACGTCGCTCGGCTCGGGTCTCGATCAGGCCAAGAAGCCCGACGAGGCCGCGCTCCAGCTGCGCGCCGCGATCGAGCTCGAGCCCGAGAACGCACGCGCGCTCCGGCTGCTCGGCGTCGTGCGCCGCGCGCAGTTCGAGGCCCAGGAGTCGGTGTCGTGGTTGCTCAAGGCCACCAAGGCCGATCCCAACGACGCCGAGGCCTGGTACCAGCTCGCCGTCTCGCAGAACGACATGGGCGACAACGGCGAGGCCGAGACCAGCTCGCAGAAGGCCACGTCGCTCGCGCCCGGCGTGTCCCGCTACTGGTACGTGTACGGCGAGATGCTGCGCATCAACAAGAAGTCCGACGACGCCATCGCGGCCTACCGCAAGGCGCTCGAGGCCAAGCCGCCGCATCCCAAGGCCGCCGGCAAGCTCGCCAAGGTCCTCTACGAGAGCGGCAAGCCCGCCGAGGCCGAGGTGTTCCTGACCGACCTGCTCCAGACCGACCGCAACAACGCGGACCTCTACTTCAACCTCGGCTTCGCGTACGCGGCCCAGAAGAAGTACAAGCTCGCCGTCGACGCGCTCGAGAAGTACATGGAGCTCGCGTCGAAGGACGACGGGCTGCGCAAGACCGCCGAGAACGAGATCAAAGCGCTGAAGAAGAAGCTGAAGTAGTCGCGGCCGGAGGCCGCCGCTACTTCAATTCCTTCAGGCCTCGGGCTTCAGACCTCGGGCCTCGGGCCCAGATTGTTCCCGCAGTGGACAGGTCTGGGGCGGAGCCGCGGCTTGTGGCGGGGGTCGTGCGAGCCAATCATGGGGGTTCCATGATGCGCAGGCGTGACTTGCTGAGAGCGGCGGTTGTGACGCCGCTGATCGCCGCGTGTCGCCAGGAGCCGACCATGAACTCGAACACGAACACGACCACGATGCCGGTGATCTTCCTCGCGCACGGCGCGCCCATGCTGCTCGACGATGCCGGGTGGGTGAGCGAGCTGGCGGCGTGGGCCAAGGCGCTGCCGAAGCCCAAGGCGATCTTGATGGTGTCGGCGCACTGGGACGAGCGGCCGCTTCAGATCGGCGCGACGAGCCCCGTGCCGCTGGTCTACGACTTCTACGGCTTCCCCGAGAAGTACTACCGGCTGCAGTACCGCTCGCCGGGCGCGCCCGACCTCGCCGCCAAGGTCGAGGAGCTCATGCGCGCGAGCGGTCGCGGCTACGAGCGCTCGGATCGCGGGCTCGATCACGGCGCGTACATCCCGCTGCTCGCGATGTATCCGCAGGCGGACGTGCCCGTGCTCCAGATCTCGCTGCCCGGGCTCGACGCGAAGGATCTGTTCGCGTTCGGTCGCGAGCTCGCGCCGCTCCGTCGCGAGGGCGTACTCGTGGTCGGCAGCGGCTTCCTCACGCACAACATGCGCGAAGGCTTCCACGGCGACGGGCCCGCGCCCTGGGCCGTCGAGTTCGACGACTGGGCCGGCGACGCGCTCGCCCGCCGCGACGCGGACGCGCTCATCGACTTCCTGAGCAAGGGACCGTCGGCGCGGCGCGCGTTGCCGACGTGGGAGCACTACGCGCCGGTGCTGGTCTCGGCCGGCGCCGCGGCCGACGACGCGTCCGCCACGGCCACCTTCCCGATCAACGGCTGGTGGGCGATCGCGCCGTCGTTCACGAAGCGGTCGGTTCAGTTCGGATGATGGGCGAGACCTGCAGCGTGAAGCAGAAGGTCGCGCCCTGGCCCGGCGCGCTCTCCACCCAGATCCGACCGCCCAGCGCCTCGATGATGCCGCGGCTGATCGACAGCCCCAGGCCGCTACCGGCGTAACGCGCGTTCGGCGCGCGCCAGAAGCGGTCGAAGACCAGGCTCTGGTGATCGGCGTCGATGCCGGGCCCGTCGTCGCGCACCATCACGATCGCCTCCTCGCCGTGAACCTCCGCGCTCACTGACACGTGGCCGCCGTGCGTGAGCACCTCGATCGCGTTGCCGATCAGGTTACCTAGCACCTGATGCACGCGGTGCGCGTCGGCCTGCACGACGACGTCGAGGTTGGTGTCCGCGGCCAGCTCGACGCCCTTCTTCTCGGCGCGGTCGCGCAGGCTGGCCGCCGCGTCGCGCAGCAGGTCGCTCAGCCGCTCGGGCTTGGGCGCGACCGACAGGCTGCCGGTCTCCATCGCGTTGATGTCGCCGAGGTCGTCGATGAGCCGGCGCATGCGCTGGGTGTTGCGGATGATGATGGCGCCCTTCTTCACCGCGGCGTCGTCGGTCGACGTCGCGAGCGTCTCGGCGGCCAGGAGCACCGTGCTGAGCGGGTTGCGCAGGTCGTGCGTGACCACGCGCAGGATCTCCTTGCGGGCGTTCGACTCGCCGAGCGACGAGGCGACGTTCACCTGCTGCATCTCGTGCGCGCAGGTGCGCATCGCCTCGTCGAGCGCGGCGTGCGCGATCATCATGTCCTCGACGGGCATCACGGCGCCGCTGTGCCCGACGGCCTCGAGGAGCACCATGCGGAACACCGACAGCTCGAGCAGCGCCTGCCGCACCGAGTAGCCCTCGGCGGAGCGGTGCGCGGCGTGCGCCTCGGCGCCGCGACTGCGCCCGAGCTCGCGTCCACACGCGACGCGTTCCGCGACCGCGCACGGGTCACTGGAATCGAGGCACCCGATCAGGTCGTCGATCAGATCCGGCATGTTGTCGAACAGCGCCGGAATCGACAGCTGGCGCGCGATCGGAACGTCGGGCGCGTGGCGCACCCGGTTCCCCCACTCGGCGAGGAGCTCCTTCTTCTCTCGACGAAGGAGCGCGGCGAGCTCGGATGCCATCGGGCAGTTTAGCGGCCGCGTGAGCGAGGCGCACCTGAGCGCTGCCGCACGCGCGCACTCGCGCCCGGATCTGCGCGTTCGGCCGCGAGCAGGCGCGAATCAGGCGCGAATCAGCCGCGAATCAAGAAACCACGCCGTAGACGTTGCGCGCCTGGCGCTGCAGCTCGATGCCGTCGCGGATCTGCTCGAACAGCTGACGCGAAGCCGGCAACCCGATGATCTCGAGGTGCGGCGTCGAGACGTCGGCCGTGAAGATCTCGATGTGGGCGATGCCGAGGATGCGATCGAGCAGGTTCTGCTTGTAGCGCACGTCGCGGCAGCGCCAGAGCTCGAGCACGTCGATCTTCTTCGACAGCACGCCGCGCTCGGTCTCGATGTTCGAGCTCGTGACGCGGAACTTGATCGACTTGCGATAGAGGTACAGACCGAAGAAGTAGATCGCGGCGAGCCCGAGCATCACCAGGTAGACGAGGATCTGCGTGCCGCGGGGCGCGTCGACCCAGTACAGGATCTTGTAGAAGATCGCCGGCACGATCAGCGCGCCGAGCACGCCGACGAAGTAGTGGCCGAAGTACGCGCGCCACGACGGTGCGCCGTCGTAGAGCAGCTTGCGCTCGCCCTTGCCGTCGGGCGCGTGATGCGCGGCGAACGGCCCCGGACCCTTGGCGGGCGCGGGCGCAGCCTCAGGCGCGGGCGCTGCCGGCGTCGGCGCGGGCGCACCCTTCGGCGCGCCACCGGCCGGCGCCTGGCTCATGAACGAGCCGCAGTGCCGGCACTTGATGGCCTCGACCTGGATCTCCTCGGCGCAAAACGGACATTTCTTCATTTGATCACATGCGGTAGCCGAGGCCGACCGAGAACTCGATCCGCGTCAGCGAGCTGATCTCTTCCTTCATGCCTTCCTTGGCGGGGCTGAAGGAGAACGCGAACGGCGTGAGGTTCGCCGCGAGGTTCTTGGTGAACGCGTACTCGCCCGCGAGGCCGAAGCGAACCAGCGGCATCGAGAGCGCGCCGGTCGTGCCCGCGCCGCCCTCGGTGAACGGGTTGCCCATGGCGAGCCCGCCGAGGAAGAGCATGCCGGCGCCGGCCTCGCCGCGCACCGAGATCTTGGGCGCGACGCCGTACGTGCCGCCGACGTTGGCGAAGATGTTGGTCATCGACGCCGAGCCGTCGATGGCGCCGGCCGACCACGGCACCGGCGTGAAGCCGAAGCCGATGCCCGCGTCCACCACGAGCTTCTCGTTGATCGCGATCGGATAGCCGGCGGTCAGCGCGAGCGCGACCTGGACCGGCACCTCGAGGGAGCCGGCGCCGACCTTCGCGGCGCCGAAGTTGGCGTGGACCGCGACGAGCTTGGGCGGCGCGCCGGCGTCCTCGACGACGTCACCGCCGTCCTCGCCGCCATCTTCGCCACCGTCCTCCCCGCCGCCGTCACCACCGGTGCCCCCGGTGCCGTCGGCGACGCGACCATCGCCGCCGGTGCCGCCGGTGCCGCCGGTTCCACCCGTGCCGCCGGTTCCACCCGTGCCGGTGGTCCCGCCGGTTCCACCCGTGCCGCCGCCGTTCGGCCCGTCGGGAAGTCCGTCGGGACGCTCGGTGCCGTCGGGCTGTCGATTCTTGATCGCGTCCTGATCCGCGACGCACTTCTCGAGGACCTTGATGTGACCCTCGACCTCGGTCTTCGTGTTCGCCGGCGCGTCCTTCTTCACCGACATGAAGCGCTTGTAGAAGAACAGCGCGTTCTTGCAGTCCTGGAGCTGGCGATACGCCTGCGCGATGTTGAAGAGGAACGCGCCGTCGGGCAGCTCCTCGTACGCCTTCTTGAAGTTCTCGACGGCCTTGTCGAAGTTTCCGAGGTCGTAATGCTTGCGACCCTCGGCGTAGTACCACTTCGCGCGCTCGCGCGGCTCCGTGCTGGTCGGCTGCGCATGCGCCGTCGCGGTCATCGCGATGGGCACGGCCACGAGGGTGAGCGCGGCCGCGAACATCGCGGCCCGGAGGTGATTCGAGTAGGTCATGTTAGTTCTCATTTGAACGGATCCATCACGTCGTCGCCGGTGGTGCCGCCGGTGCCGCTGCCGGTGCCGCGGCCCGTGCCACGACCCGTGCCGCGACCACTGCCGCTCGACCCACCGCTGCCGCTCTTCTTCTTGAGCTCGACCTCGAGGTCGATGTTGCCGGACAGCTTCACCTTCTTCTCGATGTCGGTGTAGCCGGGGAGCTCGATGTCGATCTCGGTGTCGGCGCCGGTGGCCTTCACCTTGAACGAGATGGGCGTCTTGCCGCGCGGACGCGTCTCGTCGCCGAACGTGACGAACGCGCCCTTGGGCGTCGACGCCACGGTGATCGTGATCTCGTCGACCTCGGCCGCCGAGCCCGTCGCCGCGCCCGAGCCCGTGTCGGAGCCCGAGGCCGCGCCCGAGCCCGTGTCCGAGCCGGAGGCCGAGCCGGACGCCGAGCCCGAGCCCGACGCCCCCGTGGCAGTGTCGGAGCCCGACGTCGCGCCGCTACCGGCCGACGCCGTGTCGGAGCCCGACGTCGCGCCGCTACCGGCCGACGCCTTGTCGGAGCCCGACGCCGTCGCGACGCCGGTCGCCGTATCAGAGCCCGTGGCCACCGAGCCCGACGCGGTGCCGCCGGCGCTACTGCCACCGCCGCCGCCACCGAGCACGATCATGAGCACGACGCCGAGCGCGATCGCCGCGACGCCGGCCCCGATGATGAGGCCCTTCTTGCTACCGCCGGGCGAGCCGACGGCCTGACCCGACGCGCCGCCCAGCGTGGTGGGCGTCGTGACGGTGCCCGGGACCGGCGTGAGCCGGTTGATGGGCGACGGCGTGAGCCGCGAGACCGGCGCGACCGGCTCGTTGCTCGGCGTGATCGACGCGCCGAGGAAGTTGGCGACACCGCCGTGCGCCTCGACGTACCCGACCGGATCCATGAGCGCCTTGCTCATCTCGTCCATGGTCGGGAAGCGCAGCTCGGGGCGCTTCTCGAGGGTCTTCAGGATCACCTGCTCGACGTGCGGCGGGATGAGGCCGCGGATCGTCGACGGCGGCGGAGGCGCCGCGGTCAGGTGCTGGACCAGCACCTCGCCGTAACCCTCGCCGTAGAACGGGACGCGGCCGGTGATCATCTCGTAGAGGACGATGCCGAGCGCGTAGATGTCGGCGCGGTGGTCGACGTTGCCGCGACCCTCGCACTGCTCCGGGGACATGTACGCCGGCGTGCCCATCACGAGGCCGGTGCGCGTGCGGCGCGAGCCCGGCTGATCGCCGGTGAGCTTGGCGATGCCGAAGTCGAGGAGCTTGACGAAGTCCTTCTCGCGGCCGCGCTGGATCAGGATGATGTTGTCGGGCTTGAGGTCGCGGTGGACGATGTTCGACTTGTGCGACGCGGAGAGCGCGTCGGCGACCTGGAGGCAGATGTTCAGAGCCCGCTCGGGAGGTAGCGGGGCTTCCCGCTGGATCAGCTGCGAGAGCGTGATCCCGGGCAGGAACTCCATGATGAAGTAGACGAGGCCCTCGCCGCTGGGGCCGGTCGTCAGGACGCCGTAGTCGACGATGTCGACGATGTTCGGGTGCCCGATGTCGTTGACGGCCTTGGCTTCATTGAAGAAGCGGGAGACGACGTCGTTGTTGGACGCGAACTCCGCGTGGAGGATCTTGAGCGCGACCTTCTTGCCGATGTGGGGGTGCTCGGCCAGATACACCGATCCCATCCCGCCCTCTCCGAGCTTCTGGCTGACGCGATAGTTGCCGATGGTCAAGCCGATCAACGGATCGGGACCGGGCGGCGCCCCATGAGAAGACGGATCCATTCGTAACCTCCCGCGGCGTTGATGATAACCGATGTCCGCCGGTAGTGCTTTTCTGGCCTGCACTTGGTCGCGCTGTTAGGCTCGAGATCGATGCATCTGCGGCGATTCGTGACAGTCGGAATCGCATTCGGTCTGGCATGGGGTGGCATCGGCCGGGCCGAGGCCGACAAACCGCCCGAAAACGGGGGCTTGCCCAGCATCCGCTCCCGGTCCGCCGTCGTGCTGGACGCGCGAACCGGTGCCGAGGTGTACGGCAAGGACGCTGATTCGGTCCGCGCGATCGCGTCGACGACGAAGATCTTCGTCGCGATGGCGGTGCGAAAGAAGGGCATGGACCTCGACGGATGGACCGAGATCCTGCGCGAGGACGCGAAGGCGGCGGCCGGCGGCAGCCGGACGAGGCTCGATATCGGGCAGACCTTCCGGAACGCGGATCTCCTGCGCGCCATGCTCATGGCATCGGACAACCGCGCGCCGACCGCCCTTGGGCGCGCCGCCGGGATGGATCCGAAGGAGCTCATCGCCGCGATGAACGGGGTGGCCAAGGATCTCGGGCTGAAGAAGACGCGGTTCACCGACACGTCGGGCCTGCGCGGCAACGTGTCGACGGCGCGCGAGATGGCGCTCGCGCTGCGGGCGGCGCTCACCGATCCGGTGCTGGCCGAGATCATGGGGACGACGACGGCCGAGATACGGTCGAAGAGCAACTACGCCAGGATTCGTTACAACACCACGAACGTCCCGATGATCCTCGGGCAGTACAAGGTGGCCGGCGGGAAGACCGGGTACACGCACGCGGCCGGGTACTGCTTCGTCACCGGCGCGCAGGTGAAGAGCCGCGACTACCTGTTCGTGTTCCTCGGGGCGGATGGCAAGGACACGCGGTTCGCGGACTTCAACCGCGCGGCGCGCTGGCTCGACGAGGGCGCACCCGGCGCGAAGGTGGCGCCGAAGGTGGTGCCGGCCAAGGGCACGCGCACGGCGATCGCCGACGAGCCGGTGCGGGTGAAAGCAAGCGGCACCGCGAAGCGTTAGACTCGCGGCGTGATTCAGCGGCGCGACCTGCTGCGCGGGTTCGGTGCGAGCGCGGCGGTGGCAGCGCTGGCGCCGCTCGTGCCGTTCGGCGCGGCGGCGTGCGGGCGCGGGCGCGTGAAGGCGCCGGCGAACGTCGAGGTCGAGGGCGACGTGTTGCGGGCGGCGCTGCGCGATGCGGTGGGCGTGATCGGCGCGGCCATGACGCGGCCGCGCGCGTGGGTGCTGAGCCGGCGGCGTGTGCGCGTGCTCGTCGATGTCGCCGTGGCGGAGGTGGTCGAGGAGCGGATGACGGTGGCGGTGCTGTCGGGGGTCGGCGCGGACGGGCGGCGCGTCGAGCGGTGCTTCGACGAGGTGACGCCGCTGCAGGTCGCGGCGGTCGCGGCGGGGCTGGCGCGGGATGCGGGTGGCGGTGGTGGCGGCGGGCGGGCCGGAAAGGCCGTGGCGATCCCGGCGCCGGAGAACCGGAGCGAGCCGGTCGAGGTGGATCCGACGAAGCTCGCGCACAGCGACTGGCTGTCGCGCGCGCGCGATATCGCGAGGCGGACGGAGGCGGCGGCGTCGAGCCGGATCGTGTATCGCGCGGCGTGGCTGGCGACCGACGACGACCGCGTGTGGGTCGTGGCCGAGGACGGCGACCGGCATCAGCGACTGGTGCGCAGCCGGCTGGGCGCGACGCTGGTGGCGTGGCAGGGCTCGATGCCGCAGTTCGGCGAGGTCGAGGTGGCGGGCGGGTTCGGGCCGGCGGTGACGCGCGTGACCGACGACGCGATCGCGCGCGCGGCGGGAGATGCGCTCGCGCTGTTCACGCCGACGCCGGCGCCGGTGGGGAGGCACGTGGTGCTGATGGATCCCGGGGTGGTCGCGGCGCTGGTCGATGCGCACGTGCGAGCGGGGCGCGGCGGGGGCGTGGGCGGGGCCGGGGGCGACGGCGTGTCGGACCGTCAGATCGTGAAGATCGTCGACGAGCCGGCGACGGCGGGATATGCGCGTTACTGGTTCGACGATGACGGCGTGGCCGGCGGGCATGCGCGGCGGGCGGCGCCGTCGTGGCGCTTGCGCGAGGAGCCGGCGCAGCTGGCGATCGTGGAGGGGAGCAGCGGGGTTGCGGAGCTCGAGCTCGGCATCAACAACGGGCTGGTGATCGAGGGGCTGCGGAACGCATACGTCGACGCGGCGGGCGTGGCGGTGATGCGAGTCGCGCGCGCGCGGCAGCTGACGGGCGGAAGCCGCACGGGTCGGCAGTGGGGGGATCTCGAGGTGCGCGGCAGCACCGTCGAGCTACTGTCGGACGGGATCCAGACCAGCCGCGAGCGGAGCGAGATCGTCGTGGGCGATGCGCCGGCGCGCGCGGTGATCGCGCCGTGGTTGCTGACGCGGGCCGAGGTCGCGCGGGCGCGCGGCGGCGGGAGCTCGTCGTGACGGTGACGATCGAATCGCTGGTGCGCGCGCTCGGTGAGGAGCGGCAGATCAGCGACTGGAGCGTGCGCGCGCGCTATGTGCGGGCGAGCTGGGTGACGAGCGCGAGTGCGAGTGGGAGTGGGGCGAGTGCGAGTGGGGCGAGTGCGAGTGGGGCGAGTGGGGAGCGCATGTCGACGCTGCTGGCGGGGACGATCCATCGCGATACGGCGGAAGGGCGCGGCTCGGCGGCGTTCACGCTGGGGGCGACCGATTCCGTCGACGACGCGCTGCGCGCCGGGTTGATGCGCGCGGGCGCGGCGATCGGGCCGGCGTGGCGATCGCCGTCACCGTCGGCGCCGGCGCGCGTGATGCTGGCCGATCCGTCGGTGGAGACGGCGAGCCTGGCGAAGGTGAGTCGCGAGCTGGTGGAGCAAGCGGCGGCGGCGGCACGCGCGGCCGGCGCCGAGCTCGTCGACGTGCAGGTCGAGGTCGCGGTCGAGGCGGTGCAGCTCATCACGCGGCGCGGTGTCGATGCGCGGTGGCCGGAGACGCGCTTCGAGATCGTCGCGCGCGTGCGGCGAGATGGTGTCGAGGCGACGATCGCGCGCGTGGTGCGGCGGCGCGAGGAGCTCGGTGTCGGCGGCGAGATGGCGGAGGCGCTCGACGCGGCGGCGCGGCGCACGAAGGCCTTGCAGACGCCGACCGGGCGAATCGCGGTGGCGTTGCGCGCGGCGGCGCTGCTGCACGGCGGGCGCGGGTTGTTCGAGGCCGTGGTTGCGCAAGCCGATCCGGCGCTCGAGCGGCAGGGGCTGGTGCGCTATCGCCCGGGGCAGCCGGTGGCCGCGGGCGCGCTCGCGGTGGCGGAGCCGCTGACCGTGTCCAGCGACGGGACGCTGCCGTTCGGGCTGCGGTCGGCGCCGCTCGACGAGAACGGTGCGGCGGTGCGGCGGTTCGAGATGATCGGCAAGGGCGTCGCGCGAGACCTCTCGCTCGATGGACGGGAGGCGTCGTTGCGCGGGATGTCGCCGAACGGAGGCGCGCGCGGGATCGTCGTACCGGCCGGGACGCATCCCGAGAGTGCGCTCGTGGGTGGTGCGGCGAGTGCGGGCGGTGCGGGGGCGGGTGGTGCGGGTGCGGGTGGCGCGGGTGGCGGCCCGTTGCTCGTGGTGGAGCAGTGGTCGTGGCTCGACGTGGCGCCGGTGACCGGGAATTTCCGGGCGGGGATCGCGCTCGGCAGACTCGTCGATCGCGCGGGGACTCACGATGTGACGGGCGGGATCGTGCGAGGCGACGCGCTGTCGGCGCTCGCGCTGTCGACGAGGAGCCGCGAGCGCGTGACGACCCCGGAGTATCACGGCCCGGCGGTGTGGCTGCTGGGGGAGCTGTTCGTGGATTGAGCGAGTCGTGGGGGTGTGCGAATCGCACGGGTGGTGCGAGTGGCGCGAGTGGTGCGAGTGGCGAGTGGTGCGGGTGGTGCGAGTGGTGCGGGTGGTGCGAGTGGTGCGAGTGGTGCGAGTGGTGCGAGTGGTGCGGGTCGCGGCATGCCCCGTCCTCGGTGGCGGCAGCGTCGCGGGGCGCCGGTCGCTCCGCGCGCGCAGGCGGACCGCGCCCGCCACGTGAACGGTGGTGATCGCGCGCGGCGCCGCCGCGGAGGCGGACGGTGGCGTCGCGCGCGAGGGTCGCTGGAGCGGCGGTCACGGTCCGTGCGCGCTCGTCGCGATCCGGCGAGCCCCGCGACGCTGCCGCCACCTGCGGGCGGGGTGCGCCAAGGGGAGATTGCGGGTGAATGGAGGGGGGGCGGAGTGGCGGCGGGATGGCGTGGAGTGCGCGGTCGTTGCCGCGCCGACGAGTGCGCGCAATCGCGGCAGCGCCGAAGCGCGGCGAGTCTCCACGTAAGGAGTCTTCACGTGGAGACGAACGGCGGACCGTCGCCATGCGCGGTCGTGGAATGCGCGGTCGTGGAATGCGCGGTCGTGGCCGCGCCGAAACGTCGGAGCGTCGCCAACAGCGAACGCCATCGCCATCGCCATCGCCATCGCCGTCGCGTCCTCACATCGCGACCACCGTCGCCATCACCACCGTCGCCATCACCACCGTCGCCATCACCACCGTCGCCATCACCATCGCGCCATCGCACATCGCGCCATCGCACATCGCGCCATCGCCATCGCCATCACCATCGCGCAATCGACGTCGCCAACAGCGAACGCCATCGCCATCGCCATCGTGCCGTCGCCATCGCCGTCGCCGTCGCCGTCGCCATCGCCATCGTGCCGTCGCGCCATCCCCGTCGGCATCGCGATCGGTGTCGCTTTTCTCTTGACGCTCTGCGCGCGTGCGAGGAGCGCGTGTTCGAGGGTTGCCTGAAATCCTCGTCGAGAAGCGCTTCAGCTGGCGCTGGTTGAACGATCGCGGCCATCTTGATTTTCCGCGAGCGCGGACGGCTTCTCGTCGCGCCTCGCACATTCTGAGAG
>DATLEB010000149.1:0-53739 GCA_035525615.1 Kofleriaceae bacterium | reverse complement strand
CCAATGCGCGTACCCGCAAGGGCCCGCGACGCATGACCACGAAGCGGCCCCCGACGACGAAGTAGGTGGATGATGTCGACTGCAACTACCAAGAAGAAGACGAAGAAGAACATCCCGGTCGGCGTGGCTCACATCCAGGCGACCTTCAACAACACCGTCGTGACCATCACGGACGTCTCCGGAAACGTGGTGGCCTGGTCGTCGGCGGGTGTGCGTGGCTTCAAGGGCTCGCGCAAGTCGACGCCGTTCGCGGCGCAGCTCGCTGCCGAGGACGCCGCGAAGAAGGCGATGGAGCACGGCGTGCGCAACGTGACCGTATACGTCAAGGGTCCGGGCGCCGGCCGAGAGTCGGCGCTGCGCGCCCTCAACGCCGCCGGGTTCAAGATCAATTTGATCCGCGACGTGACACCGGTTCCCCACAATGGCTGTCGGCCCCGCAAGCGCCGCCGCGTCTGACCTGCTGACCTGAGCGCACCGAGAACGAAGGAAACACGCGATGGCTCGCTACACGGGACCTGTCTGCCGGCTGTGCCGGCGCGAGGACATGAAGCTCTTCCTCAAGGGAGAGCGCTGCTACACGGACAAGTGCGGCTACGAGCGCCGCAGCTATCCGCCGGGTCAGCACGGCCAGTCGCGGCGCAAGAAGCGCAGCGACTACGGCGAGCAGCTCCGCGAGAAGCAGAAGGTGAAGCGCCTCTACGGCATCGCCGAGCGCCAGTTCCGCGGCTACTTCTTCAAGGCGACCCGCATGAAGGGCGTCGCCGGCGAGAACCTGATCCAGTTGCTCGAGCGCCGGCTCGACAACGTCGTGTACCGCATGGGCTTCGCCTCGGATCACGCCGAGGCCCGCCAGCTCGTGCGCCACGGCCACTTCTCGGTCAACGGCAAGAAGGTCAACATCCCGTCGTACCTGGTGCGTCCGCGTGACGTCGTCCAGGTTCGCGAGGCTTCGAAGACCATCGCCCGCATCGGCGAGGCGCTCGCCGCGGTGGACCGCCGTGGCGTGCCGCAGTGGATCGAGCTCGACAAGGACGGTATGCGCGGCGGCATCAAGCAGATGCCCGCCCGCGAGGACGTGACCCTGCCGATCCGCGAGCAGCTCATCATCGAGCTCTACTCGAAGTGATGTGCTAGGCAGTGCGCCTGCCGCTCTGACCTGATTCGACTGCTGTTGCTGAGACCGAGAGAGACGAAGGAGTGACGATGGAGCCGACCCCCGAGCAGACTGCCTTCATGGCCAAGAACTGGCGCGACCTGATCAGGCCGCGCCTGCTCGAGATCGAGGAGCGCAGCGAGACGTACGGGAAGTTCTCGTGCGAGCCGCTCGAGCGCGGTTTCGGCACGACGCTCGGCACCGGCCTGCGCCGCGTGCTGCTCTCGTCGCTTCAGGGCGCCGCGATCACGCAGATCAACATCGAGGGTGCGCTGCACGAGTTCTCCTCGCTGCCGGGCGTCGTCGAGGACGTCACCGACATCATCCTCAATCTCAAGGAGACGCTCTTCAAGGTCGAGGTCGACAAGACCTACACCCTGCGTCTCGACAAGCACGGTGAAGGTGCCGTCACCGCCGGTGACATCACGCTCGTCGATGGGATTTCGGTGCTGAACCCCGAGCATCGGCTCTGCACCCTCGCCAAGGACGGCAAGATCGCCATGGAGATGGTGATCCAGACGGGTCGCGGCTACGCGCCCGCGGAGCGTCACTCGGCCGGCCTGCCGGTCGGCACCATCGCGATCGACGCGCTCTACTCCCCGATCAAGAAGGTCAACTTCACGGTCACCAACGCGCGCGTCGGTCAGCAGACCGACTACGACAAGCTGACCCTCGAAGTCTGGACCAACGGCGCCGTCCGCCCGGACGACGCGGTCGCCTTCGCCGCCAAGATCTTGAAGGAGCAGCTCAACCTGTTCATCAACTTCGAGGAGATGGCGGAGCCGGCCGAGCCGATCCGCGACGAGGAGCAGGAGAAGCTCAACGAGAACCTCTGGCGGACCGTCGACGAGCTCGAGCTCTCGGTCCGTTCGGCCAACTGCCTCCAGAACGCCAACATCAAGTACATCGGCGAGCTGGTGCAGAAGTCCGAGAGCGAGATGCTGAAGACCAAGAACTTCGGCCGCAAGTCGCTCAAGGAGATCAAGGAGATCCTGGCCGAGATGGGCCTCTCCTTGGGTATGAAGCTCGACAACTGGCCGGGTCCCAACCCGCTCAAGAAGTAACGACCAAGTAGAAACGAAGAACGGATAAGCGCCATGCGTCACGGAAATTCTGGAAGAAGGCTCGGCCGCAACTCCTCGCACCGCGAGGCGATGTACGCCAATCTGGTGACCGCGCTCTTCACGTACGGTCGCATCGAGACGACCGAGGCCAAGGCCAAGGAGCTCCGCAAGCACGCCGACCAGACGATCGGCTGGGGCGTCGAGGTCGCGGATCTGCTGAAGAAGGGCGAGAAGATGTCGCCCGCGGAGCGCGCCAAGGTCGTGCACGCCCGTCGCCAGGCGCGGAAGGTCGTGAAGACGACCGCCGCCATGGACCGTCTCTTCGCGGAGATCGGCCCGCACTTCAAGGCGACGAAGAAGGGCGGCTACACGCGCATGCTGAAGACCCGGTTCCGTCAGGGCGACGCGGCCTCCATGGCCTTCGTCGAGCTGATCGGCCTGGCCCCAGGGATCGTCTGAGCCGGAACCGGCTCAGGGCCGTGTAAGCGAATCCCTGGCCAGATCATCGTGGGCAGGACTGCCCACGGGGGATTGCGACGACGTCGTCGCAGGCCAGTTATCCCGAGTGTGACGCCCGCTTCACCGCGGGCGTTTTGTTTTGCGGTAAGACGCGTTCTTCCGCTTTCTGGAGACGCCATGAATCGCTTCAAGACGCCCGCCCTCTGCTTCGCTCTGTGTGCTTCGTTCGCTGCCACGGCCGCCTGTCGCGGCGGTGGAGGCGACGACGGTGATGACGACGGGAGCAACCCCGACGCCGCCGGCGGCGAGACCACGGTGCAGGAAGTCCAGAACGACGCGATGCCGCCGGGCACCCCGGTCTCGCTGCGCGGCGTGGTCGTGACCGCGGTCGACAACTACGGCCCGCGCAAGGGCAACTTCTACGTGGCCGAGCCCGAGGGCGGCGCGTACTCCGGCGTGCTCGTCTACGGCGCAGCGCTCGACGTGGTCGCGCAGCTCGCGGTCGGCGACATCGTCGACATCACCGACGCGGAGAAGGACGAGTTCTCGCTCGATACCGACGACGCGACCGTCACCGAGCTCGGTCCCGTGGCCGGCGGCGTCATGACCGTCACCGAGACCGGCACGACGACGCCTCCCGCGCCGGCCGTCATCGACGCGCTCGCGATCGGTCGCATGGCGACCGCGGCGCGCGAGGCCGAGTACGAGAAGTACGAGGGCGTGCTCGTGACGGTGCAGAACATCTCCGTCACCTCCGAGATCCGTCCCGTCAGCTCCTCCGAGCCCGACCCGACGTTCGTCGCGTTCCGCATCACCGGCGTGCTCGAGGTCGACTCCTCGCTCGCCGAGATCCCGTACTCGGCGACCAACCCGCCGGCGCCGTTCGTGACGGGCGGCGACTGCCTCGCCTCGATCACCGGCATGGGCGACTACTTCTTCAACTACAAGGTCCTGCCGCGCGCGACCTCCGACATCATGCTGGGCGGCAGCGGCTGCCCTGCCGCCGAGGCGCCCGGCACCTGCGCCGACGGCATCGACAACGACGCCAACGGCTTCCTCGACTGCGCCGACCGTGGCTGCTCCGCCGAGGCGAGCTGCACCACCGACACGACCGTGTCGAACATCCAGATGGGCATGCATCCGGACGGCACTGGGATCCGCATCGTGGACGCCATCGTGACCGCCGTAGGCCGTGGTCCCACGAACATCCAGAACATCTGGGTCGCCGACTCGCTTGCGGCCGGGCCGCATAACGGATTGCAGGTCTACCGCGGCACGATGGCGGGTCAGGTGCCCGCAGGCGTCGTCGTCGGTGCACACGTGACGATTCAGGGTGAAGTCGACGAGTTCAACAACGGCTCCGGCACCGACACACTCACCGAGATTCGAAACTCGACGATCACGTTCGTGTCCGCGCCGACGAGCGCGCCCACGGCGGTCACTGGAGTCTCTGTGGCGACGCTCACGAACAACACGACCGGCGAGCCGTACGAAGGCGTGCTGATTCAGCTGGCGAACGTGCGCATGACGGGGACTCCGTCCGGCCAAACCTTCGGCGTGCGCTATTTCGGCACCGCCGCTGCCCCGCAGACGGTCCTGTTCGATTCGGACGACGACATCGGTCCGGCGCTGACGCAGGCGGACGGCACTTGCTTCTCTACCATCAAGGGCATCTGGACCTGGCAGACCTTCGACGATCGCTGGGCGATCCTGCCGCTCTCGACGGTGGATGCCGTCGTCGCGGCGAACCAGAACGACTGCCCCTGATCACGGAACAAGCCGCGTCCTGATCGTCGTCGTCATCTGCTTCGATCGAACAGCGGCGCCGTTCTGAGGCGCGATGGCGCCCACGATGTTGCGGAACACTGTCAGGCCCGCCGCCCCACCGCCTCCTCCGCCCTGGCATCCGCTGCAACCAGCGTCAAGACCGGCGCCGGGCCCCTGCGTTCCATTCGCCCCCGCACCGCCGTGCGACGAGATGGAGCTGTTACCCCCGGGGGCGCGCGCGGCATCGAAGCCTCCGTCCGTGCCGCTGGCAGTCGTCGAGGTCGATGCGCCTGCTCCACCTCCGCCTTTCGTCGAGATGACGACGTTGGCGCCGTCGAGGATCACCTGTGGCGCTTCGAGGACGATATTGCCACCTCCGCCTCCGCCGGCCCCCGGAAGGCGTTCTCCGCCCGCCGGCGTGTGTGAAGCCCCGCCGCCACTCGCGTCAATGACACCGCTGCCGCTCAACTCGATCCGAGTCCGGCTCGTGATCTGAAGCGCGCCGCCGCCTCCGCCACCAACGGATTGGGAGCTCTGCTGCGTACCGATGACTCCGCCGCCCTCGCAGCCGCCGAGCAATGGTTCCGCGTACGACGCGACGGCACCGCCTGAGGAACCGGACGCACTACTCGTCGAGCCTCCGCGCCCGCCAAGCTCGGCTCCACCGCCGCCGCCCGCACCAGGGCCTAGCTGGGCCGGATATCCGCCGGTGCATCCGCGCATCGAACCCTGGTCGAAACCCCATGCTGCACCGGCTCCGCCCTGGCTTCCTTGCGCCGAGATGTCGAACAAGCCGCTGATCGAGACATCGCCATGTGAGACGAACGCGATCGCGTACGTCTCGTAGTCGAGAAGTACGGACGTGGTTCCCTGAAGCGACAAAGATTTGACGACGAAGACGCGAACATCGTTGGCGGTCGTGAAGGTAGGCACAACCACTCCCGTTCCGCCGACGAGGATGGCGCCGGTGTCGGGGTTGATCGTCGACGTCCCCGTGAGCACGAGGTCGGGCGCAGTCGCGGCCATATCGAGATACATTGCGAGCCCGTTGCTCGGATCGATATCGACGCACTTCTCGGCGGTCGTCGAACACCCAAGCGGGCACATCATCTGAAACGTCGCCACGCCCTGTGCCGAGCACTCCGTGTAGACGTCGGTCGCGTCGTCGCAGTCGATTGTGCTCGGTGCGCACGCGACGGGCGCATCCACCTCCGCGTCGGTCATCGCATCGCCGCCAACGTCGCCGTCGGTACCCGTCCGCGCATCGACCTCGACGGGATCCAGCTCGGGGAATTTGCACGCCCCGAAGAGGAGGACGGTGACGAAAGACAGCCGGAACACTCGCGGTGAGATGGAGCGCATCATGGAATTGGGCCCCGCATCTTGCTCGAACATGCGGACCGTATCGGCATCCATTGATCGAGTTGCGTGGCGTCGTGCAGAATTCGGCAAGTGACCGCTCCTCAAGGCGAAATGCCCCTCGGTCTGATGGTCGCCGTCGCCGTCGCCGTCGCTGCATGCAGCAGCGGCAACGGTGGTGGTGCGGTGCCGACCGAGCCGGTGGTGCCGGCAAAGGCGCCGGCGGCGGCGATTGCGCCGGCGTGGGAGACGCCGGAGGGGTGGCGCACGGAGACGATTCCGTTTCCGCTCGAGTTCGCGCCCGGGCTGGCGTATCGCGGGGTCGAGGAGCTGCGCTTTCCGAAGGCGTTCCTCGTGCCGGGCGACGAGTGGTATTTCTCGTACGCGTTCGTGTGGCACGTGGCGGCGCCGGGCCCGGCGAGCGTGGAAGTGCTGGAGGCGGACCTCGTGGCCTACTTCCGGGGGCTCGCGATCGCGGTGGGCGGCGCCGAGCGCGAGGACATCAAGGCGTTTCCGTTCGCGGCGGCGCTCGAGGGTGACCTCGCAAGCGGGACGGTGACCGGCACGGTGGCGGCGTTCGACGCGTTCAAGGCGCAGCAGGGGCTGACGCTGCAGCTCCGCGTGCGCGGCGTGCCGTGCTCGGCGGGGCAGGAGCGGGCGTACGTGTTCGTGGCATCGCCGCGGCCGTACGGGGCGGGCGACCTGGTGTGGGCCGAGCTCGAGCGGCTGGCCGCCGCGTTCCGCTGTCCATAGCCGCGGCCTCCCGACCGCGCGGCCTGCGCGTCACGATGACGGCGAGAGCATGCGCGCGAGCGACACGTCGATGCGGCTCTGGACCAGGCGCACGATCGACGCCACATCGTCGACGGAGATGGAGAGGCGTCGGGCGACCTCGGCCCGGATCGCCTCGCCCAGCTCCTCGCGCGCCGCGGTGACCCAGCGCGCGGCGGTGGCGCGGTGGACGCCGTACAGCGTGCCGATCTTGTCGATGCTCCAGCCCTCGATCAGGCTGTAGCGGAGGATGGCGCGCGGCTGCTCGGCGAGCCCGAGGAGCGCGGCGCGCATCGCGGCGTCGACGTCCTCGCGATAGTGGTCGCGCAGGTACACGAGCTCGGGGTCCTGCGCGGGTGAGAGCGCGTCGAGCATCTCGTCGGCGACGCCGACCTCGCGCCGGCCCTTGTTGATGACGCGGATGAGCTCGCGCGTCGCGATGACACGGATGTACCCGCGCAGATCGCCCGTGCCCGAGTAGCTCGTCGTCGCCGCCGGCCGGCCGGGCTCGCTCACCAACAGGACGCGACGGACGTGCGCGCGCACGTCGGCGGTCTGCGCGGGGAGCGCGCGCAGGCGTGCGCCACACGCGTCGACCTCGCCCAGGAACTCGGTGTCGAGCCGGCGCATCGCGGTCTCGTCACCGTCGCCGCACGCGATGGCGAGGTACACGTGATCGGCCGACAGGCGCTCGAGGCGCTCGCGCGTCGCGTGCTCGCCGAGGCGGCGCAGGACCTCGGCTCCGAAGCGCGCCTCGTCGACGACGACGTCGGGGAACGCCGCGCGTCCGGCCTGGTAGTGACCGGCCACGAGCGCTGCGATCGCCGCGGCCTCGTCGGTGTCCATGCCGCCAGCATCCCACGAACCGCTTGGACAGCCCGAAACGATCCGCGTAGATTCGAGCGACCATGGTGGCGTGTCCCGACGCGGAGACGCTGGCATCGCTGGCGAGCGATGGCCTCTCCGGGCCGGAGCGCGCCGCCGTCGCCAACCACGCCGCCGCGTGTGACAGCTGTCGCGAGCTGATCTCCGCGCTGCTCGGCCTGGCCGAGACATCGAGCACGCAGCCGCGCGCGCCCGCCCCGGCGCAGCTGACGCCGGGTTCGCACGTGGATCGTTACATCATCGAGGCGCGCCTCGGCGTCGGCGGTATGGGCGTCGTGTACGCGGCACGCGACCCGGAGCTCGGGCGCCGTGTCGCCATCAAGCTGCTGCATCCCGGCGCCGAGAAGGAGCGACTCCGCCGCGAGGCGCAGGCGCTGGCCAGGCTCTCTCACCCCAACGTGGTGGCGGTGCACGACGTGGGCGAGCACGGCGGCGACCTCTTCGTCGCGATGGCGCTCGTCGAGGGCGCCAACCTGCGTCAGTGGCTGCGCACGTCGCGTCCGTCGCGCTCCGTGGCGGAGGTCTTCGGGCATCTCGTCGCGGCCGGGCGCGGTCTCGCCGCCGCGCACGCCGCCGGGCTGCTACATCGCGATCTCAAGCCCGACAACATCTTCGTCTCCGACGAGGGGCAGGTGCTGGTCGGCGACTTCGGTCTGGCGCGCGCGGTCACCGAGCTGGAGCCCGCGCCCGAGGGCAACGCGTCCGCGCCCCGCGACGCGGTGCTCGCGACCGAGCTCACGGCCACCGGCATGGTGCTCGGCACGCCGGCGTACATGCCCCCCGAGCAGGCCGACGGCGAGGCGACCGCCGCGTCCGATCAGTTCAGCTTCGCGGTGACGGCGTGGGAGGCGCTCTACGGCGAGCGGCCGTTCGCCGGCGCGAACATGGAGGAGATCCACGCCGCGATCCGCGCCGGTCGCTTCGCGCCGCTACGCGACGACCCCGGCGTCCCCCGCGAGGTGCATCGGGCGCTGGTGCGCGCGCTGGCCGCTGACCCCGCGGCGCGCTTTCCGTCGATCGACGCGCTCCTCGACGCGATGACGCCGCGGCGCCCGCGCTGGCCGCTCGTGGCCGGTGGGCTCGCCGCCGTGGCGGCCGCGGGAGGGGCCGCCGTCCTCGTGGCGACGATGATGTCCTCGCCGGACGGCGCGTCCACCGCGGCACGTGCGCGCTGCGCGCGGAGCGGCGACCTCATGGACGCCACGTGGAGTGCGCCGCGTCGCGCGTCGCTCGCGGAGGCGCTCGGCGGCCGTGAGCCTGCGGCCGCGGCCGAGATCGCGCGCGCGCTCGCCGCCGTCGACGCGCGGGTCGCGCGCTGGAGCGCGGTGCGGCAGGCCGTGTGCACGTCGTCCGAGGCGCGCCGCGACGATCTCGTCGCGAGCCGGACCGCGTGCCTCGACCAGCGGACGCTCGAGCTGGGCGCGCACCTCGAGGTCGCCGCCGCCGATGCCGCGGTCACGGCCGGTGCGGCGTGGTCGATGATCGACGACCTGCCACCGGTCGAGCGGTGCGCCCGCGCGCGCGACGTCACCGCGCCGCCGCGTACGCCGGCGCTGGACGAGGCACGGGCGCAGCTCGCCGCGGTCTCGGCGCGCACCGACGATCGCTGGGGCGACGTCGTGGCCGCACGCCGCCGCATCGAGCCCCTCGGCGACCCCTCGCTGCTCCTCGACGCGCTCCTCCTCGAGGCGTCGGTCGCGCTCGATCGGCGCGATCTCGCCGCCGCCGAGCGGGCCGCACGGAGCGCGCACGACACCGCCGAGCGCCTCGCCGATGACCTCGCCAAGGCGCATGCCGGGGCGCTGCTCACCGAGGCGCTGGTACGGCTCGGCCGCGTCCCCGAGGCGCGTGGTCAGCTGGCGCAGGCGACCGCGGCGCTCGAGCGTGCCGGCGGCGACTGGATCGTGGAAGCGGCGCTCGACGGCGCGCGCGCCATGATCGCGCGCGGCGACGGCGATCTGCCCGGCGAGATCGCAGCGCGACAGCGCGCGCTCGAGCAGCAGAGCGCGCATCGTGACGACGACAGCCGCGGCGTGCTGGCCGCCGCGGTCGAGCTGATGAACGCGTACCAGCGCGCCGGCCGGCTCACGGAGGCCGCGGCCGTGTTCGACCGCATCGAGCTCGCCGGCGGTCGGGCTGGCTCCGACAAGCTCGCCGCCGCCGCCGACCGGGCCACCGTCGCCGGCACGCAGGCGCTCCTCGCCGGCGAGTTCGCGCGCGCGATCGAGCAGGGTCGCATCGTCATCGCCATCCAGCACGAACAGGGCGTGAGCGCCGCCGAGCGCGCGCCGCAGGTCTTCGGGCTCGCCATGGTCTACGAATTCGCCGGCGAGTGGATGTCGGCGCGCGACGCCTACCGCGACAGCGCGCGCCTCCTGCGCGAGGCGGCGGGCGACCCCGTCGAGGAGCTCGGCCTCTCCCTCGAGGGCGTCGCGCGCAACGAGCTCCAGCTCGGCCACGCCGCCGACGCCGTCGCGCCCGCGCGCGAGGCGCTGGCCCTGGCTCGCGCCGCCGGGGACGCGGACCGCGTCGAGACCGCGACGCTGGTGCTGGCGGGCGCGCTGACCGAGACCGCCGCGTTCGACGAGGCCATCGCGCTGCTCGAGCCGGTGCACCGCGCGCTCGAGTCCAGCACCGCGGCCAAGCCGAACCGTCGCGCCGGCGCCGCCTTCAGCCTGGCCCAGGCGCTGTGGTCGACCGGCGGCGCGCGCGAACGCGAACGCGCACGCAGCCTCGTCGGCGATGCCGTGCGCGACTACACGAGCGCCCGCGTCGAGTACGCCGCCAATCCGCTGTGGGCGTCGGCGACGCGCCTCATGGACGAGCGCCTCGCCGCCGCCACGGCGTGGCGGGACACGCACCGCTGACGTCAGCGCGCTCAGTGCAGGCCGAGGAACTCGTCGATCTTGCGCGCGAGATACGCCGGCCGCTCGCTGTGCAGCGCGTGCCCGGTGTCCTCGAGGCTGATCGCCACGCCCGGCGTCAGCGTCATCTGCGCCGCGATCTCCTCGGTGGCGTCGCAGATGTGGTTGCCCTTGACCTCGTCATCCTGGCCGCACAGCAGCAACATGCGCTTGTCGTTCGACATGTAGCGCTCCATCGTCGTCAGCGGATCGATGCTCGCGTGGCTGTAGAGCTGCTGCTCGGTGGCGAGGCGCCAGCGCCAGCTCAGGAAGCGTGCGTCGTATGTCTCGTGGCGATCGAGGCGGGCCGCCGCCATCGCCGAGTAGGCACACTTGTAGTGCGGGCTGTACCAGGTCTCGGGCTGCGTCACCGTGATGATGCCGGGCGAGATGTCCCTGGCCCACGAGTTGTAGAAGAAGTCGCTGCGACGGTCGAGGCGCGCCGGCGACAGGTCGTCGGGATCCGCGGGATCGCGATCGTTGGCGAAGACCCAGGGCCGCGCCGCGCCCTGGTGACGGATCGGCGCGGCGGTCTCGCCGAACGACAACCACACCGACGCCGGTGACCACGGCACGACGTTCCGGATCCACGACGTGTTCGGCCGGCGGCCGAGGCGCATCGTGAGGTTGCCGCCGAGGCTGCCGCCCATCACCGCGCGGATGCGCGGCAGGATCGACGGCTGCCCGCGCGCGACGAGATCCTTGTCGAGCGTCTCGACGAACTTCACGACGAAGTCCTCCATGAAGTCGAGCTGCGGCGTCATCCCGGTCCCGTGGAAGTCGCCGTACTCCGGATACCCGATCGCCACGAGCGGCGAGACCACGTCGTAGTCGAGGGTCTCGGCGTAGCCCGAGGTGGGCAGGTCGACGCTGATGATCGCCAGCTTCTTGCTGCTGTCGTACATGCGGGCGAAGAGCGCGCGGCTGATCTCCCCGGCCTCCTCGGCGCGCGAGTCCATGCCGTGGATGAAGATGAGGATCTCCGCGTCCGGGTCGATCTGGGGCGCGTAGTCGGGCGCCAGGGAGTACGTTCCGGGCGTCGCCACCGAGCGCGACGGCTCGCGCGATTGCGCGATCACGTAGCGCGTCTCGACGGTGACCGGGACCGCCGTGAACGGCAGCTCGAGGAGCCCGAACGGCGTGTACGGACGGTGCACCGTCACGTCGAGATCGAACTGCGGCCAGTCCGACGACGGGACGTTGACCGGGCGGTGCGGCAGATCGTCCTCGCCCGACACCGCGATCCAGCGTAGCGCGTCGCGCGCCTTCTCCTTGCGGCGATGATCGAGGATCGCGTCGGCCCTCATCATTCCGAACGCGTCGAACCACGCGCCGGACGCGGTCACGGTTTGACCCGTGCGCAGATGGTTGGCCACGCTGTAGGCGCGCTGGAGCGCGCGCGTGCAGCCCTCGATCTCGTCGGGATCCCCCACCGTCGGCTGGAAGACAGGGCACCCGTTGACGAGGCCGCGCGTGGTGATGAGGTCGCAGTAGTTCGCCTGCAGCTTGGCGTTGCGGAACATCTGGAACGAGCTCCGTCCCGTCACCGCGAGATCGGCGAGCGCCGTGGCCTCGGCGATCAGCTGGTCGTGCAGCACCACGTCCTTCACCTTCGCGGCGCGCGCGAACGTGTGCGCGGCGTGCGGCAGCGTGCACGCGATCGGGTGCGCGATGCGGGCGATCTGGCGCAGGTCGTCGCGGAGGCGGCCCTCGCCGTCCTTGTGGAAGCCGTCGCCGAGGAGGGGCTGCATCATCGGCTCGTAGTAGCCGCCCGGTAGCGAGCCATCGGTCGGCAGCTCGCACACCTCGGGCG
The DNA here is from genome assembly GCA_035525615.1 of Kofleriaceae bacterium. Taxonomy (GTDB): domain Bacteria; phylum Myxococcota_A; class Polyangia; order Haliangiales; family Haliangiaceae; genus UBA2376. The sequence goes on along the minus strand of DATLEB010000149.1, from coordinate 41,565 downwards.
CCTGGAACCACTCCTCGAAGTGGTTCTCGGCGATGCTGCCGCGGATGCCGTTGTAGCGGCGCACCTGGGCGATCGCGGCCGTGGTGGCGCCCGCCGCGTCCAGGTGCTCGCGCAGGCACGTGCGCTGGTCCTGCTTCGGCACCTGATTCCAGCCGCACGCGAACACGTCATCGCGCTCGACCACACCGCCGTGGCCGACCTTGCAGTTGTCGAGGTACTGCTTCCAGTCGGCGTACTTGTTCTTCTGGTACGTGCTGATGAGCGCCGGACAGTCCGCGGGATTGTTGAGGATGACGGTGACGTTGATCGTCGACGTCGTGATCGGCTGCTTCCACAGGTGGTCGCGGAGACAGTTCAGGCGGTGCGACGGCGGCAGCTTCTGGAAGCCGCACTCGAACACCGCGTGCGGCGTCGTCGGAGGCTGGGCGCCGCCGAGACAGCTGTCGAGCGCGAGGATCCAGTCGCGATAGCCGTTCGAGTGATATGCGTCCGGCAGCACCTGACACAGCGGCGTGTTGAACGCGATGACCTCGTCGATGCGCGCCGCCGTGACGGGTGAGCTGCGCAGGTGGGCTAGCAGGCAGGCGTCCTGCTCGGCGACCGGGACCTCGGCCCATCCGCGGTAGAGGACGGTATCGAAGTCGGTGATGCCGCCGTACCCGCTCATGGCGTGGCCGAGCGCGCCTTTCCACCAGTCGTAGTCGTTGGTTTTGTACTTCGTGATGAGCGAGGCGCAGTCGGCGGCGTCGGCGGGACGGGCCGGGGCGGCGACGAGCCCGCCGAGCGCACCGAGTGCGATCAAGAGCTTGGTTCTACGAGACATGGGGTCCTCCACCGGCTCCGAGGGGCGGTCGGCCGGATGTCGCAAAGAAAGCGGCAAAACGACGTCAGACGCGGGTGGTACGCCCGGCACATGCAGGAGTCCGCAGGTGGCGGCTATGGCGCGCTGATGCTGACGTCGCTGCTGGTGCTCGTGCTGGTGTGCGTGGTGGCGTGGGTCGCGCTGCGGCTGGTCGCGCGCTGGCTCGAGGGACGGCGCGCCGGGGGCGGGGTGACCGTCGTCGCGCGCGTGCCACTCGAGCCGCGGCGTGCGCTGTACGTCGTCGAGGCCGGCGGGCGGCGCCTGCTCATCGGATCGAGCGAGGGCGGCGTCAGCCTGGTGACCGAGCTGGCGGCGGAGGCGAGCGTCGACGAGCTCGCGGCGACGGAGCGGCCGCCGCGTCCGCGCAGCTTCGCGGAGCTCTTCGCGCTCGCCATGAACCGGCGGCGCGAGCGCAAGGCGGCATGAGCGCCGACAACGTCGCGGTGATCGTCGCGGTCGCGGTGGTGCCGCTGGTGGCGCTCATGCTGTCGGCGTTCGTGAAGGTGAGCGTCGTGCTCGCGCTGTTGCGCAACGCGATCGGCGCACCGCAGGCGCCGCCGAACCTGGTGGTGACGGGGCTGGCGCTCCTCGTCACCGCGTTCGTGATGATGCCGGTGGGCGAGCAGGTGGTCGCGGCCGTGACGGCTCCGGCGACGGCACCGACGCAGCCGCAGCCGCAGCCACAGCCGCAGCCGCAGCCGCAGCCGCCGTCGCAGCCGCAGCCGCCGTCGCAGCCCCAGCGACAACGTCAGCTGCAGGCGCCGGCGGAGGTCGTGGCGTGGCTCGGGGCTGCTCAGCGAGCGCAGGGGCCGGTGAAGGCGTTTCTCGCGAAACACGCGCACGCCGAGGACCGGGTGACGTTCGTGCAGCTGGCGCGCGACCTGCGCGGCGCCGATGTCCCCGACGACGACCTCCTCGTGCTGGCGGCCGCGTTCGTGACCAGCGAGCTGACCGAGGCGTTCGCGATCGCGTTTCTGGTCTTCCTGCCGTTCCTGGTGCTCGACCTCGTGGTCGGCATCGGGCTCGGCGCGCTCGGCCTGACGTCGACGCAGCCGTCGACGGTGGCGTTGCCGCTCAAGCTGGTGCTCTTCGTCGCCGTCGACGGCTGGCGGCTCCTCGTCGACGGCCTGGTGCGAGGGTACACGTGACCAGCGGCCTGCTCGCGCTCGCGCGTGAAGGCTTGCTGCTCGCGCTCGCGCTGGCGGCGCCGCTCGTGATCGCGGCGCTGGTCGCGAGCGCGCTGACGGCGATCGTCGGCGCGGTGACGCAGGTGCGCGACCCGGCGCTCGGGATGGCGCCGCGCGTCGCCGCCGTCGCCATCGCGATCATCGCCGCCGCGCCGTTCATCGCGTACCAGATCGCTGCCTTCGCGACACGCGCGCTCGCGCTCGTCGCCGATGTCGGCCGCGGGACCGGCACGTGACCGCGCCAGGCGATGACGGTCTCGCGACGGCCGCGCCGGCGAGGCGATGATGAGCGCCGTCGTGGATCCGTGGGCGCTCGTGCTGGCGCTCGCACGCGTGGCGCCGCTCGTGCTGGTGGCGCCGGCGCTGGGAGGGATTCCGCTGCCGCGCGTGGCGCAGGCCGCGCTGGCGCTCGTGGTCGCGTCCGTCGTCGCGAGCGGGCTCGCGGTTCCGGCGGCGACGCTCGCGGGCGCGGGCTGGGTCGAGCGCATCGCGCTGCTCGGACGCGAGGTGATGATCGGCGCGACCCTCGGCGTCGTCGCCGCCGTGCCACTGCTCGCCGCTGCGGCCGCGGGCGCGTGGGCCTCAGCCAGCAGCGGCAGTGACGACGCCGGCGTCGGCACGTGGTCGTGGTTCTTCCCGATCACCGCGGCGATGGTCTTCTTTGCCGTCGGCGGTCACCTCGCCGTGATCGGCGCGCTCGGCATGTCCTACCGCGCGCTCCCCGCAGCCGGCGCGGGTGCGGGCGGCGGCGCGGTCTCCGCCGGAGACGCCCTCGCGGTCGTCGTCGGCGCGGGCTCGCAGATGATCGCGGCCGGGCTGGCGCTGGCCGCGCCGCTCGTCGTCGCGTCGATGCTCGCGGCGGTGCTGGTCGGCGTCGTCGAGCGCGCCGCCGGCCTGCCCGTGGAGCTGGTGCCGGAGCCCGCCGTGCGTCGCGCCGTCGTCGTGCTCGCCGCCGCCGCCGCGCTCGTGGCCATCGCGATGGTCATCGCCGGCGACGCGCGCGCGCTTCCCACGTCGCTCGCCGCCGCCGTCGACCGCCTCGCACCGATCCGGTAGCGGACTCCGACTCGCGGAACCGGGAGGCCGCGCGATCACGTGATCGCGGCGAGGGCGCGGGCGAGGGCGGGCTGGTGCGCGGGCGCGAGGCCGGCGACGCCGGTGACGAGGGCGCGGGCGAGGTCGTCGTCGGCGATGAGCGGAATGGCGAGCGCGCGCGCCGCCGAGACGAGTTGCTGGCGCGCGAGGCCGCGCGCGGTGCGGAGCGCGACGGGCGCCGCCATGCCGCTGGTGTAGCGCAGCGCGACGGCGACGTCGGCGCCGACGAGCACGAGGGTCGCATCACGCAGGCGTTCACGCGGGTCCACGCCGTGTGCAAGCTGCCCGCGCGCGTCCCGCAACCGGCGGCGCGCGTGCGGGTCGCTGCCGGCGTTGCGCGCTTCCTCGCGCGCCTCGCGCGACGTCATCCGCAGCGCGCCTTCGAGCCGTCGATGGCGCACGACGATGTCGGTCGCGGCGACGAGCAGCGCCGCCACCGCGACGTGCGCGAGCGCGTGCACGCCGAGCGACGCGAGCGCCGACGCCAGCGATGGCGCCACCGATGGCGCCACCGATGACGCCGACGACGAGGTCGCCAGCGCGGTCAACGACGGCACGTGCACGACGACGAACGTCGCGCCGACCGCCGCGACCACCGCCGCACGCGCCAGGCCGAGCGCCGCGTCGACCCCCGGCTCCGGCGGCACACCGGGCGCGCCGCGTACGTTGCGCCGTGGAACGAACAGGCTCCGCGTCATCGCCGCCGTCGCCGCCACCGCGCCGACCGCCGCCGCGAGCACGAGCGGGCCGACCGCGTCGAGCACGCTCGCGACCACGCCCGCCGCCGTCGAGCCCGTCGCGCGCGCCACCGCGCCCTCGTCGGCCGCGTGCGCGAGCGCCGCCGCCGTCGAGGCCCGCACCGACGCCGCGATCGACGGCACCACCGCAGCGATCGCCAGCACGCCGAGCGCGATCGCCGCCGCCGCCGTGAACGCCGGGCTGTCGAGCACCACGCCTGCACTGCGCGCGAGCGCACGCCTGCGCGGCGTCGGCGGAAAGGGGCGTTCCACGGCGCGACGCTAGCAGGGCGGGGCGACAGACGCGCGGTATATAGTGGCCCGCCATGCCCGCTCCGGTCCGCAAAGCCGTCATCCCCGCCGCCGGCCTCGGCACCCGCTTCCTCCCCGCGACCAAGGCCGTCCCCAAGGAGATGCTGCCCATCGTCGACACGCCGACGATCCAGCTCGTCATCGACGAGGCCGCGCGCGCCGGCATCCGCGACGTGATCGTCGTCAACGGCCGCGGCAAGAGCGCGATCGAGGATCACTTCGATCACGCGTACGAGCTCGAGCACACGCTGCGTTCGCGCGGCAAGACCGCCGACGCCGACGCGCTCGCCGCCATCACCAGGCTGGTGCGCATCATCTCGGTCCGCCAGCACCAGCCGCTCGGCCTCGGCCATGCCGTCCTGTGCGCGCGCGAGGCGGTCGGCGACGAGCCGTGCGCCGTCCTCCTCGGCGACGATCTCATCCAGGATCAAGGTCGTCCGGGAATCGGACAGCTCGTCGAGGCGCATCACGCCACGGGTGGCGCCGGCGTGGTCTCCATCATGGAAGTGCCCGAGGGCAAGGAGCACATGTACGGCATCGTCGCGGGCGAGTGGGCGAACGGCCTCTTCCGCATCCGCGAGATGATCGAGAAGCCCAAGCCCGGCACGGCGCCCAGCCGCTGGGCCATCGTCGGACGCTACGTCCTTCCGTCGGAGATCTGGCCGCTGCTCGCGTCGACCAAGCCCGGCCACGGCGGCGAGATCCAGCTCACCGACGGGCTCCAGGGGCTCGCCGCGTCGAGCCAGGGTCTCTACGGCGCGGTCATCGACGGTGAGCGCCACGACGCGGGAGACAAGGTCGGCTACCTTCGCGCCAATCTGGCGTACGCGCTGGCGCGCACCGACATGCGCGAGCCGGTGCTGGAGATGATGCGAGAGGTCCTCGAACAACACACACGAAAGGTCGGCGGATGAGCAACGAGGTGGTGGCGGTGGCGGCGGGTGGCAACGAGTACTGCGAGGTGGCAGTGGCGTTGCCGGTACACGGGCTCTTCACGTACGCGGTCCCTCCGGGGCTCGCGACCAAGGTGGTCACGGGCGCGCGCGTGCTGGTGCCGTTCGGTGGGCGCGGCGTCTCCGGCGTCGTCGTGCGCGCGCCCGCACCAGCGCCGGCGGAGTCGATCCGCACGTCGGCGGTGACCGAGGTGCGCGCCGAGCGCGTGCCGCTCGATCTGCTCGCGCTCGCGCTGTGGATCGCGGACTACTACGAGGCGCCGCCGGGCGAGGCGTTGCGCCTGGTGGTGCCCACCGGCACCGAGGAGGCCAGCGCGATCGTCGTGGCCCTGACGGCGCGCGGGCGCGAGGTCGTCGACGGCGCGGGCGCGGCGCTGCCCCCGGCGCAGCAGAAGCTGCTGGCGCAGCTCGCGGCGTCGAAGCGGCCGGTGCCGCGCGTGCGCATCACGCGCTCGCAGCAGACCGCCGCGCTGCCCGCGCTCGTCGCCGCCGGGCTGGTCGAGGTCGGCGACGCCAAGTCGCGCGCGCGCGTGCAGCTCAAGAAGGAGCGCGTGGTCGCGCTCGCCGCCGGCGTGGATGTCCTCGCCGCGGAGAAGGCCGCGGCGCGCGCACCGCGCCGGCTCGCGGTCGTGAAGTTCCTCGCGGCCGCAGGCGCAGGCCCGGTGCCGATGGCGGCGCTCTCGACGTCGGTCGCCGGCGCCGCGCCCGCCGTGAAGGAGCTCGTCGCCGCCGGCATCCTCACCGCGTGGGAGCGCGAGGTAGCGCTCACGGCCGCGACGGCGGGCGATGCGATGGCCAGCAGCGCGACGCGCGTGCCGCCGCAGCTCACGGCCGAGCAGGCGCCGGCCGTGGCCGCGCTCTGCGATGCCCTCGGCGGGACGTTCCAGGCGTTTCTCCTCCACGGCGTCACCGGCTCCGGCAAGACCGAGGTGTACCTGCGCGTCATCGCGGAGGCGCGGCGACGCGGCGCCGGTGCGATCGTGCTGGTTCCGGAGATCTCGCTGACGCCGCAGCTCGCGGCGCGATTCCGCGCGCGATTCGGCGACGAGGTCGCGGTGCTGCACTCCGGGCTCGGCGAGCGCGAGCGGCTGGGCGAGTGGCAGCGGCTCGTCCGCGGCGAGGCGCGCATCGCGCTGGGCGCGCGCTCGGCGGTGTTCGCGCCGGTGACGGACCTGGGCGTGATCGTCGTCGACGAGGAGCACGACGGCTCGTTCAAGCAGGACGAGGGCGTGCGATATCACGGCCGCGACGTCGCGCTCGTCCGCGCGCAGCGGGCCGGCGCGGTGTGCGTGCTCGGCTCGGCGACGCCGAGCATGGAGTCGTATGCCGCCGCGCAGGCCGGCCGCTACACGATGCTCTCGATGCCGACGCGCGCGACGGGCGCGCCGATGCCGGCCGTGGAGCTGGTCGACCTGCGCACGTGGCAGGCCGACGGTGAGGGCATGCTTTCGGCGCCGCTCGCCAAGGCGATCGAGGAGACGCTCGCCGCCGGCGACCAGGCCATCCTGTTCCTCAACCGGCGCGGCTTCGCGACGTTCGTCCTCTGCAAGTCGTGCGGTCACTCCTTCCGCTGCAAGCACTGCGCGGTGTCGCTCACCTATCACAAGCACTCCGAGCGCCTGGTGTGTCACTACTGCGACTACGTCCAGCGCGTCCCCGAGACCTGCCCGGAGTGTGCGGCGCAGGGGACGATCGAGCGCAAGGGCCTCGGCACCGAGCGCGTCGCGGCGGCGCTCGCGGAGCGATGGCCTGCGGCGCGCGTGGCGCGGCTCGATCGCGACGTCGCCACCGGCGCCAAGGCCGAGGTCGTGCTCTCGCGCGTGGCGCGGCGCGAGGTCGACATCCTCGTCGGCACGCAGATGGTGACCAAGGGGCACGACTTCCCGGGCGTCACGCTGGTCGGCGTCCTGTGCGCCGACCTCGCGCTGTCGCTGCCGGACTTCCGCGCCGCCGAGCGCACCTTCCAGCTGCTCGCGCAGGTCGCGGGGCGGGCCGGCCGCGCGGAGCGGGCGGGGCGGGTCATCATCCAGACCTATCGCCCCGACGTGGATGCGGTCGCCGCGGCTGCGAATCACGACTACGCCGCGTTCTTCCGCAGCGAGGACGCGGCGCGCGCCGAGCTGTCCTATCCGCCGCACGGGCGCCTGGCCGCCATCCGGATCGATGGGCCCGACGGCGGGGTCGTGGCGGCGGCGTCTCGCGAGCTCGGGCAGGCCGCCGTGCTGGCGGCGCGCCGGGACGGGGACGTCGTGAGCGTGCTCGGCCCGTCGGAGGCGCCGCTCGCACGTCTGCGCGGCCGGACTCGCTGGCAGATCTGGCTGAAGAGCCGCGACCGCGGGGCGCTGCGCCGTGCCGTCCGCGCCGTGCTGTCCGTCGACGTGAAGGGCGTCCGGGTGGCAGCGGACGTGGATCCTCTCTCGGCACTGTAGTAAAACTGCCTGGGATCACGCGGATCTAAGCGCCGCGCGGCTCCAAGGCTTTGCCGCTCGCCATACCCAAGATCTTGGTCGTCGCCGACCCGGCGGAGCAGCGCGAGCTGGTCGCGCAGCTGCGTGGCGCGGGTGCGCCCTTCACCGAAGCGGTGATCGCGGCGGGCGATGGCGACGACGGGACGCTGCGACAGTTCACCGACCTGCGCCCGCAGGTCGTCGTCGTCACGGCGACGCTCATCGCCGGCGACACGCGCTCGCTGGTCGGCGCCATGCGCGAGGCCGCGGCGCCCAAGGGCGTGTTCGTCGTGTTGCTCGGTGACGAGAAGGGCCCGGTGAAGAACGCGCTCGACGCGCTCGACTTCGGCTGCGACCGCTTCGTCGCGCGCCCGGTTGCCGTGAAGGCGCTGCGCTTCGCCGTGAACAGCGGCCTCGGCGCGACGCCGTCGAGCGTGAAGCCGTCACACATCGCGACGGCGGCGGCGCACTTCCAGCCGGTCGATGCGCTGCGCACGACCGAGCCGATGGCGTCGGTGCGCACGACCGAGCTGATGGCCGCCGTGCGCGTGACCGAGCAGATGCCGGTCGCGGTGCGGGTCACCGACCAGATGCCGGCGGTGTGGGGCACCGATCCGGCGCACGAGGGCGACGGCGCCGCGGAGGAGGACGGCAGCGAGTCGGCGCGCGCGAGCTCACCGGCGATCCTCGCGCGGGTGACGGCGCCGATGGCGGCCGCGCGGGTGACGGCGCCGATGGCTGTGGTCGACGCGGCGGTCGACGCGGCGGTCGAATCGTCGGCGGTGCGCACCACCCCGTTCCGCGCGCACACCGCCCCGCTCGCCGAGCAGCGCGCGCGCTGGGAAGCGCTCGCCGATCGGCTCGGCACCGACGAGGGGTTCGGCGACGATGACGACCCCGACGTCGCGATGATCTCCGGGCGCATCCCGACCGGCGAGATCGAGACCGGCATCGAGATCGCCGGCAAGCCGGTGCGCGCCGGCACGCACCTGCCCGAGCCGATGACGTACGACGACATGAGCGTCGACGAGGGCGACGACCGCGACGAGCGCGTCGACGGCCCGTACGACGACGGGGAGAGCGGCGAGATCGCGCTGAGCGACGACGAGGTCGACGACCTGTCGATCGACGAGCCCGCCGCCGGCCCGGACGACGACGTCGTCTTGCCCGACGGCGACAGCGAGGTCATCGAGCTGCCCCAGGCGTGGCGCACCGGACGTCACCGACTCGATGAGCTCGACGCCGCCGCGGGCGGCGACGCCGACGCCGACGCCGAGGCGCTCATCGTCTCCGAGCAGGATCGCAACGAGATCGCCGACGAGGATCGCACGCCGCCGCCGCCGCCGAGCCCGTGGAGCCCGGGCTCCACCGACGTGCCGATGGCGCCGATGCGCGAGCCGACGCTCGTGCTCTCCGATGCCGCGGCCGCCGCGCCGCCGAGGCCTGCGCCCGCCGCCGCGGAGCGGCCGAAGCCGTCGTCGGTGCCGCCGCCCGAGGAGCTCCACCTCGACGAGCGCCAGGACTCGAGCGATCAGCCGAGCGCGTGGGGCGCGACGTCGGCGGTCGCGCCGCAGGAGGACGAGGACGAGGTCCTGTCCGACGTCGCCGCAGGCCTCGACGAGGATCTCTCGATCGACATCACACGCGCCCCCGGACGTAGCCTCGAGACCACGGCCGCACCGACGCCCGAGCCCGCGCCGCCCACCGGCGGCGACTTCGCGCGCGAGCTGCGCCGCAAGATGTCGGCGATGGCCGAGCGCCTGTTCCGCGGCGCCGACCTGCCGGCGGCGCCGGTCGCGATCGGCCCCGGCCACGATCACCACACCGAGATCGATCTGCGCGGCCTCGTCGACGATCCGCAGATCGCCGGCAGCGCCGGCCCCGAGCCGTACGACCTCGTCGGCGGCGGCGCCACGTTCGTCGGCGTCGAGGACGTGGTCACCAACGCGCAGGCGACCGAGACGCGCGGCACCTCCGAGGCCGGCGACATCCAGCGCGGCGTGTCCGACGCCGCCGCGCTCATCGCGCGCATGTTCACCGCCGACTTCACCGGCCGGCTCGTGTTCCGCCGCGGCACCACCGAGCTGGTGATCCACGTCGAGAGCGGGCGCCCGGTGTTCGCGTCATCGAACCTGGCGCGCGATCGCATGGGCGAGCTGCTCCTGCGCGAAGGCAAGATCACCGCCGAGCAGCTCTCGCGCTGCCGCGATCTCGTGCGCGACACCGGGCGCCGCATGGGCGAGATCCTCGTCGAGCGCGGCTTCCTCAAGCGCCGCGAGCTCCTGCCCGCGGTGCGCCGCCACGTCGAGGACATCATCTACTCGCTGTTCGCGTGGGACACCGGCGAGTACCGCATCGTCGCCGGCGACGGCGCGTCGGGCGAGCGCATCCGGCTGTCGCGGCATCCCGCGGCGATGGTGCTCGAGGGCGTGCGCCGCAAGCTCGACCGCGCGACGCTCGAGCGCCTGCTCGGGCCGCCCACGGCCGTGGTCGAGGCCGGTGACCGCGACAAGCTCGCGGCCATCACCGGCGTCGCCGATCTGTCGGCCGAGGAGCGCGCCGCCGTCTCGGCGTTCGACGGCTCCGCCGACCTCGCGCAGGTGGCGCGCGTCACCGGCGCCGAGATCCACAACGTCTATCAGCTGGCGTGGGGCCTCCACCTCCTCGGCCTCGCCACGCTGCGGCGCCGCGCCGGCGACGACGACGGCGACGCGCCCGCGCTGGTCGGCGAGTCCGATCTGGCCATCGATCGCGAGCGCGTGCGCGCCCGGCATGCCCTCGTCCTCGACGCCGACTACTTCGCGCTCCTCGGCGTGCGCCGCGACGCGAGCGGCTTCGAGATCAAGCGCGCGTACGAGGCGGCGCGCCGCGACTTCGCCGCCGACACCTTCCCGGCCGAGCTGCGCAAGGAGCTCACCACCGAGCTCGATGACATCGCGCAGGTCCTCGACGAGGCCTATCGCGTGCTACGAGACGACGTGCTCCGCAACAAGTACGTCTCGCACCTTCGCGACTTCGGAGAAGCAGCCTCGTGACGAGGCCCTCCGGGCGCAACACCCGCGACGCGCGGGAGCACGCGCCGCCATGAGATGCGTGTTCATGGGGTCGCCCGAGTTCGCGGCCTCCGCGCTCGAGGCGCTGATTCCCCGTCACGAGGTGGTGCTCGTCGTCACGCAGCCCGACAAGCCGGCCGGGCGGGGCGGCAAGCTCTCCGCGCCGCCGGTGAAGGTCGTGGCCGAGCGCGCCGGCATCCCGGTGTTCCAGCCGAGGAGCGCGCGACCGCCGGAGGTCGCCGAGCAGCTGCGCGCGGCCGGCGCCGACATCGGCGTGGTCGTCGCGTACGGCAAGATCCTCCCGCGCGGCGTGCTCGAGGCATTCCCGCGCGGCTGCATCAACATCCACGGCTCGCTGCTCCCGGCGTATCGCGGCGCGGCGCCGATCCAGTGGGCGGTCATCGACGGCCACACCGTCACCGGCGTGACCATCATGCAGCTCGACGAGGGTATGGACACCGGACCCATGCTGCTCACGCGCGAGCTGACGATCGGGCCCGAGGAGACCGCGGGCGAGCTCTTCGCGCGCATGGCGCCGGTCGGCGCCGAGGCCATGCTCGACGCGCTCGACGGGCTCGCCGCCGGGACGCTGTTGCCGCGTGCGCAGCCTGTCGACGGCGCGAGCCACGCGCGCATGCTGACCAAGGCCGACGGCGCGATCGACTTCGCGCGTCCCGCGACCGCCGTGTCCGCGCACATCCGCGGCGTCGATCCGTGGCCTGGCGCCGTCGCGCAGTGCCGCGGCGAGACGCTCAAGCTGTTCCGTGCGCGCGTGATCGTCGACGAGGCCCCGAGCGCGGGCCAGGCGGCGCCGGGGACCGTGCTCGCCATCGACGAGCGCGGTGCGATCGTCGCGTGCGCGAGCGGCGCGGTGGCGCTCCGCGAGCTGCAGCTGCCGGCGCGCCGGCGCATGGCAGCGCGCGAGGTCGCCGCCGGGCGTGCCATCACCGTCGGCGACGTGCTCGCGCCGCCGCCTCGAGAGACGCCGTGAGCCCGGGCGTCAAGCGCACCTCGCGCGACGTCGCGCGCTCGGTCATCGCGCGCGTCGATCAGGGCGGCGCGTACGCGACGCTCGCGCTCGACGGCGAGCTGGCGCGCACGGACCTCGATGATCGCGATCGCAGGCTCGCCGCCGAGCTCACGTACGGCACCTTGCGCCACCGTCCGCGCCTCGAACGCGCGGTCGGCGCGCTTGCCGACCTCGGGCGCGCGCCGCCGGCGGTGCGTCACGCGCTCCTCGTCGGCGCCTACCAGATCCTGATGATGCGCACGCCGGCGCACGCGGCCGTCGACGACGCCGTCGGCGCGGTGCGCGCTCGCCACGGCGCCAAGCTCGCCGGCTTCGTCAACGCCGTCCTGCGCAAGCTGTCGCAGAGCGGCGAGCCGCCGCTGCCGGCCGATCCCAGGGCGCGCCTCGCGATCGAGCACTCGCTGCCGCCGTGGATCGTCGACGAGCTGGCGGCGCAGCTCCATCCCGACGAGCTCGCCGATGCCGCCGCGGCGCTCGCTGCGCCGGCGCCGATCTGGGCGCGCGTCAACGTCGCGCGTGCCACCGTCGCCGACGTGGTCGCCGCGCTCGAGGCAGAGGGCGCCACGGTCGCGCCCTCGCGCATGGCGCCGTCCGCGCTGCAGGTGAAGGGCCTGGGCGATCCGGCGGCGAGCCCGTCGTTCCAGGCCGGGAAGTGGACGGTCCAGGATCTCGGCGCGCAGCTCATCGGCACGCTCACCGCGCCGCGGCCGGGCTCGCGCGTGCTCGACGCGTGCGCCGGGCTCGGCGGCAAGACCACGCACCTCGCCGAGCTGGCCGCGTCGGCAGGCCCGGCCGCGCACATCGACGCCGTCGATCGCGCCGCCGCCAAGCTGGTGCTCCTGGAGTCGGGCGCGCGCCGCCTCGGTCTGTCCGGGATCCGGACAATTACCGGCGACCTCACCGCGTCGCCGCCCGGCCTCGCGCCCGCGTACGACGTCGTCCTCCTCGACGCGCCGTGCTCGGGCCTGGGCGTCCTCCGTCGTCACCCGGAGGCCAAGGCGCGCGTGACGGCCGCCGACGTGGCTTCCCTGGCGAGGTCGCAGACCGCGCTCCTCGACGCCGCCGCCGCGCGCGTCGCGTCGGGCGGCGTCCTCGTCTACGCGGTGTGCACGTTCACGCGCGCGGAGGGCGCCGATCAGCTGGCCGCGTTCCTCGCGCGCCATGAGGACTTCACCGTCGAGGCCCCGGCCGGGCACGCCCACGTCGACGAGACCGGCGCCATCCGCACCTGGCCCCATCGCGACGGTGCCGATGCCTTCTTCGCGGTGCGCCTGCGCCGTGCCATTCTCTCCCGGTGACGCCCGAGTATCCCTTCTTCTTCTACGGCGCCGCGCCGACCGAGTGGTACGGCGGCGGCCGTCTCGACTACGAGGTGCGCTTCGCGGCGACGCCGACCACCGCCGAGCGCGGCCGGCTCGCCGAATTGGTGCGCACCGAGCTCGCCGCCAAGCAGGAGATCCGCCTCGACGCACACGATCGCTGGCACTGGGCCGATGCTTGGACGCGCCTCGTCATCCGCACCCGCACGATGGAGCCCGACTGGAACAGCTTCTTCGACGAGGTCGGCGTGTTCTTCCGCGCGCTGCACGCGGTCTGTGCCGTCGAGCTGGTGGTGTGCCGCTCCGTCGACACGGTCAAGGGCACCGATGATCCGTGGACGGCGTGGAGCCTGGCGCAGCGTCCGGAGATCGGCGCGCGTCCAAGCTGGGGCGGCACGCGCGCCAGTCACGATCGCTTCGCGTGGCAGGGCCCGGCGCTTCCCATCGACGCCTCGTTCGACGCCGACTTCGAGGCCGCGCGCGTGCTAGCGTCGCCGGCGAAATGACGCATCGGCCGATCCGTATCGCCCCGTCGATCCTGTCCGCCGACTTCGCGCGCCTCGGCGCCGAGGTCGAGGCCATCGATCTGGGCGGCGCCGACTACATCCACGTCGACGTCATGGACGGCCACTTCGTGCCCAACCTGACGATCGGCCCGGTGGTGGTCGAGGCGGTCCGCAAGGTGACCCGGCGGCCGCTCGACGTCCACCTCATGATCGAGAACGCCGACCGCTGGGTCGGCGAGTTCGCCAAGGCCGGCGCCGACCTCATCGGCGTGCAGGTCGAGGCGTGCCCGCACCTGCACCGCACGCTCGGCGCGATCCGCGAGCTCGGCAAGAAGGCGTGCGTCGTGCTCAACCCGCACACGCCGCTCGAGTCGATCAAGTGGGTGCTGGGCGACGTCGCGATGGTGCTCCTCATGAGCGTGAACCCCGGCTTCGGCGGTCAGAAGTTCATCCCGAGCGCGCTGCCCAAGATCGCCGAGCTGCGCCGGATGATCCTCGAGGGCGGACACGACGTCGACATCGAGGTCGACGGTGGCATCAAGCTCGACAACGTCGGTGCGGTCGCGGCGGCGGGCGCCAACGTGCTCGTCGCCGGCTCGGCCGTGTTCGGGACGCCGGACTACGCCGCTACGATCGCCGAGCTGCGGCGTCGTGCCGAGGACGCGCGCGCTCGAGCAAGCTGACCAGGCCCTTCTTCTCGGGCTCGACTGCTTCTGGCTTCGGCGGCGCCGGCGCGTCGGGCGTGCGGCCGCAGCCGTCACAGCGCTTGCGGTAGTGGACGCCGCAGTCGGTGCACGTCGAGAACGGCAGCACCAGCTCGAGCACGTGGCGCGGGAACACCTTCAGCGCGCGCCACAGGATCACCGGCTTGCCGAGCAGCGCCAGGGCGAGCGCGAGCGCGACGTACACGAGCTGCGCGACCGCCGCGAGCGCGAGCGCGAGGGTCGTCACCGCGAGGCCGCTCTGGATGAGCAGCGACGCGCTCTGCCCGAAGCGGCGCCCGGCGAGCCACGACAGCAGCCACAGCACCGGCGTCGCGAGCAGCACGGCGCCGAGCACGCGCGCGACCGGCAAGACGAGCAACTTCCTCGCCGAGAGGAGCGCGATGAGCACGGCCGCGCCGCCGCACGCGATGATGACGCCGAGCGCGCCGCCGCGCGTGACGAGCACCGCGCCGATGCCGTAGCCGACGAGCGACGGCGCCGCCGCCGCGTAGTCGACCGTCGAGGGCGTCATGCACGGCCCGACCAGCACGAGCACGAGGGCGATGAGCGGCCACATCCACCAGTGCCCGTCGGCGACGAGTCGCCACACGCCCTTCACGATGGCCTCGACCGTCGCGCGGTCGTCGGCCCACGCCAGCGCGCGCCCCGCCGCCGCCAGCGAGTCGAGCGACAGCGGCGACGCCCACAGGACGATGCCGCCGATCACGGCCGCGGTCGCCAGCGCCGGCGCGATGCCGATGATGCCCATGCCGATGCTCTGTCCGACGACGTGCACCACCTTGAACGGCGCGAAGCTCATCCACGGCGACGACTGCGCGAACCCGCCGTTCTTCAGCATGACGATCGACGGCCTCCCGCCGAACGCGAGCTGCCCCGCCGCGTGCATGAGCTCGTGGAAGAAGAGTCCGACCGTCGAGCCCAGCCATCCCATGAGGATGAGCACGATGTACGCCGGCGACCGCGGCGCCTTGCTACCGACCGCCGCCGCCGCCCCGTCGAGCACCGACGAGAGGACGGCGTCGACGAGCTCCATCACGATGAGGACCGCGAACAGCGCGCCGAACAGCGCGGCGGTGGTGACCATGCACCATCGTCGCCTAGAACCGGCCGCTCAGCACGAGCCCCGCGCCCTTGTCGGTCACCTCGGGCGCGACCACGACCTGGTTGTACCGGGTGGCGATGCGGCGGAGCTCGTCGTTGTCCGGCACGCCCGAGCCGATCGTCGCGCCGGTCGCCGCGAGCACGGCCGAGACTCCGAAGAAGACGACGGCGCGGCTCTTCTGCGTGCTGACGCGGTCCTGGCACTCGACGCGATCCGCCGTGCCCCCGATGTGGTCGCAGTCGTCGAGCGTGAGCAGCATGACGCCGGTGATCGCGGCGCCGAGCGCACCCGCGCCGAGCATGCCGCGCCGCATCCACTTGCGCGTCTCCATGCGTCGCTTCACGTCGGACGCGCCCGCGGTGTCGAGGAACTCGTCGAGCGTGAGCTTCGTCGTGCCGTAGTACAACCCGAACTCGTCCGAGCCGAGCTCGCCGTCGGGGAGGCCGACCGAGAGCCGGGGGCCGTCCGCGTCGCGATGCGGCCTTCCGTCGTCGCCCGCGACGTCCGGATCGCCGGTCGGGCTGGTCTCGTCGGCTGGCGCCGGCTCGTCGGCGTCGTCCGGGTCATCGCCCTCGTCCGGGTCGTCCGCGTCCTTGCCCTCGTGCTCGGTCGCGCGCATCCGCTCCGGCGTCGCGTTCACGGCGACGTAGGCGGCATCGACCGACGCCTGCTTTCCGCGTACGAGGACCACGCGCCGGACGTCGGCGAGGTCCGCGGCCGCGACGCGCGTGACGTCGGCGAGCGTCAGCCCGGCGATGCGCGACGCGATGATCTCGCCGTGGCTCTTCGAGTGTCCCCCTGCGGCGTGCGCGGCGAGCTGGCTCGCGATCGCCGTCGCCCCGCCGCTCTTGCCCATCGCCGCGGCGAGCACCTTCTTGCGCGCCCGCACGAACGCCGCGCGCTGGTCGTCGCCCCCGGCGCGGATCGCCTCGAGCCGGCCCAGGATGTAGGGCAGCACCGCGTCGGCCTTGGTCTCGTCGACGTCGCCCTTGACGAACAGCACCGTCCCCGACGGCATCTCGAGGTACGAGGCCTGGACGCCGTAGCTCGCACCCATGCCCTCGCGCACGTCGCGCAGCGCGTCGTCGATCATCTCCTCGAGGACGGCATGCTGCGCTTCGTCCTGGCCGGGCGCCGACGGCGACGAATACCCGATGATGATGGAGGTCTGGACCGCGCGCGTGTCCTCGACGGCGAGCCACGATGGTCCCTTCGCCGGCGTCGGATGCGGAATCTCCGGGAGGGGCGCGGGCGCGGTCGCCGGCAACGGACCGAAGAGCTGCTCGATCTCGGTCGTCATGGCCGTCAGGTCGAAGCGGCCGCTCACGATCAGCGTGGCGCCGTTGACGCGGAAGTGATCGTCCCGCCACTTCACCAGATCGCGGTGCTGGATGCGCAGAAACGCCTCGGCGCGGTCGGCCTCGGGCAACGCATACGGATGCCCGGCGCCGAACAGGAACGACAGGAACTTCTGCCCGACCGGGTCGACCTCGTCGTCCTCGCTCTCGCCGCGGTCACGCGCGAGCTTGTGGATGAGGTCGAGGAGCTCCTTGTCGTAGTCGCCGCGATCGAGGAGATACGACAGGTGCCAGACGTGCCAGTCGCCCCACTGTGCGAGGCCACGCGCCGAGATCACGGTGGCGGTCTCGCCCACGCTCTCCGTGACCTCGGTGCCGTGCGACATCGACCAGCTCAGCTTGTCGAACGTGCTGCGCGTGTACCGATGGTCGGCGTACGGGACCAAGAGGCGCGCCGCGGCGGTGGCGAGGTACGGCCGGTCCCGCGGTTCGTGCGCGCTGCCGACCGGGAAGATCAGGCGCGCGTCGACGATGGGGCTGTCGGGATCGGGGGCGAGCTGCACGCGCAGGCCGTTGGGCAGCGTGTATTCCTCGACCGTCGCGTTCACTGCCCCGCCCTCGATGATGGCCGGGTGATCCGCCTGCGCGACGTCGACCGGCGCGCGCCATGGCGTGAGGTTGTGTGAGCCCGACGGCACGGCCGCGGCCGGCGCGCGCCGCACCGCCTTGCTGGGCGTCAGCAGGACGACATGGCTGCGATCGCGTGTCATCGCGCCGCGGAGCTGCGCGACCGCGACACCCCAGGGCGTGTCGGTGATCGCGCGCATCTCCTTCAGCATGAACCAGTTGTGGTCGGTGTACTGCATGAAGTCCGTGATCCACCGGCCGCGGCTGGGCAGGTCGTCCCAGCTCTCGACGTACTCCATCGTCATGCGGCCCAGCGCCGAGCTGAAATCCTCGCGCGTGGTGCCGTCGAGCAGCTGGTTGGTGCGGCGGAAGACCTCGTCGGCAGCCGCGCGCAGCTTCGAGGCGTCCTTGACCTCGACGGTCGCGACCATCACCGGCGCGCGCTGCCCTCCCGCGACCCACACGCTGGTCCCGGTGATCCAGTCGTGCTCGTCGTCCGCCTTGGCGAGCCCGTCGGCGAGCCCGCGCTGGCCCACGCTGAACTTCACCGTGCCGTCCGCGCCCCACGCCGGATGCTGGAGGAACACGAGCGCGGTCGGTCGCGTCACCGGCGCGGTGTGGGACGTCACGCGCCCGTCGAGCGCGGGCCCGCGGATGGTCACGCGCGGCGCCGACGCCTTCGTGGGGATCGCTCCGAACACGCGACCGACGAGCGCGGAGATCTTGGCGGGCTCGTACGGTCCGGTGATGACGAGGTACGCACGATCAGGGGTGTAGTACTGCTCGACGAAGGCGCAGACCTCGTCGCGCGTCACCGTCGCGATCTCGTCGGTGGTGATGGCGCGCGCGTACGGATGGTCCTTGCCGTAGATCTCCCCGAGAATGCCCAGGAACGCGTCGGCCATCGGCGACGTTCCCTCACGTCCCTCGGCGCGCACCACCTCCCGCTCGCGCTCGAACGTCGCGTCGTCGAGATCCTCGCAGCGGAACCGGAGCCGCCGCGCCTCGAGCGCGACCGCCTTCTGTAGATGTTCGATCGCGACGTGCGAGGTGTAATGCGTGTAGTCCCAGGACGTCCACGCGTTGTGATAGAGCGCGACCTCGCCCAGCTCCTCGCCGAGCGTCGGACCTCCGGCGGTGCCGCGCACCTCGAACATCAGGTGCTCGACGAGATGCGCGAGCCCGGCGCGCCCCGCGGGGTCTTCAGCGGCGCCGACGTCGTAGCGGACGTCGACGGTGGCGAGGTTGGTGCGCTCGTCGTGGATGAGCGCGACCTTCAAGCCGTTCGAGACCTCGAGGAGCTCGATGTTGTGCTCGAACTCGAACGGTCGCTCGTTGCGGTCGAGCGTACCGAAGTTCGGATTCCGCATGCCCGGCGCGCACGACGCCCACAGCAGCACGAGACAGACCAGCGAGGTTCTCCGCATGTCGCGTTCCTATCGGGCTCGAGCCCGAGCGGTTGCGCACAAATCGTCGCCGCGGAGGAAGCGGATCGCAAGGCGTCGCGACGAGCGCGCGCCGGCGCGTGGTTGCCGGTAATTGATCGGACCGTTGCCGGCACGCGCCCGCAGGACGCGATCGGCAATCACCTGTTAATCGTACCTCCGGCAGGAAATGCTATGCAGAGGTCGTGCACGTGGCGCCAGAAGGTAGTGAAGCGGCCTTGCGGGCCGTCCCGCCGCCGCCGGAGCGCCTGGGTAGCTACGTGCTGGTACGGCGGATCGGATCGGGTGGAATGGCAGAGGTCTGGCTGGGCCGCCATGTCGTCTCGGGAGGCGTCGCGGCCGTGAAGCGCCTGGGCGCGCGCGCGTCCAGCTCCACGGTGCGTGACCTGCTCGCCCGCGAGGCGCACACCATCGCGCGCCTCGCGCTCCCCCACATCGTGCCGCTCTTCGAGTACGGCGACGGCTTCGTGGTGATGCCGTACATCGAGGGCATGAGCCTCGCGCGGCGCATGCAGACGCCGCTCGAGCCCGCGATCGCGCTGCGCATCGGCCGGCAGATCGCCGCCGCGCTCGCGCACGCGCACGACGTGGGCGTGGTTCACCGCGACGTCAAGCCGTCCAACATCCTGCTCGATCAGAACGAGACCGCGTACCTCACCGACTTCGGCATCGCGGTCTCCGCCGACGAGCAGGCGCGCACCGCCGGCACGCCCCGCTACATGGCGCCCGAGCAGCGCCGCGGTGAGCGGGTGTGCCAGGCCGCCGATCAATACGGGCTGGCGCGCACGCTGCTCGAGGTGTTCAGCGGCGGTTCGATGCCGGATCGCCGCGAGGCTGCGCTGGCGCAGCTGCCGCAGGAGCTCGCCGCGCTCCGGCCGATCCTCGAACGCGGCACCGCCACTGATCCCGAGGCCCGCTATCCCTCGATGGCGGCGTTCGAGGCGGCCCTCGCCACGGTCGACGTCGCCGGCACCGGCGCCGTGGTGCGCAAGGCGGAGCCGCTCCGTCCGCCCGACCCGTATCCGTGGAGCCAGGCCGCACGCACCAGCGAGCTCCTCGGGCCGGACCTCGTGCGCGGCGACTTCCGGTTGCAGGAGCTGGCGGCGTGCGGTCGGCTCGAGCCCGAGCGCGTGATGCGCTTCCTCGATGGCGCCGGCCTCGCCGACCTCGGCTTCTCGATCTTCGCGTCGAGCCAGCGCCTGGGTGACCTCGAGGATCCCGATCTGCTGTCGCGCGTGGCCGAGGTGATCGTGCTCGTGCACGGCTCGACCAGCTCGCGCCGCTCGTGGAGGCTGCTCGCGCCCGCGCTCTGCCGCGACAACGCGCTGGCGCTCGTGCTCGTGCCGGATCTGCACGGCTTCGGCGAGACGCCGTTTGCCGCAGCCAGCCCGTCGAAGCGGCACCTCTCGCTGCGCTCGAACGCCGAGACCGTGCTCGGGCTGTGCCGCTTGCTCGGGCTGGTCGATCTGCCCACGGTGCTGGTCGGTCACTCGATGGGCGCGATGTCGCTGCTCACGCTCGACGACAGCGAGGTCGACGCGCAGACCGCGCGCGTGCTCATCAACCCGATGTACGTCGAGCACGACGCGAAGCTGCGGCGCGGGATGCGCGGGATGTCGCTGATCGCCCGCGCGGTCGGCTCGGTGCCGCCGGTGCGACGCGCGCTCACGCGCCACTTCTGTCGCACCGGTCCGGCCGAGCAGCTCCTCCCCGAGGATCAGGACGAGATGGTGTCGCTCTCGCTGGCCGTCACGCCCGCGGTCGTGGCCGGCGTCTGCGACGCGCTCGCCGGCGTGGTGTACAAGCGCGGGCGGCAGCGGCGCGTCGCGCTCCTCTGCGGCGTCGACGATCCGTGGACGCGCGACCAGGCGCTGCTCGAGCGCGCCGCGAGCGATCTCGGCATCGACCCGGCGCACATCCACGTGCTCGCGTCGGGTGGCCACACGCCCCAGATCCCGATGTCGACGCACCCCGAGTGGACCGCGCGCAACATCGACGAGATCGGTCGCGTCGTGCAGGCGATGATCCTCACCGCGCACGAGCCCACGTCGACGCCGAGCATGACTGCAACATCGGTAGGGACGGCCACAACGATCTGATTGGTCCGGCCTCGGAACGGGAGTTCTCGCCAGCTCCCTGCGTGCCCGGATCCCGGAGAGGTGGCGTCGCGAGTCGCCACGTCGGGTGCTGCGTTCAGCAGCGACGGGAGCGCCAACTCCGCGATGCGGCGAGCGCATTCGCACGAAGGTGGGCTGGCACGCTCTTCGCTGATGGTGAGACGCACCATGCGGCGACAGAGCACCGCGCCGATCTACGTCTCGAGAAACCACCTGGAAGGATCGTTCACCGACGTTCCGCTGGACCGGATTCTCGACGCCTGTCACAAACACCTCGTCACCGGCGAGATCCGCGTCTCCGTCGCCGACGTGAAGGGCCTCATCGAGCTGCGCGCCGGCGCCGTCGACCGCGCCGAGCTCGGCACGCACAAGGGCGCACGCGCGCTCGAGCAGATGCGCTCGTTGATCGACGGTGACTACGAGCTGACCCAGCGCCTGCCCGATCTGACCGGCGAGCTGGGCGGCAGCTCGATGATCGAAGGCGACGTCACCGGCGTGCCGCTCATCGCGCTCATGCGCCACTGCGAGCACCACGCGCTCACGTGCACGATCACGGTCGTGTCCAAGTTCGACCGCGCGGTCATCGAGTACCACGCGGGCGACCTGCGCCGCGTCGAGCTCAATGGCTTCTACGACGACGACGCCATCGTGCAGGTGCTCGACTGGAGCGACGCGCGCTTCCGCGTCTCCGCGCCGCCGCTCGATCTCGACATCGAGGGCTGGCCCAAGGTGCGTCGCGACCCGACGCTGCCGTTCAAGATCGGTCCGCGGTTCGCGCGCGGCACGTCTCCGCAGCTCCCCGTGCAAGCCGCGCCGGCGCCGTCTCCGGAACCCGTGGCCGCGCCCGTGCCCGTGCCCGCGCCTCTGCCGAAGCCGCCCATCCTCAAGGCTCCGACGCCACCCACCGGCTTCATGGTGCCGTCGCGCGCTCAGGTCATGTCGGCCATCGAGGCCCGCGCGCCGCAGCCGTGGGCCCCGAAGCGGACGCGCCCGCGTCAGGATCGCTTCGAGCTCCTCTTGAAGACCTGCCTCGTCATCGCGCTCATCGTGGCCGCGGCGATGCTGGCGATCCTCGGCTTCTAGTCGAGGCTCAGGCCGCGGCCTTCGCCTTGGCGGCGACGAGGCCGGTCAGGTCGGCCACGGTCTTGAGCTTCTTGAGCTCGGCCTGGTCGAGACGAACGCCGAACTCTTCCTGGAGGTCGATCACGACCTCGACCATGGCGAACGACTCGGTCACGACGTCGGTGAGCAGACGCTCGTCGGCGAGCTTGGTCAGCGGGATCTGGAGCGTGTCGGAGATGCGGGCTTTGACGGAGGCGGTGTCGATGGTGGCCATGGGGGTGGGCATGAGTACGTCCTGCGTGTGAGGGTTCAAGCAGCCTTGAAGTGCTGGAGGGAATCGACGACGTGATCGTGCTCGGCGAGGGCCTTCTGGTAGACCTCGCGGTCGGCGGCGGCGTAGCGCTCGATCGTCGCCTGGACGTGATCCGCCCCGTACTCACCCTCGAAGTCGCGCAGGGTCTTGGACACCCACTGGATGTGCCAGCCCTCGTCTTCCATGATGCGCTGCAGCGTGGTGCGGATCGGCGGCGCCAGGTCCTTCACCTTGCTGTGCGCGGCGTAGCTGCCCGCGACGCGCTTCTCGAACGCGAGCGTCACCGCCAGCACCTCCATCACGTTGGCCGGCGCACCGCCGGCCTCGAGGTAGGCGTCCTGGTACGACGACGTGACGCGCATGGGGCGCACGCCGAGCGTGTCCATGCAGTCGCTCCACCAGCGCGCGTGCTGGCTCTCGTCGGCGAAATGGCGGGTGAGATCGAACTGCACCCGCGGATCGCGGATCACGTTGGCGAGGCGGCCGAAGAACAGCGCGCCGCTGATCTCCGACGCACGATAGAAGCTGAGCAGCCAGCGTTCGGCGTCACCGCGTAGATTCGACATGATGCTCCTCCGGGGCCAGGGCGACGCTGAGAGACGCGTCGCCGATGCGTAGGGTTGTGAGGCGGGTGGTGCGGGCCGCGCCGCGGCCCCCGCGCTCCAGGGCCGGGACGTCGACGCCGTACTCGGCGACGATCGCGTCGCCCTGCGCGGCGTCCGCCTTGTAGAGCGCCTCCTTGGCGGTCCAGAGCCGGAGCACGGTGGCGTCGCGCTCGGCGGCGGGCACGGTGTCGAGCCACGCGCGTTCGCGCGCGTCGCAGAACACGCCGGCCAGGCCGGGGCGCACCGGCCGATCGCGCTCGAGGTCGACGCCGATGCCGCGGGCCCGCTCGCCGCGCGGGAGCGCGACGGCGACCGCGGTGCCTCGGCTGTGGCTCACCGACGCGAACGCGCAGGGCCACGTCGTGACCTCGTCGGCGCGGCGGCCGGCGGCTGTGAGCGCGCGAGCCAGCGCGCGCCGGCCCAGCAGATGATCGTCGACGGGATCGTACGCGCCGGCGTCGCTGGCGTGCTCGATCGCGACGCGCACGGGAGCGCCCAGCGCCGCCGCGATCGTCTCCTCGATGAGGGCCGTGTTCATGCGCGCGCGCGTCCCCAGCGCGTGTCGACCAGATGGGTGACGCTGGCGCGCACGAGATCGGCCGGTAGCGGCGCCTTGTACGCGGGCACGAGCGCGCGGAGCGCATCGATGCGCACCTGCTTGGTCGAGAACAGCTGGCGCGCGAACGGCGCCACGCTGATGAGGGCCTGGCGCACGGCATCGCCGCCGAACCCGTCGATGCCCGACACCAGGAGCTCGAACGACTCGGCGTCGACGAGCAGCGGTTTGAGCAGCCGGCGGTTGCGGAAGCCGGCGTCCTTCTCGAAGACCTCGTACGCGACGTCGACGAGCTCGCCGAGCGTGGCCGACTCGTCGAGCCCGTGGCTGACGTGCACGATGGCGGGGCGCTCGGCGCCGAGCACCAGCGCGGCCAGCGCCTCGACCACCAGCTCGCCGGTGACGAAGTACACCGGCGTCGCGGCCTCGCCGGGCAGCAGCGAGAGGAGGCCGTGGAAGAGGAGCTTGAGCGTGTTGTGGACCGCGTTCTTCTGCGTGACCGCGCCGCCGGCGTCGTCGGCGATGACGGTGGCCACGCGCGCGATCGTGGTCGGGCACGCCGGCGGCAGCTCGGCGAGGAGTTGCTCGGCTTCCCACTTCGAGCGCTCGTAGTGGTTGGCGAACTTCGTGGCGCGGGGCAGCGCGGCCTCGGCCACCTCGCCCTCGACCAGCCCGGCGGCGTACACCGTCGAGACCAACGTGAAGTGCTGGAGGCGCGGGCAGCGCTGCGCCAGCGCGAGGATGCGGCGCGTGCCGCCCACGTTCACGCGGTCGGCCAGGTCGGCCTCGACGTTGAAGCGCGTGACCGCGGCGCCGTGCACGATGTGCGTGAGCGACGCGGCGATCGCGTCGTCGATGCCGGCGAACGCGGCGTCGTCGGCGAGCTCCCCGGCGACCATGCGCAGCCGACCGTTCGGCCCAGCGAAGCCGGCGAGCACCGCCGGTGCCTCCGGCGGCGCGGCCGGATCGCCGTGGACGAACAGGACCACGCCGGCGTCGCTCTGCTCGAGGAGACGCTTCGCGAGGCGCTGGCCGAGGTAGCCACCGCCGCCGGTGACGAGCACCGTCTTGGGATCATTCACGGAAGATCTCCGCGGCGGCGAGCTCGAGCGCGGGCCAGCCGCCCGCGTCGAGGCCGTGCACGTCCAGGATGGCGCGCACCCAGCGCTCGAGACCGAACGCGATGCAGCCCGAGAACGCGGGCTCGCCGGCGCGTGAGATGCCGAACATCTCCCCGAAGAAATTGCGGTGGAAGTTGATCGAGCCGATGGCGAGCCGGCCGGCGTGGACCATCTCGGTCTTCACGGGGTCGAGCTTCTGCGCCAGGTACTTGGGGTTCTTCGACGCGTCGAAGAACGGGTCGGTCGCCGGGGTCCACGCGATCGACAGGCCCCACGCGGCGATGAGCTTCTCGACGCGCGCCCGGCCGCGCTCGAGGAACGCCTTCACCTCGTCGGCCGTGCCGAGGCCGACGACCTCACGCATCCCGAAGCTCCACTGGCGCTCGAGTGGCGCGTAGTACTGCTCGCGGCGGAAGCACGCGGCGCGCGTCGTCACCGTCGTGAACCCGGGGAGCGTCTCGCCCGCCTTGTCGACGTAGATGTGGTAGCAGGCCGCGGGCGTCAGCACGTGCGTGACCGGCGACAGCGCGGTCAGCGCGACGCCGCCGGTGGTCGCGTCGATGCCCGGCCCGTTCGCGAACGCCTTCAGGTTGTCGGCGTCGCGGTCGAGGTTGCACGCGAACGTGCACAGGTGGGGGAACGAGCGAAAGTAGTCGAGCTTGGCGAGGTGCTCCGCGCCGATGAGCGTCGGGTACATCACCTCGGGCGCGTCCTCGAGCACGCCCAGGCGCGTGAAGATCGCGTCGAGCCGCCGGTACAGCGCGAGCAGCCCGCCCGAGAGGGCGGCCTGATCGCCGCGCCAGCGCAGGTCGGGATGCTCGAGCAGCTCGGGCTCGCGCTCGAGCTGTGCGATCGCGCTCATGCGGCCTCCGGGAGGAACGCGCGGCTCATCGAGCCGAGGTCCCGGAAGGAGGCGCCGGTCAGCCCTTCGAGCTCGACCGGCTCGCCGCGCAGCTCCTCGAGGAACAGCAGCAGATCCGCGATCTGGAGCGACGACAGGATGCGCTTCTCGAGCAGCGGCGTCTCGTCCGTGAGCTCGACGCCCTCGATGGTGCGGCCGTTCGTGACGACCCACGCCCGCAGGCGGTCCTTGGCAGTGCCGGTGATGCTCATGCTGCGTGCTCCTGGCCATGGGATGTCGCCGGCCAGAGACCCAGGTCGCGCAGGACGCGCACACACCTGGTCTCGATCTCGGCGCGGCGCGCCTTCGCGATCGGGCTCGCGAACGCCTCGCGCGCCAGCTTGATCGGCTCGGGGAGCCCGGCGTCCTTGTAGACGTCGGGGTTGTAGTACTCCTTCCACGTCGCGGTGAGGTACGCGGCCAGGTAGGCCGGCACCGCGGCGCGGACGGCGTCATTCCACTTCGGCGAGTGACGGCGCCACAGATCCTCGACGAGCAGCCGGCCGAACGCGAGGTGGCGGCTCTCGTCCTCGTGGTGGCGGCGGTTGATCTCGCGCACCAGCGGGTGGAGGCGGTCGTCCTTCGCCATGCGGCGATTGAAGGTGTCGACGAGCAGCTCGAAGATCATGACGCGCGCGAAGAAGAGGACGTCCTCCTCGCCGGGCGCGTGCTCGCGCGGCAGCACCAGCTTGCGGTCGGGATAGATCTTGCCGGCGTAGCGATGGCAGAACCCGCCGAACCACGTCATGTGCTGGTTCTCCTCGGCGAGGAAGTGGTGGAGGTAGTGCGCGTGGTCGGCGAGGTCCCTGGCGTAGAGCCGGCGGGCGATGCCCTCCATGAGCGCGCGCTCGCCGTGGATGTTGAGCGTGAAGAAGTTCACGCACTCGAAGAAGGCGAGGCGGCGGCGCGCGGCCTCGTCCAGCGCCTCCCATGCCGGCTGGCCGTAGAGCGACACGAGCTCGGGGCTCATGCACCACGTGTCGCCGGGGATGCGCTCGGGCCACACCAGCGGTTCGTACTCGGCGGCGGCGTGCACCGAGGCGTCGGTGAGCTTGTGCGCGATGGTCCCGAGGGCGCTCACGCCCATTGCCTTGTTCGCCGGCTCGCTGGCGCTCACGACACCTTCTCCAGGATCACGGCCTGCCAGTTGAGGCCGAAGCCCGCCATCGGCAGGAGCAGGCGCGCGCCCGACGGGATCGCGACCTCGCGCTCGAGCTTCATCAGGTTCGCCACGTTGTCGGCGCTGATGACGTGCCCGATCTCGCTGATGGTCTTGAAGTAGATGCGCTCCTCGGAGAGGCCGAGGAGGCGCGCCAGGATCGTCCACGCCTTGGAGTGCGTGTTCTGCGGCACGACCCAGTCGATCTGCTTCGCGGTGAGCTTGGCCTTGGCCAGCGTCTCGCGCAGGAGCCGCGCCGTGTACGAGAAGTACGTGCCCACGGTCTCGTCGTCGCTCGCCTGCGCCAGGGCGCCGTTGGTGAGCTGGTGGCACGCCACGATGCGGTAGCCGCGCGGCTGGAGCGACACCACGCATGCAGCGGCGCCGTCGGAGATGAGGTTGTACGCCTGCTCGTACTCGGCGCCCGCGGGGAAGCGGTCCGACGACACGCACAGGATGCGGCTCAGCTCCGGCTCGTCGCGGAGGAGCGCCTTCGCGATGCGCATGCTGCCGAGCATGCTGGTGCACGCCTGCTGTCCGAGGCCGATCGCGGCGGCGCCATCGAGGTGGAAGTCGGCCTGCAGGTGACTGACCGGGAAGTCCATCACGTGCTTCACGTCGCGCGTCTCGCGGAAGCGGGCCTCGTCGCCGATGTTGCCGTTGAGCGGCAGGCAGGTCGCGTAGATGATGGCACCCGCGCCCTCGGCGGCCGGCGCGATCGGCGTGACCGCGCGGCGCGCCAGGTCGTACGCGCTCTCGCCGTCCAGGCAGGTGCGGTGACGGCGGAAGCCGGCATCGAAGAGCGCCGACGTGGCGCTGTGCGTGCGGCCGGCCGCGACCGACTCCTCGAGGGTGTGCTCGTTCGTACCGAGCGCCAGCGCGAAGTCGTGGACGAAAACGTCGGGAGCGCTCATGCGGCTTTCTCCAGCTCGGTGATCCACGCGGCCAGCGCGGCGCGCTTGGCCTTGCGCGTGGTGGTGCGCGGGATCGGCTCGCTGCGCACGACGACGCGCGTGGGACGCTTGAACGACGCGACGTCGGAGAGCATCCGTGCGATCTCGGTCTCCGCGTCGACGCTGTCGTCACCGCCGTCGGCGATGGGGACGACCACGGCGCAGACCTCGTCGTGGCCCTGGCGCGCGCGCACGCCGAGCACGCAGACCTCGGCGAAGCGCGGGCTCGCGGCGAGCACCGCCTCGACCTCGTCGGGATACACCTTCTTGCCGCCGCCGAGGACGATGAGGTCCTTGGCGCGGCCGGTGACGTAGAGGAAGCCGTCCGCGTCGATGCGCCCGAGATCACCGGTGTGGAGCCAGCCGTCGTTGTCGATCACCTGCGCGGTGAGGTCGGGGCGATCGAGGTAGCCCTTCATCACGTTGGCGCCACGCACCCAGATCTCGCCGCGCTCGATCTTCACCTCGACGCCGGGGAGCGGACGGCCGACCGAGCCGAGCCGGAACGCGTCGCCCGCGTTGGTCGAGATGACCGGGCTGGTCTCCGACAGACCGTAGCCCTGCATGATGGGCACGCCCATCTGGAGGAACGTGCGCGCCACCTCGTCGTCGAGCGGCGCGCCACCGGCGTACAGGTTGACCAGGTGACCGCCCATCTTGGCGAGGATGGGGCGGTGGAGGAGGCGCCGCATCCATGCGAAGGGCAGCACCGTCGAGAGGGCCGCGGCGAAGGCGACGTACATGCGTGCGAGGCGCGAGGCGCGGCGCAGCTCGACGGCGATGCCGCGCGCCAGCGCGCGAAAGAGCAGGGGCACGCCGACCAGCGTCGTGACCTTGCGCTGCCGCATGATGCGCGTGAGCTCGGCGGGGAGCAGCGTCTCGGTGGACGGATAGCTGATCGTCGAGCCGCGGGTGAGCGGCACCAGCAGGCCGCAGATGAGCTCGTAGAGGTGGCAGAGCGGCAGCACCGAGAGGAAACGCTCGGGATCGAGCGAGCCGGCCTTCGCGGCGACCGCGTTCACCTGGTGGAGCAGGTTGCCGAACGTCGTGGTGACGCCCTTGGGCTCGCCCGTGGTGCCCGAGGTGTAGATGACGAGCGCAGGCTCGTCGGGATCGCGCGTGAGTGACACGCACGGGCCCGCGCCCATGCGCGACATCACCTCGCTGATGTCTCCGCCGTCGTGGCTGTCGTCGCTCTCGATCGAGACCACGGGCACCGCGTGGGCGAGGCGCGCCGACACGTCGTGCGCGCGCGCGCCGTGGGCGTGTGAGGCGAGGATGAGGTGCGGCTTCGCGTGCCGGAGGAGCGCCACGATCTCGCCGGTGCCGAGCTTGGTATCGAGCGGGACCACGACCGCGCCGGCATGCAGCGCGGCGAGGAACGAGATGACCCACGCCGGTCGGTTCTCGCAGAGCAGCGCCACGCGCGCGCCGTTGCCGACTCCCATCGACTCCAGTACGCGGGCCCGCGCCGACACGCGCTCGCGCACGTCTGCATACGAGAGCTCGATCGCGCGCGGCTCCTGCTCGCGGCGAAGCGCCGCTCGACGGGAAAACCGGACGAAGCGGCTGTCGAGGAGCGTCAGGAGATCGATAGTATCGGTGGCAGTCATGGTGGCAGTTTGAATGGCGTCGTTGGCAGTCGGCAGCGAGGCGGGCGTACCCGCGGGGTGGTCGGACGGTCTGCAACTGCTCGATTCGGCGTGAGCGAGTATCAATACACCTGGAAAAATTCCATGCAAGGCGAAAATTGCTGCGATGCGTTAGTACAGGCCTGTTGGACTGAATGCCAGATCGTCAATCGTTGCGAAATCCAATTATTACGAGTAGATGACTGTGTCGATGGCGACTCGAGTAGCCACCTGTCGCGGCGGATCTGCCATGTTCGTAAGCGGAACCACGTCGGCAACATCGGTTCACTCCCGTGGAAACAATTATGTAAATTCATTATGTTACAGCGATAACGCAACGCGTTGACAAAGCCAGCAATCCCCGTTATGAAGATTCGTCGAGCCCAGATGATCCGTATTGCACTCTCATCGCTGTTCTTCGAGCGTGGCAAGCTGTTGGCCGCGCTGTCGGGCGTCGCGTTCGCCGCGAACCTCGTGCTGGTGCAGATGGGCCTCTTCTTCGGATTCCAGCAGGCGTCCACGGCGGTCATCAGCCGCGCGGGCGGCGACCTGTGGGTCATGGCGCGCGGCACGCAGCTGGTCGACTTCGCCGACCCGCTCTCGCCCGGCGTGGGCGAGCAGATCCGCGCCGTGCCGTGTGTGGAGCGCGCGCGCCCCGTCATCTTCTCGTGGGCGTCGATCCGCAAGCCGTCGGGCGGCATCGACAACGTGCAGCTCATCGCGGCCGAGCCCGCGCCAGGACGTGCGCTGCCCTGGGCGCTCGCCGAGGGCCTGCCCGCCGATCTGCGCGCGCCCAAGCGCATCGCGGTCGACGAAGCCGACCTCGATCGCCTCGAGATCCCGCGTCCGGCGATCGGACAGCAGGTCGAGCTCCAGGACGGTCCGGTCTACATCGGCGCCGTCACCAAGGGCATCCGCTCCTTCACCGTCGTCCCGTACCTCTTCGCCGAGCCGCGCGAGGCGCGCCGGATCCTCGGTCTCGTCGAGGGTCAGGCCACGTTCTGGGCCGTCGATCTCGCCGACACGCGCTGCGCGCCCGATGTGCGCGCCGCGATCGAACGCCATCCCGACCTCGTCGTGCGCGATCGCCGCCAGTTCGAGAAGATGACGTCGCACTACTGGGTCATCGGCTCGGGCGCGGGCGCCACGCTCGCGTTCGCCGCGCTCCTCGGCCTCATCGTCGGCCTCGTCGTCGTCGGCCAGACGCTCTACAGCCTGACCGAGAGCCGCAGCCGCGAGCTCGCCACGCTCAAGGCCATGGGCGCGAGCGGCCGCGAGCTCGCCGCCTTCGTCCTGTGGCAGGCCGGGCTGCTCGCCGTGAGCGGCGGCCTCGTCGGCCTGGTCTGGGCCTTCGGCCTCGCCCGGCTGGTCCAGACCGTCGGGCTCACCGTCGTCCTCGACGCCACGGTGATCGGCGGTGGCCTCGGTACGATCGTCGGGATGTGTGCGTTGGCCAGCCTCGCCAGCGTGCGGAAGGTCGTGAGGCTCGAGGCGGCGAAGGTGTTCAAATGATGCCGGCGTGCTCGCTCATCCACGCGGCCAACGTGCACATGACGTTCGGCGACGGCGCGCTGGCCACGCCGGTGCTCCACGACGTCGAGCTCGTGTTGCGGCCCGGTGAGCTCACGCTCCTCACGGGTCCGTCGGGCTCGGGCAAGACCACGCTGGTCTCGATCATGGCCGGCCTCCTGCGCCCGCGCAGCGGCACGGTCGACGTGTGCGGCCACCGCATCACGGCGATGAGCGAGGGCGAGGTCGCGCGCGTGCGCCGCGAGCACGTCGGCTTCGTCTTCCAGACCGACAACCTGTTCCCGGCGCTCACCGCGCTCCAGAACGTCGCCGAGATCTTGCGCCTGCGCGGGATGCCGCGCACCGAGGCGCTCGGCCGCGCCCGCGC
Organism: Kofleriaceae bacterium; assembly: GCA_035525615.1. GTDB lineage: Bacteria > Myxococcota_A > Polyangia > Haliangiales > Haliangiaceae > UBA2376. Next base: position 10,552 of record DATLEB010000149.1, on the reverse strand, counting down.
CGCCCTCGAGCGCGTCGGCCTCCATCACCGCCTCGATCACCGTCCCGGCGAGATGTCCGGCGGTCAGCGCCAGCGCGTCGCCGTCGCGCGTGCGCTCGCGGGCAACCCATCGCTCATCATCGGTGACGAGATCACGTCCGCGCTCGACGGCACGACCGCGCTGCAGGTGATGGAGCTCGTCCGCTCGTACATCACGCCGCGCACCTCGGCGCTCATCGTCACCCACGACCACCGTCTCGAGCGCTTCGCCGATCGCATCGTCGCGATGGAAGACGGCCGCGTCGTCTCCGATCAGTTCGTCACGAGGGCCTGAGAGGCAGAAATCATGAAAAAGAAGCTCGTCATCGCCGTCTCTGCCAGCGTGGCCATCGCCGCCGGCGCCGCGGCTGCCGTCATGGTCGCGCACGGACGCGCCGAGGCCGTTGCCGTCGCGCCCGGACCGATCTCGGAGATCATCATCGCGCAGGGCCAGGTCGCCGCGATCGCCGGCACCGCCGAGGTCCGTGCGCTCATCGACGGCCGCGTCGTCGAGGTGCCGGTGCACGAAGGCGACACCGTCCTCGCCGGCCAGCTCCTCGCGCGCATCGACACCGACGAGCTCGACGCCGCCATCGCGCGCGCCGACGCCGAGCGCAACGTCGCCGCCGCCGAGCTCCGGCTCGCGCTCGCCGGTGGCCGCAAGGAAGAGCGCAAGGCCGCCGAGGCCGAGCTCGTCGCCGCCAAGGCCGCCGCCGCCCTCGAGGAGACGCGCGCCTCCCGCGACACCGAGCTCGCCGGCAACGGCGCCGTCGCCGAGGCCGTCGCCGACGAATCACGCCGCGGCGCCGAGGTCGCGCGTGCGCGCGTCCTGCGCGCCGAGGCCGAGCGCAACGGCACGCTCCACGGCCGCGTCGAGCAGATCGACGCCGCACGCGCGCAGGTCGCCGCCGCCCAGGCCGCGTACGAGGCCGCTCAGGCGCGCCTCGATCGCGCCGTCGTGGTCTCGCCGGTCGCCGGCATCGTCCTCTCGCGCCATGTCGACGTCGGCGACACCGCCGCGCCCGGCGGCATCCTGTTCGAGGTCGCCGATCCGGTCGCGACCGAGCTGCGCATCGAGATCGAGGAGCTCGACGCCCTGCGCGTCGGTCCCGGCATGAGCGTCACGATCACGTCGCCGGGTGGCAAGCGCGAGCTCGGCCACGGCACGACGTTCCGCATGTCGCCGCAGCTCGGCCGCCGCACCATCGGCGCCACCGACGCGCGCCTCCGCGCCGACTCGCAGGTCCGCAGCTCGTGGGTGCGCTGGAATGACGACGGCGCCGCGCTCCTGCCCATCGGCCTGCGCGTCGAGGCCCGGATCGAGCTCCCGGCCCGGCAGGTCGAGGCCCGCGTCCCGCGCGGCGCCGTGAAGGTCGAGGGCGGCCAGGCCAAGGTCGAGGTTCCGGGCTGGAACCTCTTCGCCGACCTGCGGGCCGTGAAGCTCGGCATCTCCGACGGCGAATGGGTGGAAGTGCAGGGCGTGCCGAGCGGCACGCGTGTGGTGACGGCGCCATGAGCGCCGTCGTCAGTGCCACCGGCAGGGCCGACGCCACGGACGTCGCGTCACCGCTCTCGCGCCGTCGCCGCATCCTGCGCGATGAATCGATCGTCGCGGCGCAGCGCCGGCACTTCGTCCTCTTCGACATCCTGCCCGCGATCGGCGCCGTCGCCGCCGTCCCGCTGCTCTGGTACGTCGGCCTCACCTCGGTCGGCGTCTCGCTGTTCGTCGCGATGTGGGTCCTCAACCTCGTCGGGATCGAGGTCGGCTACCATCGCCTCTTCTCGCACGCCGCGTTCGTCGCGAGCGCGCCCGTGAAGGCGGCGCTCGTGATCCTCGGCTCCATGGGCGCGCAGGGCCCGGTCGTGTCGTGGGCGTCGAACCACCGCCACCATCACCAGCACTCGGACACGCCCGAGGACACGCACTCGCCGCACGGCCGCGCCGAGTCGAAGTGGCGCGCGTTCTGGCACGCACACCTCCTCTGGAAGTGGTCGTATCCGTATCCCAGCCCCAGCCACTACACGCCGGGCCTGCTCCGCGATCCGGTGGTCATCAAGACCAGCCGCCGCTACACCACGTGGGTCGTCCTCGGGCTCGTGCTCCCCGCGGTCGTCGGCGGCCTGGCGACGTGGTCCATGCGCGGCGCCGTCGAGGGCTTCCTCACCGGCGGCATCCTCCGCCTCTTCATCGGCCAGCACGGCACGTGGTGCATCAACTCGCTCAATCACCTGATCGGCACGCGCCCGTTCCGCACCGGCGACCTGAGCACCAACATCGGCTGGATGGCCATCCCGACCATGGGTGGCTCCTGGCACAACAACCACCACGCCTTCCCGTCGACCGCGTCGAACCAGCTCTCGTGGTGGCAGATCGACCCTTGCTACTGGGTGATCGCCGCGCTCGCGCGCCTCGGTCTCGTCACCGACGTGAAGGTCCCCACCGCCGATCAGGTGCGCGCCAAGCGCGCCGTCGCCGCCCGCAAGAACGACCCCAAGGAGCTCACGCCATGAACCCCGCCCTCGCCACGCTCGCCGTCACCGGCTTCGTCCTCATGTTCGCGCTGCCCAAGGTCTTCTTCCGCTCCGACGGCAAGATGAATCTGCGCTGGTGGATCACCGGCTCGCCGTTCGGCACCGCGCTCACCGGCGTCGTGCTGGCGTGGGCCGGCGTCACGCCCCGCCTGCTCACCAGCGGGGGCGTCGCCGCGACGTCGCTCGACATCGCCGGCATGTTCTTCATCGTCGGCGCGATCGCGATGATGGTCGCGACCATGGCGACCAACCGCGTGCCGCTCGCGCTCTGGCACCAGGAAGGCGACGAGAACGCGCCCCGGCAGATCGTCACGTTCGGTCCGTACCGGTTCGTGCGCCACCCGTTCTACGTGTCGTTCATCCTGCTCGACATCGGCGCTGCGCTCGTCACGCGCGACATCATCACGATGGCCGCCGTGCCGCTGGCGTTCCTCAGCCTCGACTGGACCGTGCGCAACGAGGAGCGCAAGCTGCTCGCGTCGCCGCTCGGCGGCGAGTACGGCGCGTATCGCGCGCGCACCGGCCGCTTCTTCCCGCGAATCGCGCGCTCGTGAGCGATCGCGTCGGCGTCCACCAGCGCGTGCGCTCGTTCAAGTTCGAGACCGTGCCGCACTACTGGTTCGGCGGCGACCCGTGGCGCACCCGCTGCTTCGATGCGTTCTCGTCGATGCTGCCCATCGGCGAGCGCCTCTTCGTCGAATCGCTGCGCCGCGCCGCCGCCGAGCTCGTCGATCCCGAGATCGACGCGCTCGTGGCCTCGTTCGCTCATCAGGAGGGCGTACACACCCGCGAGCACCGCCGGTATAACGAACGGCTCCGCACGCAGGGCTACGACATCGACGGCTGGGATCGCAGTCAGAAGCGGACGATCGATCGCCTGCGCGCGCTCGCCGACGTCCGCGTCCCCCTTGCCGTCACCGTCGCCGCCGAGCACGTCGCCGCGACGGTCGGCCAGGCCGTCCTTGCCCACGACCTCCTCGCCGACGCGCACCCCGAGATGAAGGCCTTCTGGGAGTGGCACTCCGCCGAGGAGATCGGGCACAAGGGCGCCGCCTTCGAGCTCTTCACGCGCGTCGGCGGCGGACCGCACCTGCGGCGCGCCATCATGGCGTGGGTGCTCGTCATCATCGCCGCGCGCACCGGCTACCGCTGCGCCTACATGCTGCGTCGCGACCGCAAGCTCTTCGATGGCGCCACCTGGCGCAGCGCCGCCCGCTTCCTCCTGGGCGACAAGGGCCTCGTCGCGCTCGTGGGCCCCGACCTCCGCGCTTTCTTCCGCCGCGACTTCCACCCGTCTCACGGCATCGGAAGCACGGCGACCCAGGTGTCGTCGTTCACCGTGTCGCTGGGCGTGGTGCCGCCGCCCTTGTAGCCGACCATGATCGCGTTACTGCCGGAGACGGCGCCGCCCCAGAACTGGTCGTTGCCGTTGGCGCCGAGCGCGTAGGTGTGGACGCGCGCGCCGAACGATGCGTCGAGCGTGCCCGTCGACGACAGGACGGCGAACGCGGCGTCCTGCGCCGGCGAGCCCGAACCCGTCGAGCCGAGCAGCATGGTGCGGCCGCCGGGCAGCGCGATCGCGTTGCGGCAGTTGTCGCCGACCATGGCGCCTGATGCGTCGATCAGGACCGCCCCATTGGCGACGCCGCCCCACGTCGTGTCCCGCGCGCCCGTGCTCGCGTTGAAGCGCAGCGAGACCCAGTCGTTCTGCGTGCCGGTCGCGCGGCCGTAACCGGCGGTGACGAAGTGCGTGCCGTGCACGGCGACGTTGTAGACCTCGGTCTGCACCGGCAGCACGACGTCGTGGAAGATGCCCGTGCTGTTGAAGGTCGTGTCGAGCACGCCGGCGCTCGTGAGCTTCACGAGCAGCGGCTGCACGCTGCCGAGGCCGGGCGAATTGGCGTAGCCGCTGAGGAGGATCGTGCCGTCGGTGAAGACGTTGATGCCGCGCGCGGTCTCGCTGACGTTCTGGACGTCCTGCGTGAACTCGCCGTCGCCGCCGCCCCACGTCATGTCCTGGAGGCCGTCGGCGTCGAGCTTGATCGCGGTGAGGTCGAGGTCGTTGCGCGGCTGCGCGCGCTGGAGCGCGTACACGTAGATGACGCCGCCCGCGCCGACGGCGATCCCGCGGGCCGCGTCGAACGCCGACAGCGTGCCGCTGGTATCGAGCGCCGTGCTCAGGTCGAGGCGGCGCAGGCCACCGACGCCGAAGCTGGTGTCGAGGTCGCCGTTGGTCTCGAGGCGCGTGATCCCGACGTCGCGATCGAGGGCGTTCGTGTCATTCGCGATCGTGGCCGACACGACGATCTTGCCGCTGGGCTGGACCGCGATGCCGACCTCGCCATTGCCCCCGCGAAAGTCGAGCGTGGTGGTGGCGATTCCGTCGCCGCCGGCCCACGTGGTGTCGAGCGCGCCCGCCGACGTGAGCTTCACGACGGTGACGAGCTTGGCCCCGGCGAGCGTCTGCGCCGCGAAGCCGGCGGCGTAGAACGTGCCGTTCGGGCCGGCGGTCACGGACTGCAGCTGATCGGGGCCTGCCGGCGAGAGCACGACCGGGACCGGCGTCGGCGCCGTGAACGTGGGGGCGTCGGTGCCGGCATCGGTGGCCGGAGGTGCGTCGACGTCGGGCGCCGCATCGGCCTCGGGCGCGGCGTCGACGTCGTCGTCGCCGTGGGTGTGGCCGTTGTCACCGCACGCGGCGGTGAGCGCCAGCGAGATGCCGAGCAGGGAGCCGGAGAGTTTGCGCATGAAAGAGGTCTCCTGAAACTGAGTATCGTTTTCAATGGGGAGGCAGACGACGGCGCTCGCGCGCCGCATGGAACCGGGGCTAGAAGCGCGCCTTGTAGCCAGCCGTGACGAGGCGCGGCGAGTTGGGCCGCGCGCCGTACGGCCGGCGCGCGACGATGACCTGCTCGTCGAGCAGGTTGTCACACGTGGCGTAGAGCTCCGCGTAGCGCGCGAGCGTGACGTGGAGCGTGAGATCGATCGTGAAGAGCGCGTCGGCGCCCTCGCCGTCGGCGATGGGGCCCTGACCGGCGAGGTCGCGCACCGCGCCGTGCCAGCGCGCGCTGCCGCCGAGCTCCCAGCGCGGCGCGGCCACGGCGGCGCCGACCGCGACCTGATGCTTCGGCAGGTACGGCAGCTTGTCGCCGACCTCGATGTCGCCCCACGCGCCGAAGTCCGACTCGAACGCGGTGCGAAAGCGCGAGTCGGTCCACGTGTACGCCACCGACAGCGGCGCGCGCAGCGAGCCAGGCAGCGGCACCTCCGCGGCGGCCTGCGCCTCGACGCCCCACACGTGCACGCGCCCGCCGTCGAACTGATCGCCTTCCTGCATCGCGGTGCAGCCGGTCGAGAACGTGCACGTGCCCTTCAGGTTCGAGTAGTCGCTGAAGAACCCGACCACGTCGGCGGCGAGGATGTCGGAGCGCCAGCGCGCGCCGGTCTCGTAGTTCACCGACAGCTCGGGGCGCGCGTCGGTGGTCATGGCCGGCGCCGCCGGCACGAAGCCGCGGTGCACGCCGGCGAGGACCGAGAGGTCACCGGTGACGTGATAGACGAGGCCGCCGCCCGGGATGACCACGGCCTCCGATGCCGACGCGCTGGCGCCCTCGTCGGAGAGGTAGTCGGCGAAGCGGGTCTCGAGCAGCTCGACGCGCATGCCGGCCACCGCCTCGAGGCGCTTCCAGCGCACGCGATCCTGCGCGTGCAGCGCGAGCGCGATGGTCTCGGCGCGCGAATCCAGCACGTGGGCGCGCGCGCGCTCGGAGCGGACCAGCGCGCCGCTCGTCATGCGGTACGCGTCCTCGAAGCGCCGGCGGTCGGCGCGGTCGAAGTGGAGGCGGACGCCGGCGTCGAGCTCGTGCGCCGTCCCGCCCCAGCGCTCCTCGGCCTGGAAGCTCGACTGCACGCCCTGCGAGACGAAGCGGCGATCGTTGGTGCCGCGGATGAGCTCTTCCTCGGGGCTCTGCGAGTCCGCGGCGCCGGTGAGGATGGCGTAGTAGATCGCGTTGCTGCCGGCCTCGGGCGCGGCGAGCACGCCGTTCAGATCGCGCTCGCCGACGAACGCGTCGACCTTGCCCCACGCGCGGTGGAACCAGTGACGGTACGCGGTCGTGAGCACGCGGCGGTTCGCGGCCAGCTCGTAGCGGTGGTCGGCGCGCAGCCGGACGTGGTCCCAGTTCATCTGGTCGAGGGCGGTGCCGCGGTAGCGACGCTGCGGCGCGAGCGCGAAGTCGTCGTCGGTCAGGCCGGTGTACGTCTCGTTCGACCGCTCGCGCGCGTAGCCGCCGCGCAGCTGGAAGTCGCCGACGCGCGCGTGCAGCGACGCGTCGTCCTTGTCGAACCCGGTGTCGCCGCCGCCGTCGAGCTCCTTGAAGCCGTCGGTGCGCAGCTTCACGTACTCCGCGAGCACGCTCCAGTCCTTGCCGCTCTCGCCGGCGCGGCCGTGCAGCTTGCCGTAGGTGTCGCTGCCCAGCGCCGCGTCGATGTAGCCCTCACGGCCCTCGGGCAGCGGCGCCGAGATCATGTTCACCGCGCCGCCGACCGTGTTGGGGCCGAACTGGATCGCCGACGGGCCCTTGACCACGTCGACCCTGCTCATGCGCGTGACCAGCGGGAAGTAGTACGCCGCCGGCGCCGAGTACGGAGCGGGCGCGATCAGGATACCGTCCTCCATGAGCGCGACCTTGGCGCTGCGCTCGGCGGCGGCGCCGCGCATGCCGATGTTGGGGCGCAGCCCGTAACCGTCCTCGTCGCGAAGGTACACGCCCGCGACACTCGACAGGACCTTGTGGATGTCGTCGTGCTCGGCCCGCTCGAGCGTCTTCTCGTCGACGGTGCTCTGCGCGCCCGGTGGCGCGGTGTCGACGATCTCGATGGTCTCGGCCTCGGCGGCGAGCGCGAACATCTCCTCGTCGGTCAGCGCAGGCGCGGCGGCGGGATTCACGGCCGGCACCGGCGGCTTGGGCGTGTTGTCCCCGTACGCCGCGGGCACGGCGGCGGCGAGCGTGGCGAGCACCGCCACGAGCGTGGTGGCCGAGCGCATCATCGGCGCGCCCTCAGATGAATGGGGTCGCTCGACGGCGCCGGTCGCACCCAGTCGCGCGGCCCGAGGTCGGTGACCCGCGTGAGATCCACGTCGGGATCGAGTAGCGGCGCGGGCGCGCGGCCGTTCAGCGAGACGCGCGTGTCGGCGTGGACCGCGACGTCGCCGTGCCCGGCGGCGCGCAGCTCGCGCTCGATGTGACGCGCGAGCTGGAGGATCAGGTCGGGCTGGCCCGCCATCTCGCGCTCCTGCCGCGCGGTGAGGTAGCGGTGCGGCGGCACCTCGAGGCGGCGGCCGTCCGGGAACCGGACGACGAACGTGATGCTGCCGTGTTTCTCGCGCACCATCACCTGCCACGCGAAGCGCATCCCGTCCTCGTTCCACGCCACCGCGCCGGGATAGAGGTGGTGACGCAGCGGCAGCGCGATCTGCACGATGACGTGCGCCACGAGGAGCGCGCGCAGCACGCGCCCGCCGCCCACGTACGCCGTCGGCGCCGTCTCGCGATCGGCACCGCGAGCGAACCCACGGACGAAGCGGCGCGGCCAGCTCGGCGCGAAGAAGACGAGCGCCGAGGTCGTCATGATGAGCGGGAACATCCCGATGTTGAAGAAGTAGCCGGTCGCGGCGTGGAACCCGGCGAGCGCCACGAACGCCGGCAGCCGCGTGCGCCGCCACGACAGCCACACGACGATCGTGGTGTCGAACAGGAAGCCGCCCCAGCTCATCGCGTACGCCAGCCAGCGCTCGTCGAGCCACGGCCCGATCACGGGCGTGTCACTGCGCGCCGACATCCACACGTTCAGCGGCTGCGCGTGCACGAGCCAGTCCGACTGCATCTTCGCGAGCCCGGCGAAGACGTAGACCACCCCGATCTGGAAGCGCAGCAGCCACACCACCCACGCCGGCACCGTCGACGCGCGCAGCGACGGATCCCTCCACGCGTCGATCGACCATGCCCGATGCGCGGGGAGGACGGCGAGCAGGCCACCGAGCACGACGACGAGGTAGTGGTGGTTGAGGTAGTTGGTGACGTCGATCAGCTGCGTGTACGCGAAGCCGACGACGAAGAGCGGCGTCACCACGCGGTGCCACGCGCCCGCGGCGATCGCGAGCGCGAGCCCGGCGAGCACGCCGTAGTGCACGTACATGCCGGTCACCGACCACGCCTCGACCCAGTCGAAGCCGGGGTAGTGGAAGAAGAACCGAGGCTGGCCGTACATCGCCTCGATCCAGCCGGTGAACAGGAAGCGGACGATGCCGCCGAACATCACCAGGCCGAAGATGATGCGGAGCGCGGCCAGCGACGCGATGTCGACCGGCTGCCCGGCGCGCGCGCCGATGCGCCGGCCGAGGCCCGCGCTCGGGGACGATGCGAGCCGCGCGTCGTCGGTGACCGGCGACAGCATCAGTCGTTGTCTCCGGCGACGTCATCGGGGATGTCGAGGCCGAGCACGGTCAGGAACTGGCTCTTGAGATCGTCGGTGAGATCCTTGGTCGCGGAGTGAACCGCCACCACCGCGGGCCGGCTGCCCGTGAGCGCGCCGAGGAAGCTGTCGGGCAGGGCGTCGGCCGCGGCGATGGCCTCGTCGAGGTCGACGATCATCCGCGTCGCGACCTCGCCGGCGCCGACGGCGGTGAGGTAGTCGTCGAAGCCCGGCCCATCGACGGTCGCCGTCGTCCCCGTGAACCCGGCGCGCAGCGCGCGAAGGTTGACGCGGATCGCCGGCGTCGCGTGGTCGGCGAAGCGGTGCTCGACCTCGCGCACGCACGGCTCCTCGACGGTGCCGCACGAGTTCATGACGATGCCCGCCGACTCGCCCAGCTTCATGTCCTTGACCATCTTGTCGACGTAGAAGAGGCCGTCGGAGACCATGTTCACGGCCTCGCGCTCGGTCTCGATCGACGAGCCGCTGGTGCCGGCGAGCGCGAGCTGGTCGCGGAAGTTGCCGCCGCCGGGGCGCCACGCCGCGGCGAGCGCGTCGGTGGTCGCGGCGACGTCGGCGGCGATCGCGGCGGCGAGGGCGCAGCGCGCCCTGGGTCGGTCGGCGCCGAGCGCGTCCCAGCCCACGGGCGTGATGGGGCAGTTCGAGGTCGCGCTCGTGTTGAAGAGCAGGTACTCGATCGCGGCGAGCGAGCGCGCGTTGTCGAGGCGCGTCGTGACGTCGTACGACGCCGGCGTCTGCCAGCGCACCAGCACGTCCTGATCGACCGAGCAGGGCGCGAACAGCGGCCAGCCGTAGATCCGGTTGCGGATCGCCTCGAGGTTGGACTCCGCGGGCCCGACGCCGATCGCCTCGGCGTACTCCCACGCGTCCATCGCGTCGACCCATGCCGCGCGCGCGGCCGCGGGATCGTCGGTGCCACCGTCGAGCGCGGCGCAGTGCGCGTCGATCGCCGTCTTCATCGCCGCCGCGTCGGTCGCCGCGCGGTCGTACGTCGGGATCCACAGGTTGTCGGCGAGGTGCGCGAGCATCGCGCGGCGATCGAACGCGACGACGTCCGGCGCATCGGGCTCGCCACCTCCACCACCTCCACCTCCGCACGCTGCGATCGACGCGAGGGCGGCGACAGCACACAGAAGGCGAGGGCGACGACTCATTGCCACCGGATATCACGAGCCGGTGGAGTTTGAAAAGCACTTTCAGTTTCATCTCGCGCCCGAACCGCGTTTACGGGAGCGGGCGATCCGTTTCGTTCTGCGCCCGGGGTCCTCCCGCGGCGAGCGACGAAGCTAGCGGGCTCCGCAGCCGGCGCCTCCGAGTCGAGCACGGTGGGTGGCCGGGGGACCGGCGACGATGCGCGGGCTCCGCAGCCGGCGCCTCCGAGTCGAGCACCGCCCTAGAATTGGCCGAACAGCTCGGTCAGCTTTACATCGAGCGCGGTCGCGACCTTGAACAGCGACGACACGCTGGCGCTCGACTCGGCGCGCTCGATCTGCGAGAGCAGCGACAC
>DATLEB010000148.1:0-5854 GCA_035525615.1 Kofleriaceae bacterium | reverse complement strand
CCTCAGGCCGCGCACTCGCCGTCCATCGTCACGACCTCGAAGGCGCGGGTCTCGCCCAGGTCGACGAAGTCCTCGTCGGTGGCGTCGGCGTCCTTGAGCTCGGTCAGGTCCTGGATGGTCGCCTTCAGCTTGTCGGCGGGGACCTTCTGCCAGAAGTCACGGCTGGTGCCGCCCTCGGCGACGTAGAAGTCGAGCAGGCGCTCGACCGTCGCGGCCGCACGCCGCGCCGGCACCTTGCCGATGAGGCGACCGAAGTCGGCCTTGTCCGCGCTGATGCCGCCCCCGACGTACACGAGGTACTGCGGCGCCGCCTTGCCGGCGAGCTTGCGCATGCCGCCCTGGAAGCCGATGCCGGCGATGTAGTGCTGGCCGCACCCGTGCGGGCAGCCGGACACCTTCACGTCGAGGCCCTTCGCCGCCGCCACCAGATCCTGGCGGCGATCGAGGAGCTCGGTCAGCTGCGCGCCGAGGCCGCGCGACGCGGTCACCGCGAGCTTGCAGCTCGACGCGCCCGGGCAGCTCACGACGTCCGACAGCGAGTTGGCGCCGCCGAGCGCGAGCCCGATCGCCGCGAGCTCGTTGTAGAGCGCGGGCAGGCGCGCGTCGGGAACGTAGCGCAGCACCAGGTTCTGCTCGTTGGTGGTGCGGAGCTCGCCCTCGCCGAACTGCTGCACGATCGGGATGAGCGCGCGCAGCTGCGCCACGCTGATGTCGCCGAGGATGAGGCGGATCACCACCGCCGAGAAGCCGGCCTGCTTCTGCGGGCGCACGCTGTCGGCGGCCCACACGTCGTAGCCCTCGGGCTTCTCGCTCACCTGCGCCAGCGCGCTGCGGCGGCGCGGCGGCTCCGGCTGCGGCGGCAGCTCGAGCTTCACGCCGCCCTCCGCCTTGATCTTCAGGCGCTCGGCCTTGTAGTCGGCGACGAACGCCTCGGGGCCGATCTTGTCGATCGCCCACTTGAGGCGCGCCTTCGCCTTGTTGTTGCGATTGCCGATGCGGTGGAACACGCGGACGACGGCGTCGGCCGCCTCCAGCACCTCGTCCGCCGGCACGAACTCCTCGACGACGAGCGCGCTGCGCCGCAACGTCGAGAGCCCGCCGCCGGCGAGCACGGCGAACCCGATCTCGTCACCGCGCTTGCGCGCGAGGAAGCCGAGGTCGTTGATGAACGCCTGCGAGCAGTCGGTGCCGCAGCAGCCGCCGAGCGACGGCTTGAGCTTGCGCGGCAACGTCGACGAGTACGGTCCGCGCAAGAGGTAGCGCGCCAGCGCCTCGACGTACGGCGTCGGATCGAATGGCTCGTCCTTGGCGACGCCGGCGAACGGGCAGCACGTCCAGTTGCGCACCGAGTGGCCGCACGCTTCCTTGGTCGTGATGCCGGAGTCCGCGAGGATCTGCAGCGCGGCGTTCACGTCCGCCGACGGCACGAAGTGGTACTGCACGTTCTGCCGCGTCGTGATGTGACCCTTGCCGTGGCCGAACTTCTCGGCGACCTCCGCGAGCGCCTCGAGCTGCACCGGCGTGACGATGCCGCCCGGCAGCTTGGCGCGGATCATGTTCACGCCGTCCTGCCGCTGGCCGTACACGCCATTGAGGAGACGGAACGATCGCCAGTCGTCGGGCGACAGCTCGCCTTGCTCGAACGCCTCGAGCTTCGAGACGAAGAGATCGACATCGGCCTGACGGGCGTACCCGAGGCGGGAGGGCTGGAACGTCTCGACCGCGGTCATAGGGCCCTCCTTCGGAGGGCCGTGGCATTGAAACGACTCGCTTCGCTCGTCGGGGTGGCGGCATCCGTCATAACGGATACGTGTCTACCAGGATAGCGGATGACCTGTCAAACATAACGGACGTTCAGTCCGGCGGCCGGACGGCACCGGACGACCATCAACCGCCCGAAAACACGAAAGGCGGACCCTCGGGCCCGCCTTCGTGCTGCTTCGTACCGACGAAGCGAGTGTCAGATCACTCGCCGCCGCCGCACGGATCAGCCGCGCCACCGCACGGGTTGCACGGGTTCGGGGCCGTGTCGCCCTCGCCGCCACCACACGGGTTGGCGGTGTCACCGCTGCCGCTGGCGCCATCGGCGGCCGGCTCGGTGGCGGGGGTCGAGGTGTCCTTCTTCTTGCCACAGGCCGTGGCGAACGAGGCAAGGCCGAGGGCGAGAACGACGATCTTGAGAGTGCGCATCAGGGTCTCCTTCGCTATCGATTGATTGCGCGGGGCCCATTGCCTACGCGCGTCGCGCCGGACGGTAACGCAGCCCCGCGCGGGCTTGCCACTTCGGGCGCGCGGAATCGACCGACCCGAAATGCCACCGATCTGGAGCACTTGTCGCGCGTTCGCTACGCACACCAGCTGATACGCTGCACGCCCGATGAGCGAGGGCCAGGGCGAGGATCCGAGGACGATTCGCCGGGTCATCATCGCGTCGAGCGCGGGCACGCTGTTCGAGTGGTACGACTTCTATCTCTTCGGCGCGCTCGCGCTCTTCTTCGACAAGATCTTCTTTCCGTCGGCGGATGAAGACACCGCGCTGCTCGCGAGCCTCGCGACGTTCGGCGCCGGGTTCGGCGTGCGTCCGCTCGGCGCGCTCGTCTTCGGGCGCATCGGCGATCTGGTCGGCCGCAAGTACACCTTCCTCGTCACCATCGTGACGATGGGCCTGTCGACGGCGCTCATCGGCTTCCTGCCGACGTACGCCGATGCGGGGCTCGCCGCGCCGGCGTTGCTCGTCGCGCTCCGCCTCATCCAGGGGCTCGCGCTCGGCGGCGAGTACGGCGGCGCGGCCACGTACGTCGCCGAGCACGTCCCCGATCACCGGCGCGGCTTCTACACCAGCTTCATCCAGACCACGGCGACGCTCGGCCTCTTCCTCGCGCTCCTCGTGATCGGCGCGTGTCGCTACGGGCTCGGCACCGCCGCGTTCACCGAGTGGGGCTGGCGCATCCCGTTCCTGTGCTCGTTCGTCCTGCTCGCGGTGTCGCTCTACGTGCGCATGAAGATGAGCGAGTCGCCGCTGTTCGCGCGCCTCAAGCAGGAAGGGAAGCTCTCGAAGAATCCGCTGAAGGAGAGCTTCGGCAACCCGCGCAACCTGAAGTTCGTGCTGCTGGCGCTGTTCGGCGCGACGGCGGGGCAGGGCGTGGTCTGGTACACGGGACAGTTCTACGCGCTCACGTTCCTGCAGAAGTCGCTCGCGTTCGACTGGCAGCTGGCCTACACGCTCATCGCGATCGCGCTGGCGCTGGGCACGCCGTTCTTCATCGTGTTCGGACGGATGTCGGACACCGTCGGCCGCAAGCGCATCATGCTGACCGGGTGCGTGCTGGCGGCGCTCACGTACGTGCCGATCTACATGGCGATCACGGCGCTCGCCGGCAAGCCGCCCACGGGCGCCACGAAGATCGCGTCGCTGCCATTCGCCGACGCCGCCGGGATCGTCGCGCTGCTGTGGGTGCAGATGATCTACGTGTGCATGGTGTACGGGCCGATCGCGGCGTTCCTGGTCGAGCTGTTCCCGACGTCGATCCGCTACACGTCGATGTCCTTGCCGTACCACCTCGGCAACGGCTGGTTCGGCGGGTTCCTGCCGCTCATCGCGACGGCGGTGACGACGTCGGCGTGGGCCAAGGACAACTTCGGCGAGAACGCACGCTACACCGGCCTCATCTATCCCATCGCGGTGTGCGTGCTGACCGTCGTCATCGGCGGGCTGTTCATCCGCGAGACCAAGGACCACCGGATCGACACCCCGATCCACTGAGGTGCCCATGCGACGTCTGTTGCTCGTCCTCTTCACCTGGGCGGCGCTCGCCGCGTCGGCGCGGCCGGCGCGCGCCGATCTCGCGTCGTCGCTCTACGACGACATGCGCGACGTGATCGAGGAGCTGATCCAGGCCGAGATCGCCGACGGCGTGGTGGCGACCATCCGGCGCGAGACGCCGGTCGTCGCCTTCTACTTCGACGACACGCTCGAGCGCCTGGCGTCGCCGTACTGGGGCAGCCTGCCGCGCGTGCTGAAGCAGGACGTCGACGTCGTGGTCGCCGACTTCGTCTACTTCCACCTGTCGGCGGAGGGCGAGGTCACCGATCTCGCGGGGAGCGCGACGCGCTTCTTCCACTGCGTCGTGAAGGGCAAGGCGCCGGGCGACGACCCGGCGTGCAAGCGGATGCAGGACGCGATCGCGCAGCACCGCTCGCTGCTCGACGTGGAGTGCCGGCGCGACACGCCGCTGCGCGATCGGCGCGTGGCGTGCGACCTGGGCTTCGCGGCGCTGTCGGCGCTCGAGGGGCGCACGCACACCCGGCGCCACGTGATCGACGCGATCGCCAACATGATGCTCGGCGACGTCGACGATCCGGCGGCCGGCATCCTGCGCGAGGTGCTGGTCGAGTGGCTGGAGTCGCCGAAGAACGTTCCGCAGTCGCTGATCGACACCTTCGACGATCCGGCGCTGGCCGGGCAGCTCGCCGACGTGTCGCTCGACGCGCTGTGCGGCGACCGCGCCAAGCTGCGCGAGTTCTTCGAGGACCCCGAGAAGATGCCGGGCTGGGCGTGCTTCGCGGTGTCGCACAAGGATCTGCACAAGGCGCTCGGTATGCGTGTGCTGATCGACGAGGGTAGCGGTCACATCGGCACCACGCTGCCGTTCTGGGCCCTCGAGCGAATCGTCGGCCCGATTGGCGATGCCGACTTCGGCGACAACGCGCTCTACGGTGCGCTGGCCGACGCGACGTTCGTGGCGCACTGCAAGGAGGCGCGACGCAGCCCGGAGATGGCGGCGAAGTGGCCGTGCAACGACTCGCCGCGGCTCGGCCCGGGCGCGCTGGTGCGGGTCGAATGGCTCGACGTGCGGCTCGACGCCAAGGTCGACGCATCGGGCAAGCTGCGCGGCGAGAAGCCCAAGGAGATGGCGATCTGGATGCGGCGCTGGAAGCGCGCGCAGGGTTCGATCGACGACATCAAGAACGCGCTGCCGGTGTCGCTGCGCGCGGTGCTCTTCATCCCCGACACCGGGCGCGCGGAGACGCCGCAGCTGCTGCGCGCGGGCGTCCGCATGACCCGCCTCATCAAGCGGCTGCGCGAGCGCTGGTACCTCTGGTCCGAGGACAACAAGGACCTGGCCAACCTCGACATCGGCGAGCTGCTCGAGCTGGCGCGCGACACCGTCGCCGAGAGCACGCAGGAGCTCGGCTCGGCGGGGCGCATCGTGGGGCGCATGGGCGCGACGGGCGCGCGCGACCTCTCCGACATGTTCCGGCTGGTGGTGCAGGCCGATCACCGCACGCTCGCGACCGAGACCCTGCGCGCCGGCTTCGGCCTCGCCGCCGATCAGACCGGCGATCCGCACCAGCGCTTCTTCCTGACGCTGGCGGCGTATCTGCTCGACGCATCAGACGGCGACACCATGGGCGTCACGAAGTCCGCGTTTCGCGCGGCCGCGAAAGATCTGCTCCGCAGCGCCGAGACCCGCGGCGTGCCGAGCGTCGATCATCGCGTGCGCCTCAACGCCTTCCCTCGCCTCGGCATGCGCATGTCGTTCAACGAGGCCCACGCCCTCTCACCCGGCGACAAGACGCGCCGCACGCTCGTCACCGTCGAGTGGCCGACGGCCATGCTCGCCTTCACCGACAACGCCGGCCTCGAGCTCTCCGTCCTCGACCTCGTCGCGCCGCTCTCGGAGCTCGCGCTGCGCCCCGCCGGCGACTACACCGACGAGAACCTCGTCCTCCTCGACGCCGTCCGCCCGCGCCTCGGCGTCTGGCTCGCCGTCCCGCAGCTCTCGCGCCGCCTCGAGCTCTCCGCCGGCGTCGGCGCGCGATTGGTCGGCATCGACGCGACGGGCGGCGGCAC
>DATLEB010000139.1:0-5240 GCA_035525615.1 Kofleriaceae bacterium | reverse complement strand
CGCGCCAGGCTCGCGTCGTGAACGCGCGCTACTTCTCGAGATCGGCGAGGAGCAGGCGGTACTGCGTCAGCACGCGGTCGTGCCGCGCCTTGATGCGCTGCAGGTAGCCGTGGTCGCGCGTGCGGCCCATCGCCAGCAGCGCCTCGCTGCGCACGCGTTCGATGAGCGTCACCGAGTCATCGAACGGCTTGAGCACGAAGCCGACCACGCCGAGGTCGGCGGCGCGCGCGGTCAGGTTGGGGTCGGCGTAGCCGGTGATGAGGAACGCGGCCAGGCCGGGGCGATCCTTGCGCAGGCGACGGATGACCTCGAGGCCGTCGATGCCGGGGAGCCCGATGTCGATGAGCACCAGGTCGAGCGCCTGGCCGCGGGTCGACATGAGGTCGGCGTGCGCCACGGCTTCCTCGCCGGTCACGAACGCGAACGTCGTGATGTCCTTGTCCTCGAGCCGGTCGCAGAGGAAGTCGGCCATGTCGCGGTCGTCCTCGACGACCATGATGACCGGATCGCGCTCGGCGTCGACGTCGGAGGCGAGCCCGGCGGTGCGCGCGCTCTTCTGCGCCAGCTGCTTCTCGAGATCGATCGAGCGGCGCTCGGTGCGGACGAGGTCCTTGAGCATCTCCTCGACCATCGCGCGCAGCTGCTTGAGCGCGCGCTTCTGCGCGCCGTACTTGGCGCGCTTGCGGGCGGCGTACGTCAGCGCCTCGGCGGTGGTCTCGTACGACTCGGAGCCGAGGTCGACGAAGTCCACGGCCCCGGCGCGCATACACGCGACGACCAGGCCGACCGCAGGACGCTGCGCGACCGCGACCGGCGCGGCGTCGGGTACCGCGGCCGCGATCTCGCTGACGCGCGCGGCGGCGATGGCGGGCGTCGTGAGCCCGCGCGCCGCGTCGTCCACGTCGATGATGACGACCGCGCCCTCGTCGTCGACGAGCGCCTTGGCCGCCTCGGCGGCGTCGGCCACCACGGCGGTCTCGGTGCCGGCCGCGACCAGCCGGTCGACGAGCTCGCGCAGGGGTTGCGCCGTGCCACCGCTCCAGCCGCGCGACGCGACCACGATGACGGTTTCCGGGACCTCGATCGCCATGCGTCCCTCGATACTACCGCACCGCCGAGGCGCGCGTCGTGAGCGAACGCCGCGTACAATGTGCCCGATGTCGACCAGCCCGGCGGCCGAGCCGCTTTTCATCCGAGCCTCTCGTGGTGAGCGCACCGAGCGCACGCCGATCTGGATGATGCGTCAGGCGGGCCGGTACTTGCCTTCGTATCGCGCCGTCCGCTCGAAGTCGTCGTTCCTCGAGATGTGCCGCACGCCCGCGCTGGCGTGCGAGGTCACGCTCCAGCCCATCGATCAGTTCGGCTTCGACGCGGCCATCCTGTTCTCCGACATCCTCGTGACGCTGCCGCCCATGGGGCTCGACGTCGCGTTCCCCGAGAAGGGACCGGTGATCGCGTCGCCGGTGCGCGACCGCGCCGCGATCGACAAGCTGGTCGTGCCCGACCCGGTCGCCGAGCTCCCGTACGTGATGGAGGCGGTGCGTCAGATCCGCACCGGGCTAGGCGGGCGCGTGCCGCTCATCGGGTTCGCGGGCGCGCCGTTCACGCTGCTGACGTACGCCGTCGAGGGTGGCGGCTCGAAGGACTACGTCCACAGCAAGAAGCTCCTCTTCGGCGATCCGCGCGCGGCACACGCGCTGCTCGAGAAGATGGCCGACACCGTCGCCGCGTACCTGGCGGCGCAGGTCGAGGCCGGCGCGCAGGCGGTGCAGCTGTTCGACAGCTGGGCCGGCATCCTGTCGCCGCGCGACTTCGAGGAGTACCCGCTGCGCTGGGCCAAGCACGTGATCGCGAAGCTGCGCGCGCATCCCGCGGTGGCGGCGTCGCGCGTGCCCATCATCTACTTCGTGAACGGGTGCGCGCCGTACCTCGACACCTATCCGACGTCGGGCGCCGACATGCTCGGCGTCGACTGGCGCATCGATCTGGCGACGGTTCGCGCGCGCGTCGGCGACAAGGTCGCGCTCCAGGGCAACCTCGATCCCGGCGCGCTGTTCCTCGAGCCCGAGGTGTTGCGCGGGCGCGTCGAGGACGTGCTGGCACAAGGCGGCGGGGCAGGGCACGTGTTCAACCTCGGTCACGGCGTGACGCCGGAGACGAACCCCGAGCACGTGCGCGTGATGGTGGAGACCGTGAAGGCGCGGCACTGGAGTCACGCGCCCGCCGGGTCCGCGCGGTGAAGGTCGCGGTGGTCGGCGGCGGCATCGGCGGGCTGACCGCCGCGCTGCGCCTGATGCAGGACGGCCACGAGGTCAGCGTGCTCGACGCGGGCGCGCGACCGGGTGGCGTCATCGGCACGTCGTCGGCGTCCGGCTTCCGGCGCGAGCACGCGGCCAATGGGTTCCTGACCGGCGCGGCCGACGGCGCGGCGGCGCTGTGCCACGAGCTCGGCGTGCCCCTCGTCGAGGCGGCGCCGGAAGCGAAGTCGCGGTGGATCTATCTGCGCGGCAAGCTGCACGCGCTGCCGGCGGGGCCGGCCGGCTTCGTGCGGACGGAGCTGCTCAGCTGGCGCGGCAAGCTCGGCGTGCTCGGCGAGCCGTTCCGGCGCGGGCGCGATGTCGCCGTCGCCGGCGACGAGTCGCTGTGGGACTTCGCGGTGCGACGGCTCGGGACGGAGGCCGCGCACGCGCTCGTGGCGCCGATGGCGACCGGCGTGTTCGCGGCGGACGCGCGCGCGCTCAGCCTGGCGGCGGGCTTTCCCAAGCTGGCGTCGCTCGACGCGCACGGCGGTCTCGTGCGCGGGATGATCTCGGAGTCGCGCGCGCGCAAGAAGCGTGGCGAGCCGCGCATGAAGTCGATGCTCGCGGCGCCGGCCGGCGGCATGTCGGCGATGATCGATGCGCTCGCGGCGAAGCTCGGCGATCGGGTGCACCGCGGCGTGACCGTCCGCGAGGTGCGCCCCGACGGCGGCAACGGGCACGGGCGGGGCGTGATCGTCGTCGGCGACGACCCGGCGCGTGGCGACCGGTACGACGCGGTCGTGCTCGCGCTCCCCGGCTCGGCGGCGGCGACGCTGGTCGCGGGCGCGCTGCCGGAGCTGGCGCGCGGCCTCGACGACGTCGTGTACGCGCCGGTCGCGGTCGCGTTCGTCGGCTTTCGGCGGAGCGAGGTGCGCGCCGATCTCGGCGGTTTCGGATTCCTCGTCGCGGCTGGTGAGTCACCGCGCGTGCTCGGTTGCGTCTTCGAGAGCACGGTGTGGCCCGAGCGCGCGCCCGACGATCACGTGATGCTGCGCATGATCTACGGCGGTGCGCGCGATCCGGGCGCGGCCGAGCTCGACGACCCCGCGCTGTTCGCGCAGGCCGGCGCCGATCTCGCGCAGGTGCTCGGCATCCGCGCCGAGCCCGTGCACACCAGCAGCGTGCGCTGGGAGCACGGCATCGCGCAGTATCCGGTCGGGCACGCCGATCGCGTGGCCGGATGGGAGCAGCTCGCGCACCCGGCGCGCCTGGTGCTCGCCGGCAGCGCGTACCACGGCGTCGCCGTCAACGACTGCATCGCCGACGCGCGCCGCGTCGCCCGCGTGGTGTCGTCATGGCGCTGACCGTGTCGAAGGCAGCGTGGTGCATCGCCGCCTTGCTGCTCGCGGCGTGCCCCGGCAAGGGCAGCTCGACACCGCGCCGCGACGCGGGCGATGCGGGCGCGATCACCGGCTCGGCACCGATCACCGACGCAGCGGTCGCGACGGATGTCACGGATGAGGGCGACGGCGACGGCGGCAGCTCGGGGGCTGGCAAGGGCTCGCTCACCGTCAAGGTGCTGTGGCCGACCGCGCCCGCCGCGGTGCGCGCATCGCCGGGCTACACGTCGTGCCACACGCCGCGCCGCGCCCGCGCCCGCATCGGCACGCTGCACGGCGTCGCCGGCGCGATGGTCGTCCTCGACGGTATCCCCGCGGGCAAGGCCGCACCCGGCGCGAAGCCGCTGCGCCTGACGATGCGCGACTGCGCGATCGATCCGGTCGCAAGCCTCGCGCGCCTCGGCGGCTCGCTCGAGATCCAGACGCAAGACGTCGCGCACAGCATCACGGTCGTGCGCGTCGGCAAGCCGTGGCTCGAGGACGACATCAAGCTCGCGCCCGTCACGCTGGCGAGCACGCAGCTGCCGGTCCTCGGTCACACCGTCTCGGTCGCGCTTCAGGAGCCCGGCGCGATCCAGGTCGCGATGGACGGCGCCGCCGACGACGCGGCGTGGGTGCTCGTGCCGCCGCATCACTACGCCGGTGTCACCGACGACGTCGGCGCGCTCGGTCTGCGCGATGTCCCGCCGGGCAGCTACACGCTGGTCGCGTGGCTGCCGCCCGCCGCCGGATTCCCCGAGCAGCGCGCCGTCGCCAACGTCGTCATCAAGGCCGGTGAGGACGCAGAAGCGACGCTCACGTTCGCGCCGGCCTCGCCGTGACCGCGCCGTTCGAGGTTCCGACGCTCGTCGAGGACGCGCTGGTCGCTGCGGCTCGCCGCCGCCTGCCGCCCGAGCTGTGCGGCGGCGCGGCGCTGACCGCCGCGGTCGTCGATCGCTCGCGCCGCTACACCAGCGAGCGCGAGAGGCTCGCGGACCCTGGCGGCGCCAAGGCGTCGCTAGCTGACCTCGCGGCGCGCGCGCTGTTCTTCACGATCGCCGACGCCGCCAAGGTGCACCTGCCGCTGCGCGAGCTCGCCGACGGCGTCGCACCCGCGCCGCCGGGCTTCCTGTACGGCGCCCTCGCCGTCGCCAGTGACGGCGCCGGCGACGGCGATGTCGTGGTGCGCGTGCTCGATCTCGGCGCCGGCTGCGGCGCGATGACGATCGGCCTGTGCACGTGGCTCGCGTCGCGTATCGCGAGCGGCGCGCGCAAGGTCCGCGTGCGCGCCCTGCTCGTCGATCAGGACGCGGAAGCGCTCGCCATCGCGAAGGACGCGGTCGCGGCCGTCGCTCGCTCGCTCGCCCTCGACGTTTCGACGGAAACCCGCGTCGCCGACGCAGCCGCAACCGCAGCCGCAGCCGCAGCCGCAGCCGCAGCCGCAGCCGCAGCCGCAGCCGCAGCCGCAGCCGCAACCGCAGCCGCAACCGCAGCCGAAACCGAAACCGAAACCGAAACCGAAACCGAAACCGAAACCGAAACCGAAACCGAAACCGAAACCGAAACCGAAACCGAAACCGAAACCGCGACCGCGACCGAAATCGTCACCGCGCCGCCGGGC
>DATLEB010000126.1:0-3789 GCA_035525615.1 Kofleriaceae bacterium | reverse complement strand
CCGAAGCCGTAGTCCTCGGCGAGCCGGATGTGCTCGACCGTGCGCGGGTCGAGCCCGATGAGCGACGAGCACACCGCGTCGAACGCGACCTGGCTGTTGCCCATGATGATGAGGCCGAGCGGGAAGGGCGTGGGCGTCAACATGCGGCCCTCGCCGGCGGTGATGCCGTCGATGGCGATGAACTGCGGCTGGATGATGAACTGCAGGTCGGCGATCTTCTCGTTGAGCTTGTGATCGTGATCGATGAGGCGATGACGATCGTCCTGGATCCCGATGTAGTTCTTCATCGAGAACGTCACCGTGGTCCACGGG
This sequence comes from Kofleriaceae bacterium, assembly GCA_035525615.1. Lineage (GTDB taxonomy): Bacteria > Myxococcota_A > Polyangia > Haliangiales > Haliangiaceae > UBA2376. The sequence continues at coordinate 3,477 of DATLEB010000126.1, read as the reverse complement.
TGCGCCTTGAACTTCGGCATGTTCACGAAGAAGTCGGCGCGCGCGACGGGCTCGGGCGTGAACAGGTAGTCGCGCAGGCGGTTGGGATGCGTGAGCGGGATCTCGACCTGCGGCTCTTCCTCGAAGTAGTAGCGCTTCACGCCCTTGAGCTTGGCGACCATCGCCTCCCAGCCCGACTGCTCGAACGACAGCCGCGTTGGCACCGTGATGCCGCAGCGCTCGCCGGCCGCGAGCTCCGTCATCGAGCCGCCGCCGACATCCTGGAGCGCGCGCAGCATGCCCTCGCCGCACTCGGGCCGCGTGAAGGCGTACGGGAACATCTCTCCGGCCGCGACGAGGTTCGGCTTCACGAGCGTGCGACCGAACGGCCGCAGCCCGAGCTCCTCGAGACCCTCGCGGTAGATCTTGCGAAGCGTCTCGGCGTCGTAGTCCTTGCAGGCGCGGATGATGACGCGTGGCTCGGCAGGGATGCGCATGGGCGGCAGTGTACCGCCGGCCCGCGTTGCTGACCAAGGGTCGATAGCGAGCGAGGAAGGTTCAGAGACACGCCGAGATGCGCGCGGTTGCATAGATCGCGGCCTGAGGACGTGCGTTTGCAGCCTCCATCACCCAGGGGAGAGCCATGTCCAGGATCCAGGTCATCTCGGCGGCGTGCGCGTTCGCGCTCGCCGGTATCGGTAGTGCTTTCGCGCAGCCCAAGCCTCGGCCTGCGCCGCCGCCGCCGCCGCCGCCGCCGCAGGAGCTCGTCGTCGACATCGACGTCGGTGAGCCGATCATGATGGCGGACCAGGACGGTCGCGCGTACATCGAGATCGCGATCACCGGCTTCGACGGCGCCGGCACGCGGCCGCCGGTGAACCTGGCCCTCGTCATCGACCGCTCGGGCTCGATGCGCGGCGATCGCCTCGAGAAGGCGAAGATGGCGGCGCTCATGGTCGTCGATCGGCTCGGGCCGGAGGACGTGCTGTCGGTCGTGACGTTCGACTCGGATGTCGAGGTGCTCGTGCCGGCCGGCAAGGTGAAGGATCCGGAGACGATCCGGCGCACGATCATGGCGATCAGCGATCGCGGGCAGACCGCGCTCTACGCCGGCGTGAACACCGGGCTCGGGCAGCTGAAGGAGCACCTGATCAAGACCAGCGTGAACCGCCTCATCCTGCTGTCCGATGGGCAGGCCAACGTGGGCCCGAGCTCGCCGGCGGAGCTGGCGCAGCTCGGCATCGAGGCCGGCAAGATGGGCATCCCGGTCACGACCGTGGGGCTCGGCCTCGGCTACAACGAGGACCTGATGACGCAGCTCGCGCTGTCGTCGGATGGCAACCACGGCTTCGCGGAGACGCCCGACCAGCTCGAGGAGATCTTCGGCCACGAGCTGGGTGACGTGATGTCGGTGGTGGCGAACGACGTCATCATCGAGATCGAGCTGGCGCCCGGCATCACGCCGGTGCGCGGCTTGAATCGCCCGATCTCGATCAACGGGCGCAAGGCGCAGCTCAAGCTCAACCAGATCTACGGCAAGCAGACCAAGAACGTGATCGTGGAGGTCGCGGTGCCCAAGGGCGCGGCCGGCAAGACGCGCAAGCTCGGCGACGTCGCGGTCGCGTACCGTAACCTGTCGACCAAGAAGACGGCGAAGGTCGCCGAGACGGTCGCCGTCGCGTTCGACAAGTCGAAGACCACCGTCGACAAGCGCGCCAACCAGCGCGTGATGGTCGGCGTCAGCGAGGCGCTCGCCAACGAGCGTCAGAAGGAAGCGATCGCGCTGCGCGACGCCGGCAAGCGCGACGCCGCCAAGAAGATGCTCGAGCAGAACGCCGCCATCCTCCGCGAGGAAGGCAAGAAGCGCGGCTCCGCCAAGCTCGCCGACTTCGCCGACGAGGCCGCCGCCGACGCGGCGGAGGTCGAGGACGACGCCTCGTGGAACGCGAACCGCAAGGGCATGACGAAGTCGACGCACGCGAAGGCCGCGTCGCAGAGCTGGTAGACGGGGTCGGAACCGGAATCGGGGTCGGAATCGGTTTCGGTTTCGGTTTCGGTTTCGGTTTCGGATCCCGATCCCGATCCCGGTCCGGATCCCGATCCCGATCCCGGTCCGGATCCGGATCCCGGTCCGCGCCGCCGCTATCGCCGCCGGCCCCTGAGGCCCCAGAGCAGGCCCTGCAAGCGGTGCTCGATGGCCGCGGCGGGGGCGAGCATCGGCTCGTCGATGTAGCCGAGCGCCAGCGCGACCCGCGCGGCGGTGACGGCCTCCTCCGCCTCGCCGGCGGCGACGCGAAAGGCGTGGATGCGGTCGCCGCCGTTGCGGCGGTTGCCCTCGGCGGTGTTGAGCGGCGCGCTCGTGACGGCGCGCCGCATCTGGCCGGCGAGGTCTTTGTCGCGCGGCATGACGGCCTCGATGATGGGGCGGAACGCGGCGACGAGCTGGAGGGCGACTTCAAGTGCGATGAACACGGCGTTGTCTCCTGGTTGGTCGGTCGGGGTCTCGTCCGAAGCGCGGCCGGCGCGCACGAGGCCGTGACGAGCTATTCCAGGACCGCGGCCATCCGAGCTCGGCGCGGCTCGTGCGCGCTTGGCCGCGCGAAGGCGAGCCCGACCGACCGACCAGGAGACGCGGCATTCGCACGCCGCGAGCCGCCCGCGTGCGAGTTGCAGCCGCGGCCGCACTCGCGCGAGGCGAGCCGCCGCGACTGCGCGACCGTGCGAGCCGCGGCTGCGCGCACCTCGCGAGCGTCGCGCGCCCCCGAGGTCGCGCAGTGACGGGCCGCGCGCGCGTCGGATGAGGTGATCGAGGCTCCTCCGAGCGAGTCGGTGGTTCTCCGTCGCTGGGGGCGCCCTTCGCGGCCTACGCGCACGCACCGCGCCGAGCGCCGGTGGCCGGAATGGCCGCGGTAGCGCTCGTCACGGTGCCTGCGCTCGGGCCGCTACGGGACGACCCCCCAGCAACGGAGAACCACATGACTCTCTCGGAGAAGCTCTCGATCGACCTCATCCACGCGCTGCGGCCCGTCGTCGCCGCGTTGCGCAGCGGGCGGCATGCCGCTCTGGCGGACGAGCTGGAGCGCGCCGCGAGCGGCACGGCGCTGAACATCGCGGAGGCTCACGGTCGCGCCGGTCGCGACAGCCGGCGCGTGCTCGGGATCGCGCTTGGCGAGTGCCGCGAGGCGCGCCGCAACCTCCAGGTCGCGGTCGCCTGGGGCTGGGTCGGCGACGCGCTCGTCGCGGAGCCGGCCGCTGTCGCCAACCGGCTCGGCGGCGTGCTCGTCGGCATCATCCGCAAGGCTGCCTAGCCGCCAGGTCCCGGACCGCTGCCGGGCTTCGGCCCGGTGCCGGGTCGGTTTCGGTTTCGGTTTCGGTTTCGGTTTCGGTTTCGGTTTCGGTTTCTGTTTCGGTGCCGCTAGTTGAGGCCGGCGATGATCGCGTCGGCGCGCAGCGACGAGGCGGTGGCGAGGGCGTCGTCGGTGGACGGGCGCGCGGCCA
>DATLEB010000123.1:0-12646 GCA_035525615.1 Kofleriaceae bacterium | reverse complement strand
TTCCGGCGCCTTGTCGATCTGATCGAACGCCGTGAACTTGGCGAAGCCCTTGCTCGCCTGCACCTTCGTGATCGCGGCGGTCAAGGTGGTCTTGCCGTGGTCGACGTGACCGATCGTGCCGATGTTCACGTGGGGCTTGTTACGGACGAACTTTTCTTTCGACATGGACGCTGATCTCCTGAGACGTGACGAGGCGTTTTGTTGAGCGAGCCCTCGGCGAGAATCGAACTCGCGACCCCTTCCTTACCAAGGAAGTGCACTGCCACTGTGCTACGAGGGCGTTCTTTTTTTAGGCGGCGGTGATCTTGGGAGCGGGCGATGGGATTCGAACCCACGACATCCAGCTTGGAAGGCTGGAGCTCTACCGCTGAGCTACACCCGCGCGCCTAGCGGTGGAGGGGGAAGGATTCGAACCTTCGAAGGCGTGGAGCCGGCAGATTTACAGTCTGCTCCCTTTGGCCACTCGGGAACCCCTCCAGATTTCATCGAACTCTTCTGTTGTGACCTCTCGCGAAAGAGCTGGCGGTGGGACTCGAACCCGCGACCTCCTGATTACAAGTCAGGTGCTCTACCAGTTGAGCTACGCCAGCGGAATCGTTATCGAAACGGACACCACTGGCGCTGGTCCGGCGACGGCCGCCAGTGTATAGGCGAGAGAATCACCCAAGTCAACGGGATTGCGTGCGAATAGATGGCGTGTGATCGCCCTGGCAGGCGCGATCGCCCCTCTATTAATGAGGCGCGACCACCGGCACCACGATTTCGCCCTTCGACTCACGCGCGAGGATACCCGCGATCTCGGCAGCGCGCACCTTGGAGGCTTCGCTCCACGCGTTCTCGACTCCATACGCTCCCGCCAGCTTCACGTTCATCGTGTGCCCGTCGAGAGCGGTGTGCAGGTGGCGGCGGACCCGATCGTGGACCTCGACCGCATAGATGTTCTTGGCCGACGGGTCGAGCCCGTCCGGCATCGGCGCGCGCACCGCCATGGTCCACAGCTCCATGAAGACGTGCGACATGCGGTAGCCGGCGGCGAGCGCCCAGTAGGGATCCTTCATCTCGAGTGACTGGCGCCAGCGATCGTAGGCCTGCGCAGCGAGCTCTTCCTTCTGGACGAGATCGGCCTTGAGCATCGTGTCGGCCGATCGCAGGAGCACCTTGTCGAAGTCGCGGTGCGCGAGCTCGCCCAGGTAGTAGTAGGCCATCGCGATGTAGTAGCGATCGTCCACGCGGGTCGCCTTGCGCCACGCGGCGACCGAGGCGTCGAGCTCGATGCGCGCGTCGGTCGCGCGGTCCTGCATGAGCAGCACGTAGCCGAGGCGCGCCTTCACCTCGATGCGATCGAGGTTGCTCACGTCCTTGCGCACATCGATCTCGCGCAGGGTGCGCTCCGCGTCCTTCCACTGCTGCTTCTCGGCCTCGAGCCCGGCGGCGCGCAGGTGCGCATCGAGCGACTCGCGTCCGATCGGATACGCGGCGACCACCTCGCGGTACGCGGTGATCGCTCCGGGGATGTCACCGAGGTTCTCGATCACGACACCGACATTGAAGAGCGCGGCGGGCGCGAGCTTCGAGGTCGGGAAGTCAACCGCGAGCCGGCGGTAGAGCGAGATCGCCTCCTGCGGATGTCCGGCATCGAGCGCGGCCTTCGCCTGATCGAGCAGCTGGGACGGCGCGGTCGCGGTGATGTCGCCGGACCCGCTGGCGGTGAGACGGATCTCTTCCAGGTCGTAGTGCGGCGTGTCTGCGCCCGTACCAGGCCGCGTGTCTTCTCCGCCCGTGCCCGTGCCCGTGCCCGATCCGGGCGTGGCGCCCTTCAGATCGTCCGCCGGATCGAGCGACGTCGTGACGTCGGTGGGCGCTGGCGCCACAGGGCGTGGCTTCGGACCGCAGGCGGCGGCGGCGAGGAGCGCGGAGAGGAGGAGCGCGAAACGCATACCTAATAGTGACGCACGAGCGTCGCAGACGACGCATGCGTGAGATCGGGCACGGGTACGGGCACGGGTACGGGTACGGGCACGGGTACGCGCACAGCGTCAGCCCGCGATGACCTTCACCATCACCCGGCGGCTGCGCGGCCCGTCGAACTCGCAGAAGTAGAGCGCCTGCCACGTGCCGAGCATCGGCTTGCCCGCATCGACGATGAGGGTGAGCGACGCGCCGATGATCGAGCTCTTGATGTGAGCGTCGGAGTTCGCCTCCGCGGAGATGTACCCGCCGTCGTGCGGGACGACCTTCGAGAGGTGACCGACGAGGTCGGCCTTCACCTTCGGGTCGCTGTTCTCCTGGATGGTGAGCCCCGCGGTGGTGTGCGGTGAGAACACGCAGGCGAGACCGCTGTCCACGCCGCTCTTGCGAATCGCCGAGCGCACCAGCGAGGTGATGTCGATCGTCTCGATGCGCGTCGTGGTCCGTACGTCGAAGATCTCGGTGACCGACATTGCGCATTGGTATCACGAGATCCACGTTGGTTTTGTCTTGACGAAAGACGTGTCACACCGCTTTGCTAGAACATGAGCACGTTCATCAGATGAAGGTCGCGTTCACTCACAATCTTCGGCTCACTGACGTCCGGCATTCTGAAAAGGAAGCCGAGTTCGACAGCGTCGATACCGTCAACGCGATTGCCGCTGCCATCGAGGCAGCGGGCCACGAGGTGGAGAAGGTCGAGGTCTCAGGACCCGCATCGACTCTCCTCGAACGGCTCGAGGTCATCGACCCCGACGTCATCTTCAACACGGCGGAGGGCCAGCAGGGCAAGCTGCGCGAGGCCCTCTATCCGGCGCTCTTCGAGGAGCTGGGGATCCCGTACACGGGATCGGACGCGTACGCCAACGCGCTCACCCTCGACAAGTGGCTCACCAAGTTGATGGTGGCCAAGGCCGGGGTCGACACCCCGCGCGCCTGCCTCGTCAACCCGCGCAACTTCGAGTCGGTGGTCGAGCGGGGCGTCGGCCTCGCCTTCCCCGTCATCGTCAAGCCGAACCACGAGGGCTCCAGCAAGGGCATCTACGTCGGGAACGGCGGTTCCAACAACGGGTCGAACGGCAACGGATCGAACGGGAACGGATCGAACGGCTCCGGCCGTGACGGCTCCGTGGTCCGCGAGGCCCGCGACCTGCCCGCCGTGCTCAAGAGCGCGCTGCGCGCGTACCCCGACGGCGTCCTCATCGAGGAGTACGTCGATGGCGTCGACGTGATGGTCGGGTACATCGAGGGCGTCGGCCACGATGACGGCCTGCTCGCCCCGGTCGAGCTCCTGGTCGAGACCACGGCCGACCGGCCGTTCAACGTCTGGGACTACCGGCTCAAGAACCTCGAGCCCGGCAAGGTCCAGCTCCGGTGCCCGGCCAGCATCCCGCGCGACATCGCGGCCCGCCTGCGGCAGATCACGCTCGACGTGATCCGCACGATCGGCCTGCGGGACGTGGCGCGCATCGACTTCCGCATCGCGCCGGACGGCCGGATCTACTTCCTGGAAGCCAACGCGATCCCGTCCCTGGCTCCGAGCGCGCCCATCTTCGTGGCGACCTCGCAGCTGGGCATGGGGTACTCGACCACCATCTCGGCCATCCTCAACGCCACGGCGTTGCGGTCGGGCCTGGCCACCGCCAGCCAGCTCGGCGTCGGACGCCGCCCGGGCCGGTCGCAGCCGATCCGCGTCGGCTTCACGTACAACGTGAAGCGCGACCACGACGGCGACGACGAGGCCGAGTGGGATCCGCCGGAGACCATCATCTCCATCGCCAACGCGCTGGCGCGCCAGGGGCACATCGTCGTGCACCTGGAAGCCACGCCGGACCTTCCGCGCGTGCTCGCGGAAGCCGATGTCGACCTCATCTTCAACATCGCTGAAGGCGTCGAAGGCCGTAACCGCGAGGCCCAGGTGCCCGCGCTCTGCGAGCTCCTCGGCGTTCCGTACACCGGCTCCGACAGCGCCACGCTTGCGATCGCCCTCGACAAGGCGCTCTGCAAGAAGGTGCTGATGCAGCACGACATCCTCACGCCGAAGTTCCAGGTGATGGAGTCGTCGCGCGAGAGGATCTCCCCCGACCTCGACTTCCCGCTCATCGTGAAGCCCAACGCCGAGGGCTCGAGCAAGGGCATCGAGGGCTCCACCAGCGTGTGCGACACGGAGGAGGAGCTGCGGGCCGCGGTCAAGGCGTGCGTCGAGCGCTACCGCCAGCCGGCCCTGGTCGAGGAGTACATCGCGGGCCGCGAGTTCACGGTCGGCCTCCTCGGCGACAAGCGTCCGCGCGTGCTGGCGCCCATGGAGATCTGCTTCAAGGACGAGGGCAACGAGCGCCCGGTCTACGACTACGCGGTCAAGCAGGAGTGGGAGAAGCACGTCTACTATCAGTGCCCCGCCAAGCTGACCGAGTCGGAGCAGAAGGCGATGGAGAAGATCGCCCGCGCCACGTTCTGGGCGCTCGACTGCCGCGACGTCGCGCGCGTCGACCTGAGAATGGCCGCGGACGGCCGGATCTACGTGCTCGAGGTGAACCCGCTGCCGGGGCTGACGCCCGGGTACTCGGACCTGGTGCTCATCGCGCAGGCGGTCGGCATCGAGTACGACTCGCTCATCGCCGAGATCATGAGCGGCGGCCTGCGCCGCATGCGTGAGAAGCGGCGCGAGGAGCGCGAGGCGGCCGCGGCGACCGACAAGAAGGAAGCTGCCGCGAAGGCGGTGGCGTCCGACGCCGCGTCCAAGCTCGAGAAGGCCGCCGAGAAGGCCGAGAAGGCCGCCGAGAAGGCCGAGAAGGCCGCCAAGCGGATGGCGAAGCTCGCGCCGACGCTGTCGGGTACCCCAGCGGCTCCCGAGGCGGCCGGCAACGGAAATGGTCCGGGGAACGGACGGTTGCGCGCGCGGACCGACGGCACGGTGTCGACGTCATCCGATGGCGATAGCGACCGCAACGAGACCCTGACGACGCACTAGATCGCGATCCCGCCGGGCCCGAGGAGGTTTTCCTGTACCGGGTCACATTCGTATAGGGTCAGACTCTAACGAACCATGCGTGGGTTCAGGCCGACCGGGGAGTTCGACCTCGACGAAGAGGAAGAGGGCTACCAGCCGCGGCCGAAACGGCCCTCCCCGGGGAAGGTCACGCGCACGATGCGCATGGAAGGTCGCGTGATCGCTCGCCGTTCCACCGGCGACGTCAGCGACGGGTTCGACTCGAGCGAGGTCGCCGGGGTGGTCGAGCGGACGGCTGGCACCGGCGACGCCCTGCCCGACTCGCTGCGCGGCAGCTTCGAGCAGTCGCTCGGGGTCCGGCTGGCTGACGTCCGCGTCCACACCGACGCCGAGTCGGCAGGCGCGGCGCGCTCGATCGCTGCCAAGGCGTTCACGGTCGGCCAGGACATCTACTTCGCCGACGGGCAGTACGACCCGACCTCGAAGGATGGCAAGCACCTGATCGCACACGAGGTCGCACACACCGCGCAGCAGCGTTCGGGCGGTGCCACCCACCTGCACACGAAGCTCGAGGTGAGCAACCCCGGAGACGCGATCGAGGCCGAGGCCGACGCGGCCGCCGACGCGATGATCGCCGGCGCAAAGGCGCAGGTGTCACCCGCCGGCATCGGCGCGTCGCGCACGCCCGACCCCAACGCCGCGACGCCGGCCGGTCCCGCGACCGGCGGCCAGGACGCGCAGGCGCAGGGCAAGAACGACCTCCCGCCGCTCACCATCGCGGTGAACTTCAAGCCGGTCACCGGCAAGATGGAGTTCGACGCCGAGAGCTACCTCGACCTCTACAAGCAGGTGTCGGCGCGCGCTGCGTCGAACGCGTGCGCCGGCAAGTGCACGTGCGGCGTCGACAAGGACTACTCGCAGCTCGACAAGAACAAGGTGACGTTCACGGTCACCCTCGAGACCGCGGTCCCCACCTGGAAGCAGCGCGCGAACGCCAAGCCGGAGCACCAGCAGAAGTTCGACGCCTGGGCCGCGTCGGTGAAGGTGCACGAGGACGCGCACGCCAAGAAGTACACCGACGCGTACAACACGCTGAAGACCCTCATGAAGAACTGCGCCGACGAAGCGGCGTGCGAGGCGGTCTTCACGAAGGTCGATACGCAGGTCGAGGCCGACCAGGTGACCTTCGACAACAACAAGGCGAACCAGCCCGCGGCCCTCGATATCCCCGGCGGCGTGGAGAAGATCGACTCGACGCCGGGCGCCAAGAAGAACGCGACGGACGATCCGGCCGCCGATCCAGCCGCCGATCCAGCCGCCGACCCGGCCGCCGAGCCGGCGGCACCCGGCACCGGGCCGGTCGCGCGCAAGGCCACGGGCGACGGCGCCGTCGACACGAGCGGCGTGTCGGGGCTCGTCCAGCGCACCAGCGGTCGCGGCGACGCGCTGCCCGACGCGCTGCGCGGCTCGTTCGAGGAGTCGCTCGGCGTGGGGCTCGGCGGCGTGCGCGTGCACACCGACAGCGAGTCGGCGGACGTCGCGCGCTCGATCTCGGCCAAGGCGTTCGCGGTCGGGCAGGACATCTACTTCGGAGCCGGGCACTACGACCCGCACTCGGAGGGCGGCAAGCACCTCCTCGCGCACGAGGTCGCGCACACCGCGCAGCAGGCTGCGGGTGGCACCCACGTGCACACGAAGCTCGAGGTGTCGAGCGCAGGCGATGCGATCGAGGGCGAGGCCGACGCGGCCGCCGATGCGATGGTCGCAGGGCAGAAGGCGACGGTCTCGGCGGCGCCCGTGGCGGCCGCGCGCACACCCGACGGTCCGCAGCCTGTCGGCGCGAGCGACAACGGCCAGGGCGCGCAGCCGCAGGGCGACGGCGCCCCCACGAAGGTGACCGTGAAGGTCAAGGTCAACCCGAAGACGAGCGCCGTGATGGAGTTCGACGCCGCCGACTACAACGCGCTCTACCAGCAGGTGAGCGCGCGCGCGAACACCAACAAGTGCGCCGGCTTCTGCGAGTGCGGCACGGCGAGCTGCAACTACGTCATCTGGGAATCGGCGGATGGCACCAAGAAGCTGGCCAAGGAGATGTCGATCGAGGTCGACGTGACGACCTCGTCGCCGACGTGGAAGCAGATCGCGTCGCAGCCGAAGGCGGACCAGGACAAGTTCAACGCGTGGGCGAAGTCGGTCGCGGTCCACGAGAAGGCGCACTACGACACGTACAAGACCGGCTTCGATGGCATGAAGACCGGCATCACCGGACCGACCGAGACCGAGTGCGACACGCAATACGAGAAGCTGCGCGCCGCGATCGAGGTGCTGCAGAACGGGGTCGACGCGAACCAGCCGGCGCCGCTCGCGGCACCGGGCGGCATGATCAAGGTGCCGTCCTCGGGCGTCCCGGCCAAGCCGAACGCGACGGACGACGGCGGCGCCTGAAACGAAGTGGCCGGTCCGTCGTATTGTAGGGCGTGACCACCGCCCCGATGATCGGCCGGCAGGCCGTGCTCGACGCGGCCGGTGAGGCGCTCGACCGCGCGCTGGCGGGGCGCGGCCGCGTGCTGGTCATCGAGGGTGAGCCCGGCATCGGCAAGAGCGCGCTCGCGGCGGCGATCGCGGAGCGCGCCGAGGCGGCGGGCGCGGCGGTACGCTGGGGCCGCGCGTGGGAGCTGGGGAACGCCCCGCCCTACTTCCCGCTGCGCGCGTGTCTACGCGAGCTGGGGGTCGATCCGGACCGACACGGCGCCGACGAGGGGCCGTTCGCGCTGTGGGAGGGCGTGCTCGACGCGCTCGCGCGTGGGGCGGCGACGCAGCCGCGGGTGTGGATCATCGAGGATGCGCATGCGGCGGACCTCTTGACCCTCGACCTGCTCGCGTTTCTGGCGCAGCCGGTGCGCAACCTGGCGGCGCTGCTGGTGGTGACGCGGCGCGATCGCGATCCCCGGCTGACCCCGGCGGCGGAGCAGCGGCTGGTGCGCATGGTGCGCGACGGCGCAGGCATCGCGCTGGCGCCGCTGGCGGCGGCCGAGGCCGGCGAGCTCGCGATGAAGGCGGCAGGGCACGCGCTCGACCCGGTGCTCTTGCGACGGGTGTGGGAGCTCACCGGCGGCAATCCGCTGTTCGTCGTCGAGTGCGCGCGCACGCTGGCGCGCGATGCGAGCGGCGCCGCGCTGCCGGCGACGTTGCGCCAGCTCGTGCAGGAGCGACTCGAGGCGCTGCCGATCGCGGCGCGCGAGGTCGTGGAGGCGGCGGCGCTGCTCGGACGCGAGGTGAGCGCGGCGTCGCTGGCGGCGCTGCTCGGACGGCTGCCGGCGCGCGTCATCGACGACCTCTCGCCGGCGCTGCGCGCGGGCATCGTGGTCGAGCGGCGGCCGGGCGAGTTCGCGTTCAGCCACGTGATCGTGCGCGACGCGATCGAGGATGCGACCGCGGCGTCGGTGCGCGCGGCCGTGCACGTGCGCGCGGCCGAGGTCCTGGTCGGCGCGACCAGCCCCGAGGCGGTGATCGAGCGGGCGCGCCACACGCTGTCGGCGCTGGAGCTAGGCGCGCGGCCGGGCGACGGTGATCCGGTGGCCGCGGTGCAAGCGGCGATCACCCTGTGCTCGCAGCGCGGCGCGCACGATCGCGCGTTCGCGCTGGCCGAGCGGCTGGACGCGGCGCGCGCCGCGGGTCATCTGCCGGCGGCGTCGTTCGACGAGCGCCTGCGGGTGGCGGCGCTCGCCACCGCGGACGGGCGCACCGGCGACTGCCGGCGGCGGTGCCTGGCGCTGGTGGCCGAGGCGGCGGCGCGCGGCGACGGAGCGGCGCAGGCGCGCGCGACCCTCACGATGGGCAGCGAGCTGCGGCCCGGCGTCGTCGACGACGTGCTGATCGCGCGGGTGCGCGACGCGCTGGCGGCGCTCGCGCGCGCGGCCGACGGCCGGCACGCTGCCCTCGCCTGCCGGCTCGAGGCGCGGCTGGCGGCGGCCGAACAACCGGCACCCGATCCGGCCCTACCGGTCGCGCGCGCCGAGGAGGCGATCGCGGGGGCGCGGCGCATCGGCGATCCGGCCGTGCTGTGCGAGGTGCTCGACATCGCGGGCTCGGCGCTGGTCGACTTCGCGACCATGGAGCGACGACTCGAGGTCGCCGGCGAGCTGCTCGCCATGGCGCGCGCGACGGGCGACCGGCCGCGCGAGCTGCGCGCGCTGTGCCGGCGCTCGATGGACCGCGCCGAGCAGGGCGACTTCACCGGGTTCGCCGCCGACGTCGACGAAATGCTGCGCCGCTCCCTCGAGCTCGGGCACGCGCGCTTCCGCTGGCGTCCGCTGCTCATGGCGTCGATGCACGCCATCTCCGAGGGACGCGTCGTCGACTCCGAGCGGGCCGTGGTGGAGGTGCAGCAGATGGCGGCGATGGTCGACGATCCCGCGCTGCGGCTGTCGCTGGCGGCGCACACCACCGAGCGCGCGCGCCTCCTGCACCTCGACGATCAGCTGCGCGAGGGCGCGGCGCACGTCGAGGAGTCGCTCGAGGGCATCCCGGGCGCGGCGTTCGTCGCGGCGACGTTGCGCGCGTCGATGTTCGCGCGGCTCGAGGATCGCGCGGCGACGGCGGCGGAGCTGGCGCGGATCGGGACGTCGATGAAGCGCGCGTTCGAGCGCGACGGCACGTTCCACACGCTCCTCGGCGAGGCCGAGGCGCTGGTGGGCGACGAGGCGAGCGTGCGCCGCCTCCGCGAGGCGCTGGTGGCGTGGCCGCACGACGAGCTCGTCGGTGGCCACATCCCGATCGCGTACAACGGGCCGCGGCTGCGCATCGTGGCGCGGCTCGACCACCGGCTCGGTGACGTCGCCGCCGCCGAACGCGGGTTCCGCGCGGCGCTCGCCAGCGTCGAGGCGCGCGGGCACCGCACGTGGGTGGCGCAGATCGCGTACGAGCTCGGGCTGCTCGGCGCCGGATTCGAGCCGTATCTCGAGCGCGCCGCGGCGCTGGCGCAGGAGATCGGGATGCCCGGCCTGGTCGCGCGCGCGACCGCAGCGCTGCGCGGGCGAGCGACGCAGACCCCGGCGACGACGAGCGTGCGGCGCGTGACGCTGGCGCGCGACGGTGAGTCGTGGACGGTCACCGGCGGCGCGGCGGCCGTGCGCGTGCGCGACAGCCGCGGCGTGCGCATGCTGGCGCGGCTCGTCGAACGGCCCGACGAGGAGATCCACGTGCTCGCGCTCGCCGCCGACGATCCCGGCGGCGCGCTGGTCGACGCGGGCGGCGCGCCGGTCGTCGACGCGGACGCGAAGCGCGCGTACAGGGCGCGCGTGGACGAGCTCGACGAGCGGATCGAGCGCGCCGAGGCGCTGGGCGACGAGCGCGCGTACGAGCGGTACGTGAAGGAGCGCGAGGCGCTGATGAAGGAGCTCGCGCGCGTGGCCGGCCTCGGCGGCGCGACGCGCAAGACCGGCTCGGCCGCGGAGCGGGCGCGCATCAACGTGCAGCGCCGCGTGAAGGACGCGATCGACCGCATCGGCGAGCAGGACGCCGTGCTCGGCGCGTACCTGGAACGCGCGGTGCGGACCGGGTCGTTCTGCTGCTACCGTCCCTGATTCCGCGGCGATTGCGCGCGCTTACACGAAGGAACACATGTTCCGGGGTTGGTAACGCCAGGAGGGCATGGAAGCGATCATCAACCTGGCCATCCCCGTCCTCTTCGTCCTCGCGCTCGTCGTGGAGCGCCTCTTTCCGGCGCGCGAGCTCCCCAGGGTCCGCGGCTGGTTGCTCAAGGGCACCATCTTCTTCCTGCTCACCGGTGTCGTGAACGCGATCCTGCCGCTCGTGCTCGCGACGGTCATCGGCCCGCACATCCCGTGGTCGATCGCCTCGCTCGGCATCGTGGGCGGCGCGCTGGTCGGCCTCGTGGTCGGCGACTTCGTCGCGTACTGGGTGCACCGCGGCCTGCACCGCAACAACACGGTGTGGCGATGGACGCACCAGATGCACCACAGCGCCGAGCGCATGGACATCGCCGGCTTCGCGTATTTCCACCCGTTCGACATGTTCATCCAGGTCGGCGGCGCCGCGCTCGCCGCGATCCTCGTCGGTGCGAGCGCCGAGGCCGCGATGATCGCGGGGTTCGCGTCGTTCCTCATGGCGGTGGTGCAGCACCTCAACGTGAAGACGCCGGTGTGGCTCGGCTACGTCATCCAGCGCCCCGAGAGCCACTCGGTCCACCACGGCCGCGGGATCCACGCCTACAACTACGGCAACCTCGCGCTCTGGGACCTGGTGTTCGGCACGTTCCGCAACCCGCGCGAGTTCAACGCGGAGACCGGCTTCTGGCAGGGCGCGTCGTCGAAGATCGGCGCGATGCTGGTCGGTCGCGACGTCGGCGCGCCAGGCACGCGCTGATCGCGGGCGCGCCAGTAGACACGGTGACCGCGTACCTTCCGGGCTAGTATTCGCGTGTGCGCATCGGCACACGCATCACGTTTGCCACCGCGCTGCTGGTGACGCTGACGCTCGCCGTGTACGCGCTCTTCGAGGTGCGCGGCCGCGACGCCACCCGCCGCGAGGCGCTCGAGGCCGAGGCGCGCGCGACGGCGATGGCGATGCGCACCACGCTCGAGGAGCTGGGCTCGAAGATGCCCGACGTCGACGTCGCCCTCCTGAGCCGCAACCTCGCGAGAGAGCTGGGGCGAACCACGCCGTGGCGCGTGGTCATCGTGCCGACCGATCCGCCGGGCACCGCGCCACCGCTGGGGCTGACGCCAGCGCAGATGCGCCGCTTGCGCGCCCTCGCCGAGTCGCCGCAGCTCGCGCTGGTCGAGCACGAGGGCGGGCTGCTCTTCTATGCGGTGCCGCTTCGTGCCGCGTCCGAACGCGGGCTGATCGTGACCGGCATGCTCGAGCTGTCGCGGCCGACCGGGAAGCTCGACGAGCGCGCGCGCAGCGACATGTGGCGCGCGGTCTTGCTCGTGTTCCTCATCGGTGGCGTCGCGACCGGCGCGGTGTGGTTCCTGACGCGCAACCTGATGACGCAGCCGATGTCCAAGTTGTTGCGCGGCATCGACGACGTGGCCAAGGGCGACCTCTCGCACGTGCTCCTGTCGGAGCGCGACGACGAGATCGGCGCGGTCGCGGCGCGCTTCAACGACATGACGTTCTCGCTGCGCGAGTCGCAGGCCGAGACCCAGCGCCACAACGACGCCAAGTCGAGCCTCGAGCAGCGGCTCGCCCACACCGAGAAGCTCGCGACGATCGGCCAGATCGCCGCCGAGATCGCCCACGAGGTCGGCACGCCGCTCAACGTGATCGCCGGGCGGGCGCGCGCGACCCAGAAGAAGGCCGGCGACGTCGAGGCGGTGAACAAGAACGCCGAGATCATCGCCGAGCAGACCGCGCGCATCACCAAGATCATCGAGCGGCTCTTGAACTTCGCGCGCCGGCGCGTCGGACCGACCGCGCCGATCAAGGTGAACATGAACGCGCTCACGCTCACGACCATGGAGCTCCTGGGCGCGCAGTTCGGCGCCGCAAAGGTGAAGACCAAGCTCGTCCGCGCCGAAGGCCTGCCGCTCGTGTCGGGGCATGGCGATCGGCTGCAACAAGTGCTCCTCAACCTCCTCCTCACGGCTGTGCAGGCGATGCCCGACGGTGGCGCCATCTCGGTCGAGACGTCCGCTGCGATCCGCCAGCGGCCGGGGCTTGAGCTGGCGCCGGAGCAGCTCTACGTGTGCGTCGAGGTCGCCG
>DATLEB010000122.1:0-17676 GCA_035525615.1 Kofleriaceae bacterium | reverse complement strand
TTCCGGCGCCTTGTCGATCTGATCGAACGCCGTGAACTTGGCGAAGCCCTTGCTCGCCTGCACCTTCGTGATCGCGGCGGTCAAGGTGGTCTTGCCGTGGTCGACGTGACCGATCGTGCCGATGTTCACGTGGGGCTTGTTGCGGACGAACTTTTCTTTGGACATGGCTTTTCCTCTGGATCGATCAGGCGCGACCGGAACGAGATGACACGAGGCGGTCACGCGTGGCCCGCGGGACCTCTCCGTATTCCTTGAACTGCATCGAGTACGTGGCGCGGCCGCGCGAGCTCGAGCGCAGCGCCGTGGCGTAGCCGACCATCTCGGCGAGCGGGACGGCGGCGTTCACGACCTGCACGCCGGGGCGCGCGTTCATGCCGGCGACGCGCGCGCGGCGCGCGAGCAGATCGCCGAGCACGTCGCCGATGTGCTCGTCGGGCGCGCGGACCTCGAGCTCCATGAGCGGCTCGAGCACCGTCGGCCCGGCCGACGCGGCGGCGTCGCGGAAGGCGCGGGTGCCGGCGAGCTTGAAGCCGCGCGGCGTGGAGTCGACGACGTGGTGGCTGCCACCGACGAGCGCGACGGTGAGGTCGATCATCGGGAAGCCGGCGAGCACGCCCTTCCCTACCGCCTCGGCGACGCCCTCCGCGACCGCGGGGTGGTACTCGACGGGGACGTCGTCGTTCGAGACCTGGGTCTCGAAGCGGTAGCCGGCGCCGCGCGCGGCGGGCTCGACGGCGAGGACGACGTGGCCCATGTGCGCGGGCGTCGCGCCGCTGAGGACGTGACGGCCCTCGGCGCGCGCGGTCTGCGTGATGGTCTCGCGGTACGCGACCTGGAGGCGGCCGACCTTGGCGTCGACCTTGAACTCGCGGCGGAGGCGATCGACGAGGATCTCGAGGTGCAGCTCGCCCATGCCGGCGATCGTGGTGGCGCCGCTCTCGGCGTCGACGCCGACGCGGAACGACGGATCCTCGAGGGAGAGGCGATCGAGCGCCTCGCGCAGGCGCGCGAGATCGGCCTCGGTGGCGGGCTCGATGGTCACGCCCAGCACGGCCTCGGGCACGTGCATCGCGTCGAGCATGACGGGCGCCGTGGGATCGCAGAGCGTGTCGCCGGTGCCGGCGCCGCGACCGCCGACGATCGCGCCGATGTCACCCGCGCCGATCTCGGTGATGTCCTCGCGGTGGTTGGCGTGCATGCGCACGAGGCGACCGACGTGCTCGAGACGACCCTTGGTCGCGTTTAGCACCGTGTCACCGACGGCGAGGCGGCCGTTGTAGACGCGCACGTACGTGAGCTGCACGCGCGCGACCTCGTCGGACATGACCTTGTAGACCAGCGCGGTGAGCGGGGCGGTCGCGTCGCCCTTGGGCGCCGGCAGGAAGTCGATCACCGCGTCGAGGAGGTTGTGCACGCCCTGGTTCTGGTACGCCGCGCCGCACAGCGTGGGAACGGCGGCGCCGGCCAGCGTGGCGCGGCGGAGCGCGGCCTTGATGGCGGCGGGCGCGATCGCCTCCTCCTCGAGGAAGGACGTCATGAACGCGTCGTCGACGAGCGCGATGGTCTCGAGCATCTGATCGCGCGCGACGTGCGCGGCGTCGACGTACTCGGCCGGGATGGGACCGTCGTCGAAGCGAACGCCGAGCGATTCGTCGTCCCAGACGCGCGCGGTCATGGTGACGAGGTCGATGACGCCGCTGAAGTCGGCGCCGCTACCCAGCGGAAGCTGCAAGAGCACCGGGCGCGCGCCCAGGCGATCGCTCATCTCGCGCGCGACGCCTTCGACATCGGCGCCCTCGCGATCGCACTTGTTGATGAAGGCGATGCGCGGCACGCCGTAGCGGTCGGCCTGGCGCCAGACCGTCTCCGACTGCGACTGCACGCCCTCGACGGCGGAGAACACGGCGATGGCTCCGTCGAGGACGCGGAGGCAGCGCTCGACCTCCATCGTGAAGTCGACGTGTCCGGGCGTGTCGATCAGGTTCACCTGGTGGCCGGCCCACGTGAACGTGGTGGCCGCGGCGGTGATGCTGATGCCACGCTCCTGCTCCTGCTCCATCCAGTCGGTGAAGGCGGCGCCGTCATCGACCTCACCGACGCGCGAGATCACGCCGGTGTAGAAGAGGATGCGTTCGGTCGTCGTGGTCTTGCCCGCATCGATATGGGCCATGATCCCGATGTTGCGGGTCTGGCCGATCGGCGTGGCTTTGCCACGAGGCATGCTTCGTCGAGGACAGTCCGCTGCGGAGCAGTCGGGGCCGGAAACGAGGGTCGTCCCAGTGCGCTCGGGTCAGGTCCGTGAGCCTACGCTCGCGGCGGTGTCCCGAAGACAGACCGCGTGGTTCGAGCTGAGCTCGCCTACGTGGTCCCCGTTGGTCTGCGTGCGCTTGGGTCGGTCCTCGCCTCCTCGATCGAATGAAATGTCGGACAAGCCGGAGAAGCCGGAAACAAAAAAAACGGGGCCCGATGAAAGGCCCCTACGAGCTCACCAGCGATAGTGCGCGAACGCCTTGTTGGCGTCGGCCATCTTGTGGACGTCTTCGCGCTTCTTGACCGCGTTGCCACGGTTCTGCGCGGCGTCGACGATCTCGTTGGCCAGACGGTCGATCATCGTCTTCTCGCCGCGGTCACGCGCGTACTCGACCAGCCAGCGCATGCCCAGCGCGAGCGAGCGATCGGGGCGGACGTCGACGGGAACCTGGTACGTCGAGCCACCGACGCGGCGGCTCTTCACTTCGACCTTGGGGCGCACGTTCGAGAGCGCGCGCTCCCAGACCTTCAGAGGATCGTCCTTCGCGCGCTCGGCGACGAGGTCGAGGGCCTTGTAGACGATCTGCTCGGCGGTCGCCTTCTTGCCGTCCGACATCACCACGTTCACGAACTTCGTGATGCGGCGGCGGGCGTCGGCGGGCGCGTCCGTGAACTTCGGGTCCGGCAGGACCTTGCGCTTGGGTACTTCACCTTTACGGGGCATGGCTCGCTCGATTCCTTCTCAGTACCTGCTCGGGTTCCAGCTCGAGATCACTTGGGGCGCTTGGTGCCGTACTTCGAACGGCCCTGCTTGCGGTTCGCGACGCCAGTGGTGTCGAGCGTGCCGCGGATGATGTGGTAGCGAACGCCCGGGAGATCCTTCACGCGGCCACCGCGGATGAGGACGACCGAGTGCTCCTGGAGGTTGTGTCCCTCGCCCGGAATGTACGACGTCACTTCCATCGCGTTGGTCAGGCGAACACGCGCGACCTTGCGAAGCGCCGAGTTCGGCTTCTTCGGAGTCGTGGTGTACACGCGGGTGCAGACGCCGCGCTTCTGGGGGCACGACTTGAGAGCGGGCGAAGCGGTCTTGGTCTTGACCTGCTTGCGACCTTGGCGAACCAGCTGATTGATCGTGGGCATTCGTATTCCCGTGACTCGTGCCGGAGCGCCTTCCGGCGCGCCGATGTTGACAAAGAGGCGGCGAGTCTACGGATACGCCCCGAACTGTCAAGCCCTTAGAACGGCCCGAAACGACGCCCCGAAGCGGGGATCAGTGGGTCCACTTATCGCCGCCGCCCGTGGTGCCGCGCGGATGCTCGGCGGCCTCGTAAGCGTGCGCCATCACGAAGTGATAGGCGACCTCACGCGCGGTCTCGGTCTCGATCACGCACTCGAAAACGAACTCCCCCTCCTGCTCGCCCGGCTCGGTTTGCACGTACGCGATCTCGGAAGGGAACACGACGAGCTCGCCCACCAGCTCCTTGCCGCGGGCGACCTGCACCAGATAGGTGGTCTCGTCCTCCGCGAAGATCGTCCAGTGGAAATCCTCGTGATCGAAGAGCACCGACTCGGGAGTGCCGGCGCGCACGACGCAGTTCACGTGCCCCTGCAGCCAGGTCCAGAACGTCTGGAACGGCATGGTCGTCGCCACCGGCGTCGCGCGCTTCGAGGTCGTGCTCATACTCTTCCAAACTAGCTTGGAGCGCGCGCGAACGCTAGCGCGGCCGTGATGCCGATCAGCGGTTGAACGGGAGCTCCTGGTGCCAGTGGAAGCCACGCTTGACGAGGAGGAATGACGAGCGCGGGACGATCGTCACGCGCCACGCATGCGGCTGTCCGTCGACGTCCGCGGCGAGGTCGAGGTGCTCGGCGTCGGGGCGCGTGTAGCGCAGCACGAGGTCCTTGCCCTTGGGCTCGTCGGTCGACGTGAGCGTGATCGTGCTCGCTGTCTCGTCGAGGGCCCACTGGTAGCGCGCCTGGTGGTCGTCCATGAACGTGACGGTCGCGCGCTGGTACATCCAGATCGTGAAGCGCTTCCAGCGGGTCGCATCGCCGACGAGTGCCGGCTGCGCGACGCCGCCGACGGTCTGCGTCTCGACCTTGTAGATGTTCTGGAGCGGATGGCGCGCCTTGCCGGGGCCGTACTCGTTGTACGTCTCGAGCTCGCCGTCGACGAGCTTGTAGAGCATGAAGCCGATGGCGAGCAGCTTCACCGGCCGGCGCGCGCGCTCGATCCACCGCCTCTGGAACGGCGCGCGCAACGGCCGTGGCTCGACGGTGCGGTGCAGGACGAAGAAGTCCACCAGCCGGCGGAGCTCGGGGAGCACGAGCCACACCGCCATGAGGAGGAGGTGCAGCGAGTAGAGCTTGACGGGCACGTCGTAGCAGAGGTTCAGCACGAACACCTGCAGCATGGCGGCCGCGCTGAGCAGCGCGCCGAGGAGCGAGGTGCGGCGCCACAGGAGCAGCAAGCCGCCGAGGCATTCCACGCCGCCGGTGAAGAGGTTGTAACCGAACGAGTAGCCCATGAACGTCCACAGGAGCCCCATGGGCGACGACTCGCCGTACGTGCGCGCGAGCCGCTCACCGTCGGGAAACGGGAACTGCGTGTAGAAGACCTTGGCGAGGCCGTAGCTGATGAGCGTCATGCCCAGCACGAGGCGCACCATCGAGCGCAGCCCGTCGAGGAGGCGCGGATAGGACTCGCTGCGGCGATCGAGCACGGACCACACGACGGTCGCGACCACGGAGAGCCCCAAGTTCACGACGGTGAGCACGTAGGCCTGCCACGTGTCGCCGCTGCCGGTGGGATGCGAGCGCGCGTCGACGCCGAAGCACGTGTCGCCGACCCACACCACCAGCTTGTCCCACGGCCAGCCGTACTTCTCGGCGAGCCACTCGCCCTTCCACGGCAGGAACCAGAAGATCGCCGCGAAGTTGTACAGCACGAGGTACGCGAAGCAGAAGCGGAACGCCACGAGGGCGGGCTTCGACCAGCGCACGGGAACACCGTCCATCGACATGCCGCGAGCGTACGCGGACGCCCGCCTGGCGCGCGCTCGGAGTCACGATCGGCGCAAGTTTGCCGCATCGACCCTGCAACCCTCGGGCATCCTGTTGCCATGCGGATGCGGTGGCTCCTGATCGGTGGTCCCGTCGTCGTCGGTATCGTCGTCGGTCTCGTGGTGCTGGTTTCGCTCTTCGAGACGCCGTGCGCATGCGAAGAGGCCGTGCCCGTGCCACTGCGCGACCGCATCGCGTTCTACCGTCGGCAGCTGACCGCGTTCGATGCGGCACATCCGTCGCTGATGTGTCCGGCGTCGATCGACGCCCTCGAGCATCCGGGGACGATGGTGCGCGATACGAGGCTCGCGCTCGAGTGCTCGCTCTCGGGTGAACCCGTGACGCGTACGATCACGATCAAGGACGCGGGCCTGGACCGACAGTGGGGCACGGCAGACGACGTCGTGCACCTGCTGACGCCGGCGCCGCGCGGCGGCGAGGTCGCGACACCGCCGAGCTCCTGACGGCTACGGGGCGTCGGGCGCGGCCGCGTCGGCGAGGCGGCCGCGCGACTCGCGCTGCGTGAAGACGGCGATGGCGCGGGGGGCGGTGCGGTCGGTGCCGGCGACGATCGTGACGTCGGGGAGCCCGTCGCCGGTGACGTCGCCGGCGTGGATCGTGATGCCCTGCCCGGTCCGCTCGGCGTCGAAGCGCGCGTCGCGCGCGGGCGCGCCGTACGTGCCGCCGTCGTCGCGCGTGGACATCAGCACGCCGGCGCCCTCGCCGTCGCCGCGCGCCAGCAAGAGGAGCTCGCTCTTGCCGTCGAGGTCGAGGTCCGCGGCCGCCGCGTCGACGTACGTGGTGTCGGCGGGCGCATCGAGGATCTGCGCGCTGCCGAAGCTCCCGCCGTCGCGGTGCCAGATGAGGGCGCCGCCGGGCTGGTCGTCCACGGCGCGGAAGGTCGCGATCACGTCGAGATCCCCGTCGTCGTCGAGGTCGGCGGTGTGCAGCGACGTCGGCTCGCCCATCTCCGCGCCGGTCAGGAGCCCGGTCGGCTGCGTCAGCGAGCACATCGCGCCGGCGCACGTGATGGGGACGGCGACGGCGCGCCCGACGAGGTCGATGCCGACGATGGTCGCGGGGACGCCGCTCCGGGGCGGGATCGCGGTCCACAGCGCGCGGCTCAAGGCGAACATCTCGCTGTCGACGGGCACGCCACCCTGCATCGTGCGCTCGGTCAGCGTGCCCGCCGCATCGGACGTGTACACGCGCAACGACGAGCGCACCGCCACCTCGGAGCCCGCCGAGGACGTGTCGATCGACGTCAGGAGGACCACCACGTCGTCGATGGCGTCGCCGTCGAGCGGCATGGTGAGGATCGACTCGACGATGTTGAAGTCGTTGTTGAACGCGGTCGGGATGAGCGGCGCGATCATGCGCCGGCTGGTCGAGCCGATCACGATCGCGATGCCGCGCCCCGACGCGCGCTCCGACACCACGAACAGATCGTCGATGGTGTCCTGGCGGCCGGGCAGCGGCGCCTGCGCCACGTCCATCGCGACCACGGTGCCGACGAAGCCCATGTACGTCGGCGCCGACGGCGGCTCGCTGGCGCGGCCGTAGACGACGTGGATCTCGTCGGCGCCGCTCACGTCGAACGGCGACGTCACGAGCGCGAGGTCGGCGACGCCGTTGCCGTCGAAGTCGCCGGACCGCATCATCGTCACGTCGCCGGGTGCCGCCAGCGGCGCCTGGTTCCAGAAGCCACGCGCGCCCGTGCCGAGGAGGACGTCGACGATGGCGCCGCCGCGCGTGAAGCCGGCGACGTCGGGGTTCTCGTCGCCGTTGATGTCGGCGACGACGGCGCCGCGCCAGTCGTGATCCTGGCTCGAGCCGAGGACGAACGAGCACGTGCGGAGGATGCAGCTCGTGAACCAGATGCCGTCCTCGGTGATGAGGTCGGCCGCCGCGTCGTCGTCGACGTCCGCGAAGGCCAGCGGACGCCCCGGCCCCTGCGTCGGTCCCGGGCCGCCGACGAGGTACACCGGCGCGTCCCAGCCGCCGGCCTTGGCCCAGGCCACCATCACGGCGGCGCCGAACGGGCCGTCGATCGAGACGAGGAGGTCGGCGCGGGCGTCGCGATCGAGATCCGACAGCCACGCACCGCCCGTGACCTTCCCGGGCAGCGTGATCTGCCCGGTCGCGACGAACGTGTTGGCGACCGCGTCGCCCTCGTACGTGAACACGCCGCTCTCGTCGATGATCGGCGTGCTCGGATCGTCGCCGAACGCGACGGCCGCGACGATGTGGCTCTGGGGCTGCGAGAGCACGTGCGCCCACGCGATCTCGTCCTGGACGATGTGCTCGGTGCGCCGGCCGGGCGGCATCCCGACGCCGGCGTCCTTCAAGAGGACGATGTCGCAGCCACCGGGGAGCGGGCAGTCCTCGCTCTGATCCATGTGCATGGCGGCGAGCGACTCGGTGGCGGGCACCTGGTTGTTGCCGCTTCCGAGCATGAACGTCACCGACGTCATCACCATCGCGCCGCTGGTCGGGAAGCTGAACGAGTCCTGGAAGATCGGCTGGAGCGCGGTCAGCGGGTCGCCCACCAGCGAGTAGAAGCCGATGCCGACCGGCACGATGATGTCGGTGAGCGTGTCGCCGTTGACGTCGGCGGCGCGCGGCACGTCGTAGAGCGGCAGGTTCGGCATCGTCACCGACTGCGCGAACGTGCCATCGGGCCCGCCGAGACGGACGTCGAGCTGGTTGTCACCGACGCCGACGAGCTCGGGGTACTGATCGCCGGTGGTGTCGCCGGCGAGCAGGTAGCGCGCGGTCCACGCGCCGCTCATCGTGACCTCGAGCTGATCCGAGGGCGCGTGGCACACGCCGTCGACGCCGCAGGCGCCGCCGCGCGGACACTCGGCGCCGCCTCCGACCGAAGGGCCGCAGAGCAGGCGGCACTCGGCGGCCGTGCCAGGCGCGCCGCACGTCGCGTCGCCGCGATCGCAGTCCTCGCCGCGGCCGGGCTCGACCACGCCGTTGCCGCAACGGCCGCGCTCGACGTCGCCGAGGTCGGTGCACGCGGCGAGCGCCGCCGCGACGAGCATCACGAGACCGCTCACGCCGAGCGAATGCCAGCGATCGCGAGGACGAGTCGAATGGGTCATGGGGAATCCACCGTCGAGGTCGGGGCCGCGAGCGCGCCGCGCCGTTCGCGCTGCGCGAGCACCTTGATGTTCTGTGGCGAGCCCTCCGGCCCGAAGACGCCGACGAGGTCGGGCAGCCCGTCGCCGGTGAGGTCGTCGCCGACCAGCGTGATGCCGCCGCCCAGCTCGACGTCGTCGGCGGTCATGGTCGCCGCCGACTCGAGCGGCCCGTAGCCGCCGCCGTCCTGCGGACGCGCGACGTACAGGCCCGGCTGCGCGCCGCGCACGAGCGCGAAGAGCTCGCGGCGCCCGTCGAGATCGAGATCGATCGCCGCCGTCGCCGCGATCACGTGGCCGGCCGGCGCGGTGATCTCCGTCGCCGTCGAGTACCCGTTGCTGTTGATCCACACGCGGATGTGCGCCACCGGTGACTGCGGATCCATCGCCAGCGGCCGGAACGCCCCGACGAGGTCGAGGTCACCGTCGCTGTCGAGATCGACGGTGTCGAGGTCGAGCGGATCACCGGCGTACATCGGCGTGAGCGCCTGGATCGTCCCGGCACCACAGCTGGCGCCGTTGCAGTTGATGGGAATGGCGGCGACGCGCCCGAAGAAGTCGGCGCCGATCACGTACGCCGGCTCGCCGTCGCGGGCCGGCACCGTCACCCAGCGCGCGCCGCGCAGGAAGAAGTCCGTGACCTCGAGCGTCACGCCGGCGGCCGGCGACACCTCCGTGAGCGCGCCATCGGACGACGACGTGAACACACGCGCGATCGCGCTGGGCGCCTGGCCGTTGTTGAAGGTCTGCGAGATGAGGCAGATGACGTCGTCGGTGTCGTCGCCGTCGATCGGCAACGACACCACGCCCTCCACGGTCGCGCTGGCGATGACGGCGTCGTCGCCGATCGGGATGAGCGGACCGATCATGCGCTGGCTGGTCGACCCGAGCACGAGCGCCGCGCCGCGGCTGCCGCCGCGCTCGGCGACGACGAGCAGGTCGGTGATGTAGTCGAAGCGACCGGGGATGAGCGACGTCGTGGGCTGGAGCGCGACGTGGGTCCCGACGTAACCCATGTACGTCGCCGGCGCCAGCCCGTCGCCGCTCCGCCCGTAGGCGATGTAGAGGCCGTCGGACGCGACCACACCGGGCGTCGTGGTCACGACCGCGACGTCGCCGCTGCCGTTGCCGTCGAAGTCGCCGACGCGGAGCGCCTTGATGGTGCCGGGAACGGTGAGCGGTGCGTCGTTCCACACCGCGGGCAGGCCGCTGTTGCGCAGCACGTCGACGACGATGGCGTCGGGGCCGCGGGCGACGACGTCGTTCTTGCCGTCGCCGTCCACGTCGACGATGCGCGCCTCGACCCATTCGCGCTCGGTGGTGAGCGCGGTCGCGAAGCAGTTGCCCGTGCGCCCCACGCACGCGTTGATCTCGATGTAGCCGCTCGCGCTCACGTAGTCGGCCTTGCGATCGCCGTTGAGGTCGCCCCAGTGAAGCGCGTCGGTCCCGAGGCGCGAGGGGCCCGGGCCGCCCACCAGCGCCTGCGGTGCCTCGAACGCGCCGTCGGCGCGCCCCCATGACACCGAGACCGATTCGTTTCCGAAGATGAGGGTGCGCGCGAGCAGGTCCGACAGTCCGTCGCCGTCGACGTCGGCGAACCAGGCGCGACCGACGACGGTGCCGGAGACCGTCGCCGGGCCGGCGATCGCGATGAGCGTCGGCGGGCTCGCGGTGAGATCGCCGCGATAGAGGTACACGCCGCCCTCGTTGGGCTGCGTCTGCAGATCGTCGGGGAACGCGAGCGCCGCGATGAAGCGCTGGTTCACGGCGCCGGGCACCCAGGCCCACGGGACGGTGTCGTCGGCGATGTCCTGGATGCGCTTGCCGGCGGGCAGCGCGGCGCCGCCGTCGCCGAGGATGAGCACGTCGCAGCCCGCCGGCTGCGGGCAGTTCGGTCCCATCGGCAGGTGCAACGCCGCCATCGTCTCGGCGTTGGGGATCGGACCGGGCACCTGCCCGGTCGTGTCGAACACGAAGTGATCGATGCTGGCCGAGACCAGGCGTCCTTCGCCCGGAACCGGGAAGCTGTTCTGGAACAGCGGCTCGAGGACGAGCGCGTCGTCGCCGGCGAGCGAGTAGAGGCCGAAGCCAACGGGGATGGTGAGGTCCTGCAGACCGTCGCCGTTGATGTCGGACATGCGCGGCTCGTCGAACACCGGCAGGTTCGGAACGGCGAGCGACGTCGAGTACGTGCCCTCGGGCGCGCCGAGCAGCGCGACGATCTCCTCGTCGGAGACGCCGACCAGCTCCGGGAAGCCGTCGTCGGTCGTGTCGCCCACGAGCAGCGAACGCGCGGTCCAGCGCGTGTCGGCCGTGACACCGAAGGTGCGATCGGGCGCGTGGCAGACGCTGTCCGAGCCGCAGACCGCGCCGGCAGGGCACGTGGGCTCGCCGGTGATGTTCGAGCCGCACAGGAGACGACACTCCACGGCGGTGCCGGCCGCGCCGCACGTGGGGTCGTCGGCGTCGCCGCGATCACAGTCCTCGCCGCGCGACGGCTCCACGACGCCGTTGCCGCAGCGGTCGCGCTCGACATCGCCGAGCTCCGTGCAGGCCGCGAGCCCGATCAAGAGCCACCAACGTCTCATCAGAAGCGACCCCAGGCACTGACGCCCACGCCCTCCGGGCTCGCCGTCGGCGTCACGCCGAAGGACGGCGGCGCCTCGGCGTCCTCGCGATCGAAGACGTACATGAGCCCGCCCGCCGCGCCGACGACGAGCGCCGCGCCGCCCAGGACCCACATCGACGTCTTGAGATCGTCGCGCTGCGCGCGCAGCTCGTCGTACCGCTGGAGCTCGCTCTCGGTGATGCCACCGCCGTTCTGGCGGCGCTCGTCGATGTCGGCCGCGTCGCTGTCGGCGCCCGCGGCGCCGATGCCGGAGAGCGTCGCGCCGAGGAACAGCACGCCCGAGCCGATGAGCACGTAGCGCGCGGCCTTGCGCTGCGTCGTGGTGCGCAGGCTGCTCTGCACGGTCGCGGTCTCGCCGCGCTCGACGGTGAGCTCGCGCGCGTACGAACGCTTGCCGCGCTTGGTGACGGTGATGAAGTGCTTGCCGGCGTCGACCCGCAGCGGCGCGCCGAGCGGCGTGGTGCCGACGGTGCGACCGTCGACCTGGATGCGCGCGCCGCTCTCGACCTTCAGCTCGATGGTCGCGGGCAGCGGCACGAGATCGACCTCGACGGGGACGAGCTCGCCCTCGACCGCGATGGCCGTGATGGTCTTGGGCTCGTAGCCCTTCGCCTCGACGGTGACCTCGTGTTTGCCGGCCGCGACCTCGCGCACCAGCGGCAGCTCCCCGGCGAGCTTGGGGTCGGCGCCGATGCGGCCGCTCGCGGGCGCGACCTCCGACGTGATCATGAGGCCCGTGGTGCGCGTCGCCGGCATCGAGCCGATGGTCTTGCCGCCGGCCTCCATGCGCTGGAGCTGCGGCTCGAGCTCGAGGAGCGCGTTGGTCGCGTCGTTGACGCGGCCGCCCGACTTCACCTTCTCGAGGTACAGGCGATAGAGCTCGACCGCGCGCTTGAGGCGGGCCGGCTGCTGATCTTTCACGAAGGCGAGGCGATAGGACTGCGCCGCCGAGAACGCGATCTCGGGGAGCGGCAGGATCTCGTACGCGTCCTCGAACGAGCTCGCGGCGGCCGCGTACTCGCCGGCGTTCAGCAGGCGCTCGCCGGTGCGGAAGTACTTCTCCGCCTCGATGCGCTGGTCGTCGGCCCACGCGGTCGACGAGACCGCCATCACCACGAGGCAGACGAGGATGCGGATGGTTCGCGGCATGATCATTCGGCTCCGGTAGAGATGCGGTTCTCGGACTGCGTGTAGATGGCGAGCTCGCGCGGCGCGTTGCGCTCGACGCCCGTGACGACCACGAGATCGTCGAGGGCGTCGCCGTTCAGATCGGCGGCGTGCAGCGCGACGCCGTCGGTGACGCCGGCCAGCGGCGCGAAGTCACGGAAGACGCCGGCGTCGAGGTGCGAGGCCACGAGCGCGGCCGCGCCATCGCGGTCGGCGCGCTCGAGGAGGACGAGCTCGCGCGTGCCGTCGCGGTCGAGATCGACCAGCGCGGCGTCGGCGTAGGTGCCGGCGATGACCTGCGTGCGCGAGGGATCGAAGCCACCGTCGTTCCACCACACGACGATCGAGGCGTCGCGCGTACCGGTGCCGCTCGAGGCGTCGCGGTTGCGCATCATCGCGACCAGGTCGCGATCGCCGTCGTCGTCGATGTCGACGGCGTGGAACGCGACGGGATCCGAGACCGGCGCCGGGG
Organism: Kofleriaceae bacterium; assembly: GCA_035525615.1. Classification (GTDB taxonomy): domain Bacteria; phylum Myxococcota_A; class Polyangia; order Haliangiales; family Haliangiaceae; genus UBA2376. Next base: position 4,946 of record DATLEB010000122.1, on the reverse strand, counting down.
GCGCAGCCACCGGGATGATGCACGCCGCGCCGGTGCAGCCGCTGTCGAGCCGCACCATCACGAGCGCGCCGTTGGTGCGCAGGCCGACGGCCTCGTGGACCTCACTGCCCATGACGTCGGCGCCGAGCCAGTGCGTGCCGGCGAGCTCGAGCGGGACGAGCGACAGGTCGATGGTCGCGACCTCGTCGGCCTGTCCGTCTTCCTGGCCGGCGTAGAAGCGCGCGTGCGGGACCACGAGGCCGCCGCCGGTGTCGGCGCCGCCGGAGAGGTCGGGTCCATACGTGGTCTGCGTGACGACGACGAGGTCGTGGTACGGGTCGGCGTTGCCGTCGACGGTGAACATGTCGACCACCTGCGTGCTCTGCACGGCGCGGTTGCCGCGCGGGATCGCCTCGGGCAGGAGCGGCGCGAACAGGCGGCGCGTCGTCGAGCCGAAGAGGATCGCGGCGCCGCGGCGGGTGGCGCCGCCGACCTGGCGGTCGGTGACGATGACGAGGTCGTCGACGAAGTCGAAGGTCGCGGTCGAGCTGGTCGCGAGGAGGCCGCCGCCCGCGACCAGCTCGCCGACCGTGCCCATGAACACCGGCGGCGACGGCGCGTCGAGCTGCCGTCCGTAGGCCACCGACAGCGCGTCGGTGAACGGCACGCCGAGGATGGCGTCGACGTAGCCGAGGTCCTCGATGGTGTCGCCGTTGAAGTCGCCGGGGAAGAGGCGCTCGACCGCGTTGTTGGTCGGGACGATGGCGTCGTTGAAGAGGAGCGTCGTGGTCGTGTTGAGGAGCACGTCGATGCCGGTCTGCCCGGCGGAGAACGCCGCCACGTCGGGCAACGTGTCGAGGTTGACGTCGGCGATGGAGGCGCCGGTCCAGGCGCGCGTGCTGGGCCGCAGGAGGTGGAGCGCGCACTGGTTGCGGAACACGCAAGCGGTCGTGTAGAGGCCGCCGCCCGCGACGACGTCGGCGTCGTTCTCGTCGCCGAGGATGATGAGGTTGTCGGTGACCTGACCGACCATCACGGGCGCGAGCGGACCGTCGTTGCCGGGCTGACCGTCCTGATCGCGGTCGGCGCGCCACACGATGTTGGCGGTGTTGGCGGCGCCGGTGTTGTCGGCGAGGCCGCCGCTACCGTTGCCCCAGGCCACGGCGACACCCTCGACGCCGCCGATGGTGACGGACACGACCAGGTCCTGGTGTGCGTCGCCGTCGAAGTCGGCGAACCACGCACCGTTCTTCACCGCCGTGTTGAGTGGCAGCGTGACCGCGGGACGCGCGGTGAGCGTGACGTTGTCGAGCGCGACCACGTTGGCGTCGTAGAGCGCGATGGCGCGCCCGGTGGCGAACGGGAGCGCGATGGTGCGCGACGCCAGCGAGTTGTCGATGAGCTTGCCGACCGGCAGGGTGTCGCCCACGACCTCGTCGACCGTGCGGCCCGTCGGGAATGGCACGGCGCCGCCGTCGAAGCCGGCGAACACCAGGATCGACAGGTTCGATCCGGCGTCGTGCGCCGCGATCAGCGGGATGCTGATCAGGTCGGCGAACGTGACGCCCACCGCCACGATGCGGCCGTCGGCGGGCGCATCGAAGGAGTTATAGAAGAACGGGTCGAGCACGGTGGCCGCGTTGCCCGACAGCGAGAACACGCCGGCGCCGACGGGGATGGCGATGTCGGCGTCGCCATCGCCCTCGAGATCGGCGGTGCGCGGCGTGCCCGACAGCGGCGGGCTCGGAATGGGCGGCAGCGGCGACAGCGAGAGGTCACGCGCGCCCAGGCGCACGTCGACGTGCTGCGCGCCCACGCCGACCAGCTCGGGATAGCCGTCGCCGCTGGTGTCGGCGACGAGCAGGTGCGGCGTCGTCCACGGCACGCTGGTGGTGAGCGCGAACGCCCCGCTCGGCTCGTGGCAGACACCGTCGATCCCGCATGCGGCGTTGCCGGGGCACGCGGCGCCCTCGCTGCACAGGATGCGGCACGCCTGCTCGGTCCCGACCTCGCCGCAACCGTCGGCGCCGTCGCAGTCCTCGCCGTTCATCGGCTCGATCACGCCGTTGCCGCACTCGTCGCGTTCGACGTCGCCGAGTTCGGTGCACGCAAGTAACGAGAGTCCCGCGACGAGCGCCGCGGAGCGGATCCCAGTCATAAGGCCCCCAAGGCTAGGAATACGAAAACGGGTCGCTCAGTCCGAGCGATCGGCGCCGCCGGCGCCCTGCCTGAACGGATCTTCGATGAGCGGGTTGGTGCCGCTGCCCTTCCCGCTCCCCTTGCCGCTGCCCTTCCCACTCCCCTTGCCGCCCCCCTTCCCTCCCCGACCGCCGCTGCCATCACGGCCACCGCGTGCACCACCGCGAACCTTCTCTTCGAGCGCGAGCTCGAGCGCCTGATCGGAGGCGGGCTTCACGGCCTGCGACCTGGTCACGTAGCCGTCGGCCTTGAACGTGAGGATCACGTCGCTCGCGCCTCGCTCGAGCTGGATCGGCCCCGGCGCCACGCCGACGAGCCCACGCGGTCCGTAGACCTCGGTGCCCCCGGGAACGCCCTTCACGTCGATGGTCACGAGCTTCGGCGCGCTGTCCACGACTCCGGCGCCCGTGCCGGTGCCCGCCGAGCCAGCGTCCACCACGATCGCCGGCGTCACGACGGATCCGCTGCTGCTGCCGGTGCCCGTATGCGCCGAGGCGCCCGGCTGCGCCTTCTCGACGGTCTTCTGCCCGCGCACCACGAAGAACACGGCGCCACCGACCACCAGCGCACCGAGCACGATCGCGATCCACATCCCCGGGCCGCGCTTGCCGCTCGCGGCCGCATCGAGCGGCGGGATCGTGCTCGCGTCCATCGTCGGCGCCGCGCCGATGCCGCTCCCCAGGCGCGCCGGCGTCGGCGTCACGGCCGCCGGGCGCACCCCCGTCCTGGGCGTCGCGTAGATCTGCGACGACGTCGACCGCGGGATCGAGATGCCCGACTCCTCGGCGGCCTGCTCGAGCGAGCGCACCGCGGTCACGAGGTTCGGCGGGCGCTGCGCCGGATCCTTCTTGAGCATCCACGCGATGCCGGCATCGACCGACGTCGGCAGATCCGAGAAGTGCGAGCTCGGAGGCACCGCCTCCTCGTTGAGCTGCTTGAGGAGGATGTCCATGTAGTCGTCGCCGTCGAACGGCACCATCCCCGTCAACATCTTGTAGGCCATGCAGCCGAACGCGTAGATGTCGGTGCGGTGGTCGACGTCGCGGCCGCGGCACTGCTCGGGGGACATGTAGTACGGCGTGCCGATCGGCGCGCCGGTCCGCGTCTTGTGCATCCCGCCGCCACTGGTGCCGAGCAGCTTGGCGATACCGAAGTCCAGGAGCTTGGGATACGTGGCCCCGTCGGTCTCGCGCGCGAGGAAGATGTTCTCGGGCTTGAGGTCGCGGTGCGCGATGCCCTTCGCGTGCGCGGCGTCGAGCGCCTTGGCGAGCGAGCGCAGGATCGGCACCGCCTCCTCGAGGCCCATGCGCCCGACCTGCTCGAGGTGCGCGTCGAGCGTGGAGCCGTCGAGGAGCTCCATCACGTAGTAGTGACGTCCGTCGTCGAGCTGGCCGAACGCGAAGATGTCGATGATGTTGCGATGGCGGATCTGGTTGACCGCGCGCGCCTCCGCGACGAAGCGCGACACCATCTCGGGGTCGGCGCTGAAGCGCCGCGACAGCACCTTGATCGCGACCTGCTTGCCGATCAGCGGATGCGCCGCGCGGAACACGGTTCCGAACCCGCCCTCGCCGATCTTCTCCTCGACGACGTACTCGCCGACCTTCGCACCTGCATCGAGGTCGGGTTCGGCGGGCGCGTGTAAGTCTTCGGTAGGTCCGGCGCTCATCTCGGCGGCTCTTGATCTTCCCGTGGGGAACCCCTCGGGTCAAGGCAACCAAGAGCAGGACCCGGGCCAGGTCGAACCGGTTAGATCGAGGTCGCCCCCGGAGTCGGGAGTCTCGAAAGTCGACGTCAAACCGGGGTGTTGACGAGTTGACGGCGGTCCTGACGCTGAAATTGGCGACGGTCCGGCGCCTTTCGCGGCACCCGGACCGGCTGTTCACGCCCGTGAATTTGATGCCGCTGTGATCGGAAGATCACGAGTTCGGCGGGAGGTGGGAGGAGATGGAGGGAAAGGAGGGAGAGGAGGGAGAGGGAGAGGGAGAGGGAGAGGGAGAGGGAGAGGTGCCCGGGCGGGAGGTGGCGCCAGCGCGCAGGCGCACGAGCCCGCGGAGGGGTCGACGCCTGGAGCCCCCTCGGTCGGCGGTTCGGTTCCACCCGGCCAGACGCGCCGGCGGTGCCATTGCCCCGACCCGCCGGCGTGCTCACCACCCGGCCGTGGAACTTACGCCGACTACGGGGGCCCCAGGCTTCTTCCCCTCCTCGGCTCGCGCTCGTGCCCGTTCGCACGACCGCTCGCAACGCCGCCCTGCCCCCCCGCCCCCCCCGAGCTAAGCGGACCCGATCGCCGCAGCATTGGGAGCGGCCAGTGAGAGTCGCGCTCATCCACGCGCCATCTCGATGTCCGCGTCCCGGACACGCATCGTCCGCAAACCGGACATCCCCCGCGCCTGCCACAGTCAGCGCGCACCCCTTCCTCCCGACCGCGCCCACTTCGCCCATTTCGCCACCACTCGAGCGCGCCCACCTCGCCCATTTCGCCACCACTCGAGCGCCCACCTCGCGAGCGCCGCATCCACCGAGCGCGACGACCTCGCGGCGCATCCATCGAGCGTGCCGAGCAAGCGCACACTCTCCTCCCGTTCGCGCGCGCCCACCTAGAGAGCGCCGACCTCGCGAGCGCACCTCGCGAGCGCCCACCTCGCGAGCCCCCACCTCGCGAGCGACCACCTCGTGAGCAACCACCTCGTGAGCAACCACCTCGCGAGCAACCACCTCGCGAGCAACCACCTCGCGAGCAACCACCTCGCGAGCGACCACCTCGC
>DATLEB010000115.1:0-49879 GCA_035525615.1 Kofleriaceae bacterium | reverse complement strand
CGAGCTGGTCGGCCTCCTGTTCGACGGCACGATCGAGAGCGTCTCGTCCGACGTCGTGTTCGATCCGATCATCACGCGCTCGATCCACGCCGACATCCGCTACGCGCTGTGGGCGATGGACGTCGTCGACGGCGCGGACCACCTGCTGAAGGAGATGGGCGTCACGCCGTCGCTGCCCTGAGTGGGGTCGCGGAGAGGACGAAACCGGCGCCGGGGCCCCGGCAACGCTGACGGCGGGCGCCGCGATCGCCGGCTCGCGCTGCTCGGCAGCCGCCCGCTGCGGCGCGCGATATCCCGGCGCTGGCACACGTGCTGGCCACCGTGGGAAAAGAGCTCCACGCCACGCGCGGCGTGGTGTGCGCGCGCGTGGCGTGGGGACCTGCGGGACCGTTGCGAGGGATGCTGTGAGGTCAGAGGTGCAGGTTGCCGGTCACGAGCAGGATCAGCAGGATGATGCCGATGATCGCGGCGGGTGACAGGCCACCCGCGCCCCAGCGGCCGTAGTTCATCGTACCGCCTGCAAGGAACACGACGAGGAGGATGAGGAGGAGGATGAGCAACATGCTCCTCCATCATTGCAACGGGGATGCCGGATCCTCAGCGTGCGTTCAGGCGGTGATGCTCGCTGGCAGGGCGATCCGAGAGTGAGCTGGGGGCGTCGACGTGCGCTCCGGGATGCACGCCGATGGAGAGACGGTCGACGAGCTCCCCGCCCAGCCATCCCGTGAAGAGCGCCAGCGACACGGCGAGCGCCGAGAGCACGATGGCGCCCGATTCGGGGACCATGGGCACGTCGTAGCGGATGAGCCAGCTCGCCGCGAAGAGGCCCACGACGATGACGTTGCCGATGCCGTGCATGGCACCGATCCGCTTCGCGCGGGTGCCGCTCGGGATCGCCAGGAAGTCGATGAGCCCGAAGATCGCGGCCAGCAAGCCGCCGACGATGCCGCTGGCGATCATCCAGAACGAGATGTCCGCCCAGCGCGTGTTGTCCGTCGCCAGGTACACGATGTCGAAGATGAACGACGTCGCGAGCAGCCCAAGTGGAAACACGATGAGCATCTGGTGAACGGGATGCCCGAAAAGCTTCGCTCGACTCTCCATGACTCACTCCAGGATGGTGTGAGCGGATAAGCAGCAAGAACGACGCCGATCAGGGTTCGTAGAGCTCGGCGACGGGTGAGGTCGAGCCGCCGACGAGCAGCACTCGTCCGTCGACGAGCCGCGTGGCCGTGTGGCGCTCGCGCGCGATCGCCATCGGCGCGGCCGTGGACGTGAACGCGCGCGCGGTCGGGGAGAAGATCGTGGCGGTGTCGGTGACGAAGAACGTGTTGTCGGGCGCGGTGCCGGTGCCATCGCTCGAGCCACCGGCGACCAGCACCGTGCCGTCGGCGAGGAGCGTCGCGGTGTGGCGATCGCGGCTGATCGACATCGCACCCGCCGGCGAGAACGTGCGGGTCGTCGGATCGTAGAGCTCGGCGGTCGCGTAGACCTCGACGGCGCCGCCGAGGCCGATGTAGCCGCCGGTGACGAGCGCGCGCCCGTCGGGAAGCGCGGTGACGGTGTGCGCGGCGCGCGCGGTGGCCATCGAGCCGGTGGTGGTGCACGTGCTCGTCAACGGATCGAACTCCTCGGCGTCGTCGCGCGTGCCGCCGCCGGAGCTGCCCTGGTGCGGACCGCCGGAGAGGAGCACACGACCGTTGACGAGCCGCGCCCCTCGGTGCCCCGGTCCGAGGACCGCCGGCGGTGGGTAGCCCTGGAACGTGTTCGTCGACGGAACGTACACCTCGGTCGTCCCGTCGGTGACGAGCACGCGACCGTCGGCGAGGCGCGTGGCCACGTGTGTCCCGTGGATGGTGAGCATGTCGGGACCGGCCGTCCACGCGGCGGTGGCAGGGTCGAAGATCTCGGTCTTCGGCGCCAGGTCGCCCGGCACCATCGCCGGCCCGGTGAGCAGCACGCGGCCGTCGGCGAGCGTCGTCACCTGTGGAGAGACGTGCACGAGCGCGGTCGGTGCCGCGGGCGAGAACGTCTCGGTCGCAGGGTCGAAGATCTCGACCGACGCCGTCCACGAACCGCCGGGTGTTTCGCCGCCGACGATCAGCACGCGGCCGTCGGCGAGGAGCGCGGCAGCGTGATCGATGCGTGCCTGTGCGAGGGCGCCCACCGTACGGAATTGGCCCACGTGCGGTGCATCGATGGACGCGTCCACCGCAGCGTCCACCGCAGCATCGAACGCCGCGTCGAACGCCGCGTCGAAGGCGCCATCCGCGGTCGTCCCGTCGATCGCACCGTCGAGTGCGGCGTCGAGTGCGGCGTCGATCGCCGGATCGGGCATCGCATCGGTCGCGGCGATGACGGCCGCATCGATCATCGTCCGGTCGTTCGTGTCACTCGCGCGGCACGCAGCAACCAGGCACACCATCACCACCCACCACGAACGCTGTCTGGCCATGACGTCTGGAGGCGGCTTCAACGTCCGTGCCAGGAACCGGAGTTGCACTGTCGAGCGGCATGAATCGCAACTCTCCCTCGCAGCGCCTGGTTCGCGGCGCCGTCGCCGGTGCCGTGGCCACCGCACCGATGACCGCCGTGATGTTCGCCGCGCAGAAGCTCGGCTTCATGGGTCGGCAGCCGCCAGCGAAGATCACCGACGCCGCGCTCGATCAGCTCGAGGTCGACGGCTCGCGATTGCAGCGCGACCTGCTCGCCGCCGCCGCGCACGTCGGTTTCGGCGCCGCGGCGGGCGCGCTCTTCGGGCTGCTGCGCCGCCGCCGGACGCGAGGCGCGCGGGCCGCCGCCGAGGGCGCGACCTTCGGCACCGCCGTGTGGGTGACGAGCTACGCAGGCTGGGTCCCCGCGTTCGGGATCATGCCGCCGCCGAGCCGCGACCGCGCCGGACGGCCATCGGCCATGCTCGTCGCGCACTGGGTGTTCGGGACCGCGCTCGGCCTGGTGCTCGGCCGCCTGCGCCGCCCCCGCCGGTAGTAGCGCGCGCGGCGCGAGCTGGCGCAATAGCGACGCGGCGTGCGACGTTTCAGCTGCATGCGCCGCGCGTTCGCCCTCGCCCTCGCCCTCGCCGTCACGTCGGCCACCCTTGTCGCGGCGTGCGGTGCCAGCGCGCCTTCGCCGTCGAGCCCGCCGTCGAACTCGCCGGTGGGGCTCGTGGAGCCGCCGGTCGCGATGGCGGGCAGCTACAGCGCGCCGCACACCGTGATGATGGTGTGCGAGGGCGGCGACGACGGCTGGTGCGAGGAATCGGTCGCCGACACCATGACCGTCACCGAGCACGGCCGGGACCGCCTGGACGTCTCGATCGAGCTCGTGCAGACCAACGCCCACACCTGCACGTTCGCCGGCACGCTCACGCTCGACCCGGCGTCGAGCGCGCGCCGCTGGACGCACCACTCCGTCGACGAGCTCGACGGCACGTGCGACCTCTCGCTCGAGCAGTCGGGCGCCGAGCTCCGCCTCCAGTCCGAGGGCTGCCGCTACTACTGCGGCGCGCGCGCGTCGCTCGACGCGACGTTCCCCTACCCGCCCGGCTGAGCGCGCGCCTCGACGACGCGCCGCAGCCCGTCGCGCCACGAAGCGCTCAGGCTGGAGGCGCCGAGCAGCTCGCGAAGCTCGGCGGCGACGGAGGCCGACGGCGCGTCGAAGATCTGCGACGCGCGCCGCCACCACCGCATCAGGTACGCGTCGACGTTCGCGCGCAGGACCTCGTCGTTGGTCTCGAACGCGCGCAGGAGGTACACGAGGCGCTCCCAGTATCCGAGCGCGGCCAGCACGGCCAGCGCGGCGCGCTTGCCGGCGGTGGTCGACGCGCGCGTGAAGACTGACCACACGTCGCTTCCGCGCAGCAGCGGCGGCTTCGCGAGCAGGAGATCGCGCGCGGTGCGGTTCACCGCCGGCGATTCGTCGAGCAGCGCGGTCAGCGCCAGCTGCGGGACGTCGCCGGCGTCGAAGCCAGCGAGCGCGACGAGCGCGCTCCGGCGGACGACCGCGCGCGCGTGCTGCAGAAAGCCACGCACGATCGTCTCGTCGGCGGGACCGCCCGTCTCGCTCAGACCCACGAGCGCGACTCCGAGCAGGGCGCCCTGGCTCGAGTGCAGCCTCGCGCGGTACTCGGAGTCCGGCTCGCCGCCGTCGTCGAGCGCCACCCGCTGCGCGAGCGCCCGCAGGTCGGGATGCGGATCGACGAGCAGCTCGCGCCACGGTAGCGGCTGGCCCGCCGAGGTCAGGCGATGCGCCGCCCCGAAGCGCACCGACGCCACCCGATGGCGCAGGAGCGGATCGCGAAACGACGCGAAGAGGTTCGCGGGCGCATCGACCAGCCGGTGCGCGGCCCACGCGCCGAGGCGCGTATCGCGATCGCGCAGCGCGGAGGCGAACAGGTCGCGCGTCTCGTCGAGCGAGAGCTGCGCGCCGTCGAGGAGCCGCCGGTAGGCGCCGCGCCGGGCCCGGCGATCCGGCGAGCGCGTCGCGGCCACCAGCGCCGGGACCGCGCTCGGGCGAGCCAGCAGCTCCTCGATCTCGTCGACGATCGCGCGCCCGCCGAGCCGACCCCAGCCGTGCATCGCGTCCAGCAGCGGCAAGGCCGCCACCAGATCCGGGATGTTCTCGACCCGAAGGCGCGCACGCAGCGCCGCCTGCGCGAGCTCGCGGATCGGCTTCACCCAGTCGTTGGCGCGGACGAGGAGGAAGCCCACCTCCGAGCCGTCCGCGCACGTCGCGGATCGGCGGATCGCCTCCTCGCGCACGAAGCCGTCGGCATGGCACATGGCGAGCTGGAGCAAGACCGGTCCGGCGCGCAGTGACGCGAGCGCGCGCAACGCGTCGGGTCGCAGCCGGGTCCAGCGCATGTTCAGCGGGTGGCCCCACTCCGGCAGGCCGCGAAACGCGCGGTCGAACAGGCCGAGGTCGCGCACGCCCACGTGCTGGCGCAGCGCCGCGACGGCGTCGCCGGCCGCCTCGGCGACGTCGCGACGCTCGTCGAGCACGAGCCCGATGATGCGCGGGATCACCCACGGGTCGCCGTCGCGGACGATACTCCCGAGCGCGGTGCGTGGATCGCTGCGATCGGTCGCGTGGCCCGCGATCTCGTCGATCAGGGCCTGCGTTTCGTCGGAGAAGGCTCGCACCCGGAGGTGAAGCTTAGCGCGTCGTGCGCGGCGGGCAGCGCACTGTGGCGTGCCCGCCCGCCCTCAGCGGTAGTTGCCCGAGCCGCCGAGGCCGCCCGTGCCGCCAACGCCGTAGCCGCTGGTGGTGCCGTTGCCACGCGAGGCGCCCACCGAGCTCGTGTCCTGCGACCCGAGCTGCTCCGAGAGATCGCGAGTCCTCGACTCGACCTTCTCGGCGATCCCCGACGCGCGAGTCTTCGCCTGGTCGAGCATGTCGCGAGCCTTGCCGAAGACGCGGTCGCGACGGGTCTTGTCCTTCAGGTAAGCAGCGCCCGCGAGGACGCCACCGAGCATGAGCAGGTTCTTGATCGTCATGCGCTCGACAGGAGCAATGGCCGTGCCTGACGGCCTACCGCAGCGACCCACCGTGCCGTAGGCTACGGCGGTTGTCCGATCCGACGCCCGCCATTACCGATCCGGTCGCTGATCCGGTCGATGACGAGCTCGCCGCGGTCGGAGCCGTGCTCGTCGAGGACCGCGTACTGCGCCGCATCATCAAGCGGCATCGCGCCATCCCGGGACTTGGCCTGCAGGTGCCTCACGCGACGTCGTATGCGCTCCCGCGCGCCGAGCTGGCCAAGCTCGTCGAGGCCGGCGAGCTCCCCGTCGCGCTCGACCGACTCCCGGAGCGCGTCGCCGTCTTCTCCGGAGCGCGCGCGGATCTCGCCACCGGCGGCGCCGCCGCGTGGCGCGATGCGTGGCGCGTGATCTTCCACGCTCGCATCCACGACGCGCTCGACGCGCGCGCGCTCACGCCGGCCGCGGTCCGCCAGCGCATCAACGCGCTCGGCCACACCGCGTTCGAGGAGGCGCGCATGGTCCTCCGTCAGGAAGACCTGCTGCTCCCGCCCGCCGACGACACGGTCGCGTACATCGAGCTGGTCGCGCTCTACCTCGAGCTGCGTCACTTCGCGCCGCGCGCGGTGACGGAGACGTTTCCGCTGCTCGTCGATCTCCGCCGCGTCGACGCGCTCGTCGCCGCCGACGTCGACGGCGCCGCGATCCTCGCGGCCACCCGCCCGGCGCGCGCGCCGGAAGCCGCCGACGCCGGGGTGGAGCCCGCCGCGTCGCGCAAGACCGGCCCGCACCCCACGGCGCCGGGGGCGCGCTCGATCAGCTCGCGCGTCCTGCGCTCCATGGCCGAGGGGGCACGCCGCAGCGGCAACCAGGCGCGCGCGGCGATCCTCTCGGTGCGCGCCGGCGAGCGCGACGTCGCCCGCGCCGATATCGACGCGCTGCTCGCACGGCTCGGCCGGGTGCTCGGAGACGCCGACGCCAGCGTCTGGGCCGCGCCGCTCCTCGCGGTCGCCGACGCGGCCGCCGCGCAATCGGTCCTGCGCTACGCCGCGAGCGCGCGCCTCCTGCTCGCGCTCCAGAACGCGTGCATCGACGGCGAGCGCGACGTCGAGGTCGTCGATGTCGCCGCCTGGCTCCGCTCGCGCGGCAAGCGCAAGATCGTCCGCAAGCTCCCCGCGACGCGCGAGATCCGCGTCGCGCGCCGCGTCCGCGCGGCCGCCCGCGAGCTGCCCGGCCTCGAGCTCGACGCCGACGACACCCGCACGCGCATCACCGAGGCCGTGCACGCCATCGTCGATCGCGCCAACGCGCGCGTCCGCGCCGTGCTCCGCCCCGAGATCGAGACCGCGCTCGCGGAGGTGAAGCTCGTGCCGCGCCACCTGCCCGGCCAGGTCGCGCAGAAGAAGCTCGTCGACGAGCTGCTCGACAAGGCGGTCGCGGTCGGCCGCCTCTCGCTCGGCGATCTGCGGGACGCGATCGCACGCAACGAGCTCAAGCTCCCCGATCTCCGCCCCCTCGAGCTCGCCACCGGCGATCAGCTCCTGCGCGCCGACCGCCTGCTCTCCACGTCGCTCGACGGCGTCTACCGGCGCGGCGAGATCTATCTGCGCTTCCTCCAGAAGGTGTCATCGGTGCTCTCCGGCACCGGCATCGGCCGCCTGCTCTCGTTGTACCTGCTGCTGCCGCTCGTCGGCGCCTACATGATCGTCGAGGGCGCGCACCACATGGCGGCGCCGGTCGCAGGTTGGTTCGGCTATCTGCCGCCGCACATCGCGACCAAGCCGGTCCTGGTCACGACCGCGATCATCGTCTTCCTCCTGCTCCACGCCGCGTGGTTCCGGAGCGCCTCGATGACCGCGCTGCGCACCATCGGACGCGTGCTCGACGCGGTCTTCCTCGAGAACGCGCGCCGGCTCTGGCGCATCCGCGCGGTGCGCCTCGCCACGCGCTGGTTCCTCCTCCCCGGACTACCGGCGCTCCTGGTCTGGTGGCTCGTCCCCGGCATCGCCGGCTGGATCGCGAGCACCAGCGTGTTCGTCGCGATCGCCGTCATCACGAACTCCGCGGCCGCCGAGGAGATCGTCAGCGACTGGCTGGTGCGCTCGAGCCGGCAGCTCGCGCGCCACATCATCCCCGGCCTCGTGCGCTACTCGCTCGAGTTTTTCTCGTGGCTCATCGAGCTCACCGCGCGTGGCATCTACCGCGTCGATGAAGCCCTGCGCTTCCGCCCCAACCAGGCGTCGGGCATCGTCGTCATCAAGGGCATCCTGGCGACGATCTGGTTCGCGATCGCGTACGTCCTGCGCATCTACGTCAACCTGCTCATCGAGCCGACCGTGAACCCGGTGAAGCACTTCCCGGTGGTCACGGTCGCGGCCAAGCTGATCCTGCCGTTCCTGCCCGCGATGACGACCGCGATCGCCGGCCCGGTCGGCACGGTCGTCGGTCCCGCGCTCGGCGCGTCGATCGCCGCGTTCACCGTGCTCGTCCTCCCCGGCATCGCCGGCTTCCTCGCGTGGGAGCTCAACAGCAACTGGAAGCTCTATCGCAGGAACCGCCCCGAGCATCTCGGGCCCGAGAAGCTCGGCAGCCACGGCGAGACCATGGGTGCCTTGCTGCGCCCCGGCTTCCACTCCGGCACGCTGCCCAAGCTGTTCGCCAAGCTGCGCCGCGCGACGTGGAAGCGCGACGACCACGCGGTCGCGCGCGCCCGGGAAGGCATCCACCACGTCGAGGACGCGGTGTGGAAGTTCACCGATCGCCAGCTGGTCTCGATGCTCAACCAGAGCTTCCTCTTCCGCGCGACGGACGTGGCGGTGCACCACGTCGAGGCCACGTCCAACCGCCTGCGCATCGAGCTCGCGTGCCCGAGCCTCGGCGCCGGCCTCGCCACGATCATGTTCGAGGAGCAGTCGGGCTGGCTCGTCGCCGGCGTCCCCGAGCGCGGCTGGCTCGACGCCGTCCCCGCCGACGAGCGCGTGGTCCTCGAGGTCGCCCTCACCGGCTTCTACAAGCTGTCGGGCATCGAGGTCGTGCGCGAGCAGCTCGTCAGCGTCCTCGCGGCCGGCGGCCTCACCAACGTCGCCTACGATCTCACCGACCATCGACTCAGCGTGTGGCCGGGCTCGGGCTTCGAGGTCGAGCTGATCTACGACCTGCGCTCACCCGCGCTGCCGTCCGCGATCCACGGCACCTACGACGGCCCGGTCCCGCGCCTCGAAGGCCAGCACGCCATCTTCGCGTACGACCCGGTCGCGACCGAGGCGTGGTTCACGACGTGGGAGCGCCTGGTGCTCGGAATGGACACCTCGCCGCTGCTAAAAGGGCCATCGCTCCTCGGCTGAACGGCGCGGGACGGCGCGGGACGGCGCGGACGGACGGCATTGAGCGGCACGGCGGCCAAAACGGCTGTCTTCTCGCGCGGAGTGTTGATACCTACCAGGTGATGTTGTCCTTCCGGGCCGCGGTTGCAATGGCCCTGCTCTTGGCGTTGCCGGGCTGCCCCGACAACAAGCAGAAGTTCGCCGACGCCGGCTCCACCGATGCCGCCGTCGACGCCCCGGACGATGCCGCGGTCGATGCGTCGGCGCCGCTGCCGGCGTACGAGATCACCGGCGGCGCACGCAAGGTGACGGGCGCGCGCTTCTCGGCCGACGTTCAGATCGGCCACGGCGTCGGGCAGGAGCCCGCGTCGGGCGATGGCAAAGAGATCCAGGGCAACGCAGCGGTGAAGCCGTGAGGAGTGAACCGATGTCCCGTATTCGCACGATCCTGATCACGACGATGATGGCCCTCACCGCTGCGGCGGGCTCGGCCGCGGCGGTGCCCGGCACCATGTCGTTCACGGCGCGGCTCTCCGAGGGTGACGCACCCGTCGAGGGCAACGTCTCGTTGCACGTCGCGATCTACGACGCCACCACCGGCGGCACGCTGCTGTGGGAGGAGACGCACGCGACCGTGACCGCCGACCACGGCCTGGTCTACGCCAACCTCGGATCGATCGATCCCGTGAACAACAGCCTCGACGGATCGGTGTTCGGCGGCCAGACCGTCTACGCCGAGCTGACCGTCAACGGCGACGTGCTCTCGCCGCGCATCCCGCTCACGAGCGTGCCGTACGCGGTGCGCGCCGGGACGGCCGAGACGCTCGAGGGCTTCGATCCCGGCACCGTGCAGCGGCGCGTGACCGGCGTCTGCGGCGCCAACACGTTCGTCACCGGCGTGAACGCCGACGGCACGGTCGCCTGCGGCACCGACGGCGTCGGCACCGGCGACATCACCGCCGTCACGGCCGGCACCGGCCTCAGCGGCGGCGGCGCCAGCGGCCCGGTCACCTTGAGCGTCAACACCACCGTGGTGCAGTCGCGCGTCACCGGCGTCTGCACGGTGGGCTCGTCGATCCGTCAGGTCAACGCCGACGGCACCGTGCTCTGCCAGACCGACGGCGTGGGCACCGGCGACATCACCGGCGTCACCGCCGGCAACGGCCTCACGGGCGGCGGCACGGCCAACGACGTCACGTTGTCGGTCAACACCACGGTCGTGCAGGCGCGTGTCACCGGCGTGTGCAACGCGGGTACGTTCGTGACGGCGGTGAGCGCCACCGGCGCCGTGACCTGCGGCAACGACGCGGTGGGCGGCATCGGCGACATCACGGCGGTCAACACCGCGGCCGGTAGCGGCCTCGCCGGCGGCAACGCGGCGGGCGACGTCGCGCTGTCGATCGCGGCAGGCGGCGTGACCACCGCCATGCTCGCCGACGGCGCGGTCAACAGCGCCAAGATCGCCGACAGCACGGTGGCGAGCGGCGACATCCTCAACGGCACCGTCGCCACTGCGGACATCGCGGCGGGCGCGGTGACCATGTCGAAGACCGACACCCCGTCGGGCTGGGGCAGCGCCGTCATGGCCAACGGCGCGCAGTTCGTGTTCCCCTCGACGGCGACGACCGCCGAGACCGCCGGTAGCTGCATGGTGACCGCGCAGGCGCGCTACGTGAACCTCACCAACCAGGGCAGCTTCCGCGTGCGTCCGATCGTGCGCAACGCCGCCGGTACCAGCTTCGTGCAGACCGACTTCGGCTACTCGCACGAGTGGGAGGTCGCGGGCATCACGGGCGATCCGCAATTCCCCAACGGCTTCGGCCAGGGGCGCGAGGCGACCGCCACGTCGGTCGTGAACGTCACCGGCGCGGGTCCGTGGACGTTTGGTTGCGAGATCCAGGGCGGCGGGTCGGCCATCCGTTGCATCGTCAGCTACCTGTGCAACTGAGCCGCCTCGCCCTGCTCGCGGGTCTCCTGCTCGCCGCGTGCGGCGATCGCGGCGGCAACGGCGGTGGCGCGACGCCGCGCTACTCGATCGCGTGCGACTCGGCCGACACCAGCGACAAGTCGACGCTGTTCTGCGTGCGCACGGACAGCCGGAACGGTGACGTGTCGGTGGTCGATCTCGACCGGCTGCCGATCACGAGCGGTGCGTCGCGCGCCGCCGACGAGAGCGACGGCACGTACCAGACCGTGTGTGACTCGACGGTGACGTCGCAGAAGTCGGACTTCCGGTGCGTGCGCATCCACACGCGCACGGGCGACGTGGTGATGCTGCGGCTCTCCGAGCTGCCGCACTGGCCACACCCGTGAGCGCGGCGCTGGCGCGACTCGAGCGCTGGCAGGTCCTCGCGCTCGTCGCGCTGCCGGTGGTGTGGGCGTGGATCGTCTTCGCGCCGGGCTTCGCGACCGATCCCGACAGCTACTACCACGCGGGGGTCGCGCGCCATCTCGTCGAGGACGGCTGGGTGCGGCACTTCGAGTGGCTGCCGCACACGACGCTGGCCGATCCGTATCCCAACATGTACGTCGGCCAGCACCTGCTGCTGGCGCCGTTCGTGGCGCTGTTCGGACCCGACACCGGGATGCGCGTCGGCGTGCTCGCGCTGAGCAGCGCGTTCGCGCTGAGCGTGTACGCGGTGCTGCGGCGGCGCGGCGTGCGGTGGCCGGCGCCGTGGATCGTCCTCGGGATGCTGGCGTCGCCCGCGCTGCTCACGTACGCGGTGTTCCTCAAGGGCGCGACCACGTTCCTGATCGTGCTGCCGTGGTTCGTCGACGCCGTGTGGTCGGGCGCGCGACGGCGCACGTTCGCGCTGGCCTGGCTGAGCGTGTACGTCTACGTCGGCGCCACCGTGCTGGTGCCGTTCGCGCTGGTCGCGATGGTCGTCGTGCGCTGGTGGGACGATCGCTGGGACGCGGGGTGCGTGGTCGCGACCGTGGCGGGCATCGCCGCCGGCATGCTCGTGAACCCGTCGTGGCCGGCGCACTGGGGCTACGTCGCCGCCGAGCTCGGGACCATCTTCGAGCGCGACGGCGCGCTCGTGCCCGGCGAGTTTCGCGGCGCCGAGTGGGCGCTGGTGACCACCGACACC
Organism: Kofleriaceae bacterium; assembly: GCA_035525615.1. GTDB lineage: Bacteria > Myxococcota_A > Polyangia > Haliangiales > Haliangiaceae > UBA2376. Next base: position 37,987 of record DATLEB010000115.1, on the reverse strand, counting down.
CTGGTGTTTCTCGTCGGCGGCGTGCTGGTGGCGTGGGGCGTGCTGCTGATGCGGCAGCTCGGCCGCGCGGCGCGCGTGTCGGCGGCGGGCGCGAGCGGCGCGATCGCGGCGTTCGGGCTCCTCGGCGCCGGGCTCCTGTCCGGCACGAAGATGATCCATCTCTTTGCCGTGCTCTCGCTCCTCACCGTGCCGGTGCTCGCCGAGCAGATGGCGCCGTGGCCGCGGCGGATCGTGCCGGCGCTCGCGGCCGCCGCGGCGCTCGCCGTCGCCGTGTGGTCGGTCACGCACCTGCACGACGAGCTGCGCGATGCGCAGGGCGTCGTCCGCCCGCGCGACTACCGCGCGATGGCGGCGTGGCTCGACGAACGCACCACGCCGCGCGAGACCGTGGTCGCGCCGTGGGATGACATGCCGGGCCTCTTCCTCTTCACGCGTCGAGATCAGCGCTTCGTCGCTGGCGTGAACGTGCAGTTCCTCCGCGATCACGATCGCCGGCGCTTCGAGGCCTACGCCCTCTTCTATCGCGGCCAGATCCGCGACCCCGAGCGCGCGCTCCCCACGTTCTTCGACGGCGCGCGCTTCGTGCTCGTGCGCCGCCTCGCCCACTTCCCGGGCGAGCCCGCGCTCACCGCCGCGCTCGCGCAGAACCCGGCGTTCGAGGAGCTCGCCTCGCCCACGCCCGCCTGGCGCGTCTTCCGCCTGCGCGCACCGGCCGTCACGGGGCAACCATGATCGCGCTCACGATCGTCATCCCGGCCTACAACGAGGCCGCGCGGCTGGGCCCGACGCTCGCCGCGATCACCGCGTACCTGGCGCGCCGCGCCGCCGTCACCGAGCTCCTCGTCGTCGACGACGGTTCGCGCGACGACACCGCCGCCCTCGCCCGCGCGGCGGGCGCGCGCGTGCTCGTTCACGCGCACAACCGCGGCAAGGGCGCCGCCGTCCGCACCGGCCTCCTCGCGGCACGCGGCGATCGCGTCCTCGTCTGCGACGCCGACCTCGCGACCCCCATCGCCGAGCTCGCGCGCCTCGAGGCCGCGCTCGACGCCGGGGCCGACGTCGCGATCGCATCGCGCCACGTCGCCACCGCCACGATCCTCGCGGCGCAGCCCTGGCCGCGCCGTGTCCTCGGCCGCGCCTTTCGCGCCGTCGTGCGCGCGGCCTTCGATCTCCGCGTCCACGATCCGATGTGCGGCTTCAAGCTCCTCACCCGCGCCGCCGCCCATGACCTCGCCGCGCGCGCCACGATCGATCGCTTCGCCTTCGACGTCGAGCTCCTCGCCCTCGCCCGCGGCCGCTACGCCGTCGCCGAGGTCCCCGTCACGTGGCGCCACATCTCCGGCTCGCGTTTCTCACCCACGCGCGACGGCCTCGGCGCGCTCTGCGATCTCCTCGCCATCCGCCGCGCCGCACGCGGTCGCGGCTACTTCGTGCGCTTCTGGACGCTCTTGTAGACCGGCTTGTCCTTGCCGCCCTTCGCGCGCGGCTTCTTCGACATCACCGACGTCGACGCCGAATCCTCGGCGACGTTGTTGATGGTGTCGGAGCCGCTGCTGTCGTGAACCTCCTGCGCCGGTGCGGCATCGGCCTGCGCGACGAACGCGCGGATCGCCTTCGCGTCCGGCGCGCGTGCGTCGCTGTTGGCGGGGATGTCGAGCGCCTCGGCGTAGTAGCTGCGCCGCAGCTTGCGGTCGAGCTTGGCCAAGAGGCGCGCGTTCTCGAACATGTCGACGGCGACGACCTCGCCGTTGATCGCGACCGCGTAGCCGACCACGCGCGCCTTCACCGGCGCCGGCAGGCGGTCGAGCGCGCGATCGAAGTGCGCGTCCCACGCCGCGACCGCGTCGCCGGTCTGCTGCGCGGCGCTGTGACGGTACGTGTCGGTGGGGTTCGAGGTCTGGCGCTTCGCGTTCTTCGCCGCGACCTCGCGCCACACCGTGCCCTGGTCGTCGAAGTTCGCCTTCTCGCGCAGGCTCGAGTGCGCCAGCACGCCGGCGGTGCTGAACCCCGACTGACTCCCGCCCCAGCGCCCGTGCTCCACGCAGAACACCGGGATGTTCTCGGTCGCCGCGGCCGTGACGATCGTGTTCTTGCCGATGATGCGGTCCTGCTTGCCCCCGATCACGACCTCGCCCGACATGATGAACACCGGCAGCTTCCCGCGGTTGTTGAGCGTGAGCGTGTTGACCGAGCCCTCCTCGGCGATCTTCACGATGCCCTTCTCCATCGCCTCGTCGAGCACGAGGTAATCCTCGCTCGACATCTCGCCGCTCGCCGCGATCGGCACCAGCGTCAGGCTCTGGTACCGGATCGGCGCCAGCAGCACGTTCCCCTCGCCGAGGTCGCCGTGGACCTCGAGCTGCGCGAGCGCCGTGACCGGCCCACCGGGCGACGGCTGCCCGCCGCGCACCGTTCCGCGCTCCCCCGCGCTGCTACACGCCGCGGCGGCGCAACCCAACAACACGACCGAGCTCTTCCACATGATGTCCTCCGGCCGTGAGGAAGACACGCCGGAGGCCGACGTCACGTAAGGAGTGCGTCACTCCTGGCCGCGCTCACCGGTCGACTGATCGATCGTGAAGGCGGTGACCTCGATCGTCCCGTACTCGTCGCGCATCGCCCCGGGTTCGCTCACCACGGCGCCGGCCGTCGCGCAGAACCACCAGCTGGCATACACGATCAGCGGCGCAACATGACGCGTCTGATTGACGACCATGTACCGCCGAACCTCCGGCGCCGCCGTCGAGGCCGGCAGCAGGAGCGCCACGCCGTCGGCGTCCTCCGAGGTCGGGTACGCGATCAACACGCCGCACCTCGGCCACGCTGCGGCGGCCTCCGCGACGGCCTTCGCGGGTGCCGGCGCGGGCACCGCGGAGGGCACCGCCGCCGGCGCAGATGCACGACACGCGGCCACCAGCGACACCAGCGCACCTGCGAGCCATTTCATGGTCCCAGGTACAACGCGCCGGCGCGTGCCTTTAGTCGCGCGGTCAGGTCGGCGGTGGCGTGCCGGTCGTCTCGGCCGCGACCACGATGGCGGCCGGCGGCTTTCGGCGGCGCGGGTGGCGGACCCACTCGAAGAACGAGTAGACGATCGGCACGACCACGAGCGTGAGCGCGGTCGACGTGATCAGGCCGCCGATGACGACGATCGCCATGGGCGCGCGACCCTCGCCGCCTTCGCCGAGCGCGAGGGCCACCGGCATCATGCCCAGGACCATCGCGGCGGTCGTCATCAAGATCGGCCGCAGGCGCACCGGCCCCGCCGCCATCAGCGCGTCCTTGGTCGACAGGCCCTCCTCCTTCTTGTGGTTGGCGTAGTCCACCAGGAGGATCGCGTTCTTGGTCACGAGACCCATCAGCATGATCAGGCCGATCATGCCGAAGATGGACATGTTCGCGCCGCTGATGATGAGGCCGCCGAACGCACCGACGACGGCGAACGGCAGCGACAGCATGATCGTGAGCGGATGGATGAGGCTGTTGAACTGCGCCGCGAGGATCATGTAGACGAGGATGATCGCCAGCACGAGCGCCTGCAGCATGTAGCCGAAGGACTCCTGCATCATCTCGGCGTTGCCGGAGGTCTCCTGCACGATGTCGGCGGGCACGACCTTCTTCGCGAGCTCCTCGACCAGCGTCGCCGACTCGCCCTGCGCCACGCCCGGTGCGAGGTTGGCGAGCACGGTGATCTGCCGCATGCGCGCCTGCCGGTCGATCTCCGACGGACCGACGCCGCGCTCGACCTTCACCACCGACGACAGCGGCACCAGCTCGTTGGAGGCCGCGCGCACCGTCAGGTTGCTCAGCGAGGTCAGGCTCTGCTCGTTCTCCGACGACAGCGTCAGCTTGACGTCGTAGATGTCGAGGTCGATGGGGTCCTTGAAGTCGGTGACCTTGTCCTTCGCCGCCAGCGCGCGCAGCGTGGTCGCGATCGACGCCACCGGCACGCCGAGGTCCTTGGCCGCGGCGCGGTCGGGGTCGATCTCGATCTGCGGCTTGCCCGACGAGTACGTCGAGTCGAGGTCGACGAACTTGCCCGTCTTTCGCATCGCCTCCTGCAGGTCACCGGCCGCCTTGATCAGCCGGTCCATGTCGTTCGAGCGCAGGTTGAACTGCACCGCCTGCTGCTTGAAGCCGGAGTCGCCGCCGGCCATGTCGACCTGGTTGACGGCGACCTTCAGGCCCTTCTCGCTCAGGATCCCGTAGCGCTCGCGGGCCCACGCCATGAGGTGCTGCTGCGTGAACGTGCGCTTCGAGGGCGACACGAGGTTCACGTAGATCTTGGCCATGTTGACCTTGCCGGTGCCGCCACCGCCGACCTGGACGTAGGTGTTGTCGATGCCGGTGATCTGCCCTCGCACGTCGGCGGCGATGCGCTCGACGATCTCGGTCGTGTACGCGAGCGACGTACCGACCGGCAGCTCGATGTCGATCGACAGCTGCGACCGATCCTCCTCGGGGAGGAACTCGTTCTTGATCTGCCCCGCCATCCCGCACGAGCCGATGAGGACGAACATCGCGAGGACGAACGTGCCCATCTTGGTCCAGAAGCTGCGCAGCACGAAGCCGAGCAACCCGCGGTAGACGTGGTCGACGGCGTCGAGCACGCGCTCGATGCCGCGCGACAGGATGAAGCGCTTGCCGTGGTTCACCTTGAGCAGGCGCGCCGACAGCATCGGCGTCAGCGTGAACGACACGAACAGCGACACCATCACGGCCACGGAGACGGTCACGCCGAACTGGAGGAAGAAGCGGCCGATCAGGCCCTTCATCGTCGCCACCGGCAAGAACACCGCGACGATCGACAGCGTGGTCGCGAGCACCGCGAGTGCGATCTCGGCGGTGCCGGTCGACGCTGCCTCCATGGGCGGTTTCCCGTTCTCCATGTGACGGTGGATGTTCTCGATGACCACGATGGCGTCGTCGATCAGCAGACCGATCGACAGCGACAGCGCCAGCATCGTCATCATGTTGAACGTGAAGCCGAGGAGGTTGAGGAACCAGATGGTCGCGATGACCGACGTCGGCAGCGCCAGCGCGCTGATGAAGGTCGCGCGCGGATCACGAAGGAAGCCGAAGACGATGATGACCGCGAGCAGCGCACCGAGCGCGAGATCGAACTGCACCTCGTGGAACGACTTCTCGATGAACGGCGCGTTGTCCTGCGTGATGGTGATCGCGACCTGCTTCTCGGTCAGCTGCTGACCCAGCTCGGCGAGCGCGCGCTTGACCTCCTCGGCGACCGCCACCGTGTTGGCGCCGGACGTCTTCTGGACGACGAGCGCGATCGCCGGTTTGCCGTCGACGGACGCGTGCGACCGCTTCTCGGCCATGTCGTCCTTCACGGCGGCGACGTCGCCGATGCGCACCGCGAAGCCGGGCCCCGACACGATCGGCGCGTCGGCGATCTCCTGCAGCGTCGAGAACGCGCCCTTGGTGGTGACCACCAGCTCCTGGGTGCCCTCGGTGATGCGCCCGGCGGGCAGCTCGAGGTTCTGGCCCTGGAGCGCCATCGCCACGTCGGCCGGCGTCAGGCCGCGCGCCTCGAGCCGTCCCGGATCGACCTCGACGTGGATCTCGCGCTCGCGCCCGCCGATGACGTCGACGGCGCCGACGCCCGGGATGCGCTGGATGCGCTCCTTGACGACGTCCTCGGCCAGCCGCGTCAGCTCGCGCGGCGACATCGCGTCCGGTGCCGACAGCGCGACCGACATGATCGGCATGGCGCCGACGTCGAACTTCTGGATGTTGATCGACTCGATCCCCTTGGGCAGGATCGCGTCGAGCGTGCCGAGCTTGTCGCGGACGTCCTGGACCGCCTGGTCGCCGTTGACCTCCAGCTCGAACTCGATCAGCACCTGCGTGACCGACTCGAGGTTGATGGTGGTCAGACGTTTGATGCCGGCCATCGACGACAGCGAGTCTTCGATCGGCTTGGCGACCTTGTCCTCCATCGACGCGGGGTCGGCGCCCGGATACACGACGGTCACCGACACGAACGGGAACTCGACCGACGGGAACAGGTCGACGCCGACCTTCGGGTAGCTGAACAACCCGAAGACGATGAGCCCCATCGTGAGGGTCAGCGCGAACGTCCAGCGCCGGATGAAGACGTCGATGAAGGCCTTCATGGCGCCGACTTCGCCTTCGGGGCGGTTCCGCCGGCCACCGCCTTCTGGCACGCGGGTGCGGTGAGGTCACCGGTCGGCGCGCCCAGGATCACCTCGGCGGTGAGGCCGGGACGCAGGCCGCCGTCGCAGTTGTCGAGCACCGCGGTCAACTCGATGGTGCGCGTGCGCGGGTCGACCATCGGCGAGATCTGCGCGACCGACGCGCGGCGGACCTGGGTGAGCGAAGGCAGCCTCACCGTCACCGCGTCGCCCGTCTTCACCGACGTGAGCGTGCGCTCCGGCAGGCGAAACTTGAGCTCGAGCGACGACTGGTCCTGCACGATCACCACCGGCGACGGCGGCATCATCGTGGCGTACTCGCCGACCGCCATCAGCTTCTTGGTCACGACGCCCGACAGCGGCGAGCGCACCGACGCGTCGCCGATCTGCTTCGACGACATCGCGATCGCGTTCTTCGCCCCCGCGATCTGCAGCCGTGCGCCCTCGACCTGCGACTCGAGCTGATCGAGCTGCTGTTGCGGCAGCGCGTTCTGCGCGACCAGCCCCTTGATCCGGTCGTACTCGCGCTGCGCCGTCTTGAGCTGCAGCTGCGCGCCGGCGAGCTGGTTCGACGCCTGCTGCCGCGCCAGCTGCTGGTCGCGGCTGTCGAGCTGGAACAGCAGCTGCCCCTGCTTCACCTTCGTGTTCTCGTCGACGAGGATCTTGAGGATCGTCCCCGAGCTCTTCGCCGCGACCGAGACCTCTTCGCGCGCTTGCAGCGTGCCGGTCACCGCGGCGTCGGCCGTGACGACGGAGCCCGCGCCCGAGCCTTCGGCCGAGCCGGAGCCCGCCGGCTTGAGGTTCGGGATGTCCGGCAACGGCTTGGCGCCGGAGCCCGCCGCGGGCGGCAGGTCCTTCGGCGACTTCTCCTTCTTCGCGCAGGCCCCGCAGAGGGTCACAGCGACGGCGATTCCGACGACGGCGAGCTTCTTCATCACTTCCTCACTTCGCTCCGGGCATCTGCGGCATCTGGCCGACGGCGCGCACCAGCGCCGTCCACGCGATCAGGTACTGGTACCGAGCCACGGCTTCTTGCGCGCGCGCGCGCGCGACCTCCGCCTCGGCGTCGATGACGTCGGTCGCGGTCGCGATGCCGCCCTGGATCTTCACGGTCTGCAGGCGATACGCCTCCTCGGCGGCGCGCAGCGCGCTGGCGTGCACGGTCAACATCTGCCGCTTGCTCGACGCCGCCAGCCACTTGGCGCGCACGTCGAACGCGAGCTGATCGTTCAGCTCGTCGCGCAGGCGGGCCGCGCTGCGGCTGGCCGCCTTCGCGGCGCCGACCTCGTGACCGCGTTTGCCCCAGTCCCACAGGTTCCAGTCGAGGGTGACGCCGACGAACGCCGAGTCCTTGGTGGCGATGAAGCCCTGGCCCTCGGTGCGCGTGTAGTTCGCGATGGCGAGGATGTTGGGAAAGTAGTTCGCCTTGGCCGCGGCGACGCCGACCTCGGCCTGCGTCGCGCGCGCGGCCGCGACACGCAGCTCGGGACGCTGGCGGCGCGCGAGCGTCACGGCTTCGTCCTCGCTCCAGCCCAGCTCCGGCGGCGTGGTGTCGACGGGCGCGAGCGTGAGGTCGGTGCCGTCGGGGAGATCGAGGAGCAGCGCGAGCCCGCGCCGCGCGGTGCGACCCGCGACGTCGGCCTCGAGCGCGCCGGCCTGCGCCTGATCGCGCGCGGCCTCGAGCCGCAGCACGTCGACGTCGGCGAGGATGTGCGCGTCGCGCAGCGCGCGGATCTTCACCAGGTCGGCCTCGAGCTGCGTCACCGACGTGGCCGACAGCTCGCGCAGCGTCTGGGTCTGCAGCGCGCCGAGGTACGCCTCGGTCGCCTGGTACGCGGCGTCGAGCTTCGCGACCTGAAGCTCGGCGGTGGCGACGTCGATCCCCGCCTGGTCACCGTCGATCAGCTTGCCGATGAGCAAGAGGCCGCTGATCGGCTGCGCGAGGTTGACCTCGGCCGAGCCCGTCACGCGATCGCGCACGGTCAGCTCGACGATGCCCGACGGCGGGCACGGCGGCTCGGCGGGATCGCAGGGCTGCGCGAAGGTGATCGCGTCGTTCCACATCAGCACCGACGCCTTCACGCCGAGCGTCGGGAACCGCAGCGCCGAGGTCGCCTTGCGCCTCTCCCGCGCCGCCGAGATCTGCTCCTTCTGGAGGTCGACGGCGAGGCTGTCGCCGGCGGCGAGCTCGATGGCCTCGCTCAGCGTGATCGTGCGCGCTTCCTCGGCGGCCGCGGTGCCGGCCAGCGCGGCGAGAACAACAGGAACGACGAGACTCTTCACGGACTACCTCCGAGCGCGCGCAGGGTCAGATCGGTGATCAAGGGCGCCTTGTCGACGAGGCCGGTTTCGCCGCCGGCGCGGATCCAGGTGTCGAGAAAACCGTGGATCGCGCCCGTCACGAAGGCGAGCTGGTCATCGAGGTCGACGTCGTCGCGCAGCGTGCCGTTGGCCATGCCGTCGGCGAGCACGGCACGGTAGAGCGCCAGCGATCGCTCGCGCGCGGAATCGGACTGATGAGCCATCGCCTCGCATTGCGCGCGCCCGACGTCGGGCAGCTGGTGGAACACCAGGAACATGGCGCGATGATCCTCGATGAACCGGAACAACGACTCGACCAGCCTACCGAGCCGCGCCCGCAGGTCCTTCACACCGGTCACCGACGCGCGCATCTCCTCGACCAGGCGATCGCCCGAGCGCTGCACCATGGCGCCGAAGATGGCTTCCTTGCTGTCGAAGTACCGGTAGAGCGCGCCCACGCTCATCCCCGCGCGGCGGGCGATGTCGAGCATCTTCGTCGCGACGTAGCCGCGCTGCGCGAGCTCGTCCTCGGCCGCCTGCAGGATCGCGTCCCGGTACACCGAGAGGGCGCTCTCGCGTGCGGCGGCGCGCGGCGGCGTGTTGCGCTTGGGGCGACGTGCGGATGCGCGCGGGCGGCGCGAGCGCTCGGAGCGGAGACTGGCAGGTCGGGCCGGCATCGTGAACAGCCGTTCAGCTTACGTGAACAGCGGTTTCACCGTGTACCCGACAACCGGCACGGGCGCAACCATGCGATCGCGATCGGGTGTAGCGTGGTCGCCGTCATGGGTGACGGTGACAAACCGGTGTTCTCGTTCAGCGAGCTGCTCGTGCTGCTCGACATCGACGGGGTCGGCGCGATGTCGGCGCCGCTGCCCACGCCAGTCGAGGCATCGACGCTGACGGGCACCCCGTTGCGCGGGACCGCGCCTTGCGTCGAGGTCCACGGCGCCTGTCGGTTTCGCAGCGGCCTCGCGCACCTCCACGCTCCGCCCAGCGCCGACCTGGTGGTGAGCGCCGCGCACGTGATGCTGTCGATCACGCGGTTCGCGGACGAGGACATCTGGAAGAACATGTTCGAGTGGATCGACGGCTACCTCGCGGACACCCTGACGCCGACGCCCCGGAGCGGCGCGCGTGATGGCTACCGCGAGTACCGCGGACACGGCGTGATCGCGGCGCTCGGTTACACGCGTCCGAACGTGCGCCTCGACTCGCGCGACATGGTGATCGAGGTCGGCTTGCGACGCGACGATGACGCGCTCGCCGCGGTCAGGCGCCTGCTCGGCGTCGCCGGTGAGACGCCGATCGCCCCTGGCGACGGGAACTGGCGCGATCTGCCGACCGCTTGGCCGTTGCACCTCGAATGCTCGCGCCATGGAGACATCGTGCGGTTCCGGTTCAGCGCGCCGCACCACGACGGCCAGACCTCGACCGCGAACCTCTGCGAAGAATGGTGCTGGCGCTGGCTCGACCTGTGCGCGGGAACGGTCGTCGGGCATCATGATCGGGGCCAGGTCTCGTGGGAGCTACCCGGCCTGGGTCACGCTTCGATCGTCCGCGGCGACAGCGCCCACCGTCGCGACGTACACGAGCTCCACATCCCGGCGAGCTGGCTGCACTGAGCGTTCACGCGAACGGGCGGCGATAGCGCGCGTTCACGGCGAGGAGCGCGCCGTACGCGATGAGGCCCGCGGCGACGAGCGGCAGGAGCATCGAGCCGAGCGGCGCGTGCGCGATCTCGCGCAGCGCGGCCGACGTGCCTTTCGCCTTCGAGAGGTCGGTGTCGAGACCCGCGCGCACGAAGAACCAGCCGATGATCGGGAACACGATCCCGCGCGCGAGCATTCCGAGGCGGCCGAGGCGGATGGCCCACTTTCGCTCCTCCGCGCTCATCTCGCTCTGCTCGAGCTTCTTCGCGAAGCTCGCCGACCACGCGCGCCAGAGGTGGAAGACGCCGACGCCGATCATCCCGAGACCGGCGGCGACGAACGCCCATCGCCCGCCGGGCTGTGCCAGGGCGGTGGCGAGCCAGCTCTTCCGGCCATCGTCGGCACCCGTGAGCGTCTGGAACACGGCGAACGCGAGCGCCGCATGCACCACGCCGCTTCCGGCCCAGCCGATCCGCTTCGCCGCACCCTTGGCGCCGTCCTCGCCGCGCGGATTCACGAGCGCCTGCACGAAGCGCCACGCGGCGTAACACGCGAGCCCGAGACCGAGCACGAACAGCAACACGCGGCCGTACGGCTGGAGCTCGACCTTCTTCGCCACATCTTCCTTGTCGAGGAATGCGCCGCCCTTCCCGAACGCGACCTCGAGCGCATACCAGCCGATGATCGCGTAGACCGCGCCCTTCGCGACGAAACCGGCCCGACCGGCTCGATCCATCCATTTCATCGTGGACGGGCTCAGCTTCGTCGACATGCCCTCGAGAGGAGCAACGACCGTGCCATTCAGCCGTCGACGAACGCAGCCCGCAGCTCGCGATACCGACGATGCGACTTCGCCCGCTCGTAGTACACGCGGAACTCCTCGGCGGCGGCGGCCTTCGTCGGATCCTGCTCGAGCGGTCGCACCCGTCCTCTGCCATCGTACTTCCGGCCGCTCTTGTGGTTGGCATAGCGGCGGGCGCGCGTGACGCCCATCTGCAGAAACTTGCGCGCCATGTCCATGCCGATGAAGTCGCCCTGCCTGCCGTACGCGAGAAACGCGCGGTAGAGCGCTCGCGCCGAGCGACGCGCGAGGTCCGGCGTGCGGAAGCGCCACAGCGGCAGCAGCTCGCTCTTGTACGGCTCGACGGTGAGCACGCCCTGCTCGCCGCGGCCGATCACGTAGCGCTCGGGATGCGCGCGGTGATCGATGCGCACGTCGTGCGTGCGCAGGCGTACCGGACCGCGCGCTTCACGCAGATCGACCGGCCGGCCGCGCTGGTACGCGTCGAGCTTGTGGCGCTGCTGGAGGCGGATGGCCGCCGCCCGCACCTCGGGCATGAGCGCGCGCCACCGAGGGCCTCCGACCTTGCGCGCGACCTCGGACGGACACGCCGTCGCCGTCCCGCGGGCGTCGAGCAGCTCGAGCATCGCCGCTTCGAGCGCGGTGGCCTTCACGCCGGTTCCTCCAGTAGCCGCCGCGCCGCCGCGAGATCCGCGGCGAGCTCGTCCTCGTAGCGCGTTCGCTCGGCGGGATCCACGCGGAGGATGGCCGCGGGGTGGTGCGTGGCGATCAGGTGGCGAGCCCAGCTGGTCGGCGTATCGCGCCCGCGCTGCTCCGTGACCTTGAAACGCGACCCGACCAGCGCCTGCGCCGCGACCGCGCCGAGGCACACGATCACCGACGGCGCCAGGGCGCGCAGCTCGGCGGCCAGCCAGGGCCGGCAGGCGCGGATCTGCGCCGCCGTCGGGCGCTGGTGCAGGCGCTTCTGGCCGCGCGGGAGGAAGCGGAAGTGCTTCACCGCGTTGGTGACGTACACCTCGTCGCGCGCGATGCCCGCACGCGCGAGCGCCGCGTCGAGCACCTCGCCGGCGGGTCCGACGAACGGCCGGCCGGCGAGATCCTCGGTGTCGCCCGGCTGCTCCCCGACGAGGACCATCCGCGCCGCGCCCGGACCTTCGCCGAACACGGTCTGCGTCGCCGGTCCACACAGCTCGCACGCGCGACACGTCGCCGCCGCGGCGCGCAAGGTCGTCAGGTCCGCCGAGCCCGGGACGTACGCGACCTCTCCGCGCATCTCGCCGAGGCGCGGCATCGCCCCGGCGAGCAGCTCGGCCACGTCGGCCGTCTCCGGCATCGACGGCCGGTGACGCGCGGGCACGTGGCTGCGAAAGAGCGCGGGGTTGGCGCGCGCCGGGTTGAACGTCGCCGCGTAGTAGGTGCGCCAGAGCGCCTCCAGCTCGTCGGCGGAGGGCGCGGCGTGACGCGGCGCCCCCGGCGCGTACGACAGCGAGGCGCCGTCCCACAGCGCGGTGCGCGCCGGCGTCATGATCGTCCACGCCATCGTCGCGAACCGCTCGACGAAGAACGGCACCGCCCGCTCGAGCACGTGGTGATGCGGGTCGTGCCACGCCACGAACCGCCCGTCTTCGACCTCGCGGAACCGCACGAACGCGTGCATCTGGTGAATCGCGCGGTGCACCTGACGCGCCCGGAGCTCGAGGTCACGCACGTCGCGGTCCGCCGCGTCGTCGAGCAACGCGCGCTCGCCGTGTGCGACGCGCCAGAGCACGCGATAGAGGAGCTCGTGCACGTTGCCGTCGCGGTGCAACACGGCGTCGGCGGCGAGCTCGAGGAACCGCTCCGGCACCCGCACCGCGAGCGGCGCACGGGGCGGCGTGACGGGTGCGTCGCCGAACAGCAGGCCCGAGCCGCCCTCGTCGAGCCACATGACCTCGCCCGGAGGAACCTCCTCGGCGAGCAGCCCGCGCGCCTCGCGGCGCCACGCAGCGAGATCACGGGTGGCGCGCGCTGACCTCATGTGCGCCCGGGACCGCCCCCGAAGTCGAGGGACAGCTGCTGCGCCGGCGCCACCCGCGCGCGCAGATCGAGACGGTCGATGAGCTTCGCGTCGGGGTTGTGATCGCTCGTGAGGACGAACGGCCCCGCCTTCGCGAGCGAGACGCGTAGCCGCGCGAGATCCTCGAGCCGGATCGCCCGCAGGCGCCGCATCGCCAGGATGCGATCGACGTTGCGCACACCGAGCCCCGGCACCCGCAAGAGCAGCTCGCGCTCGGCGCGATCGAGGTCGACGGGAAACCGCTCGCGATGGCGCAGCGCCCACGCCAGCTTGGGATCGATGGCGTGATCGAGGTTGGGGGCCTCGGGCGTCGTGAGCTCGTCGACGTGGAAGCCGTAGTGGCGCAGGAGCCAGTCGGCCTCGTAGAGCCGATGCTCGCGCATCAGCGGCGGCGCCTCCGACGGTAGGCGCGCATCGGGCCGCTGCGTCGGCGAGTACGCCGTGTAGTAGACGCGTCGCAGCTTGAACCGTTCGTAGAGCGACGCCGCGGTGCGCAGGATGGCCGCGTCGGGCGTGGGCGTCGCACCGACGATCATCTGGGTGCTCTGCCCCGCCGGCGCGAACGCCCGCGGGGCCTCGGCGTGCGCGTCACGGATCGCCGTCATCGAGCCGACGATCGCAGGCACCGACTTCTCCGGCGCGAGCGCCGCGAGGTCGGGCGCCGTCGGCAGCTCGATGTTGACGCTGAGTCGATCGCACCATCGCCCCGCCTCCGCGAGCAGCGCATCCGACGCGCCCGCCACCCCCTTCAGGTGAATGTAGCCGCCGAACCGATGCGTCTCGCGCAGCGTGCGCGCGACGCGCGTGACCAGCTCCATCGTGTAGTCGGGATCGCGCAGGACGCCTGACGACAGGAACAGGCCCTCGATGTAGTTGCGCCGGTACATCGCGAGCGTGAGCTCGACCACCTCGTCGGGCGAGAACGCCGCGCGTGCGATGTCGCTCGATCGCCGGTTGATGCAGTACGTGCAATCGAACGTGCACTTGTTGGTCAGGAGGATCTTCAGCAGCGACACGCAGCGCCCGTCGGGCGTGTAGCTGTGGCAGATGCCCTCGCCGGTCGCGTGTCCGATGCCGCCGGCCTGGGCACCTCGCTTGGCGCCGCTCGACGCACACGACGCGTCGTACTTGGCGGCGTCGGCGAGGATCGAGAGCTTCTTGCGAACATCCATCGAACGACGTTCGACTCTGACACGAGCGCGCGCGATCGGTACGACTCCTGCTTGGGCGGCTGGCATGTCCTTCCTGCTCGCATCGCGTGAGGCGCTGGGCCGCTACATCGGTGACGCCTGGGCGCCGTGGCTCGAGAAGATCAGCGCAGCGAGACACGCGCGCACGTTTCATCCCGACGGCACCGTGCTCACGGGCGGGGTCGTGGCCGCTCCCGATTCGCAGTTCCCCGCGCTATCTGCGCGTCTCGAAGGTCCGGTGCTCGCGCGTTTCTCCGCGGCGCTGTGGAAGGGCGCGCCCCGATGGTTCGACGTCCTCGGGATCGCGCTGCGCTTCGGTGACGACCAGGATCTCCTCTTCGCGACCATCCGCAGCCCCTTCACGATGCCGTTCGCGCCGCTCGCGACCGACACGCGCGAGCCCGCGGCGAACCACTTCTGGGCGGTCTCGCCGTTCGAGGTCGAAGGCGAAGGACGCCTCAAGTTCCGGCTCCGCGCGTCGGCGCGCGCCGGCAACGCCTGGCACCTCGAGGCCCGACGCATCTACCACTGGGGGTACCACCCGCTCGCGCACATCACGCTCGCGCGGGTCGCCGAGGAGGTCGACCAGGCCGCGCTTCGCTTCGATCCGTACCGCGCCGGCCGCGGCATCACGCCCAGCGGCCTCGTCCACTCGATCCGGCCCGCCGCCTACGCCGGCAGTCAGCGCGGCCGCGCGCAGGTAGGGTGAGCGCCGTGCGGCTCTTCGCGTGTCCCTCGTGCGGCCTCGTCGTCTTCTTCGGCAACGTGCGCTGCGAACGGTGCGAGACCATCCTCGGCTACGACCCCGAGCGCAATCGCATGATCGCGCTCGCGCCCGACGGCGACGAGCGCCGCTACTGCGCCAACCACGAGCATGGCGTCTGCAACTGGATCCTGCCCGCCGGCGCGCCGCCCGGCCTCTGCCGCGCGTGCCGCCACAACGTCACCATCCCCGACCTGTCGCTTCCCGAGAACCTCGCCCTCTGGAGCAAGATGGAGGAAGCGAAGCATCGCCTCCTCTACACGATCCTCCGCTTGCGCTTGCCGCTCTTCGATCGCACCGAGCAACCCGACGGCCTCGGCTTCGAGTTCCTGCGCTCCGACGATCCGCGTACGCAGATCATGACCGGTCACGCCGACGGCCTCATCACCATCGCGCTCGCGGAGGCGGACGACGCGGAGCGCGAGAAGCGTCGCACGGCCCTGGGCGAGCCTTACCGCACGCTACTCGGCCACTTCCGCCACGAGGTCGGCCACTGGTACTGGGATCGCCTCGTCCGCGACACGCCGTCGGTCGCGGCGTTCACGGAGCTGTTCGGCGACGCGTCGCGCGACTACGGCGAGGCTCTCGAGGCCCACTACGCTGCCGGCCCGCGCGCCGAGTGGCAGACCGAGCTCATCTCCGCCTACGCGGCCGCGCATCCGTGGGAGGACTTCGCCGAGACGTGGGCCCACTACTTCCACATGATCGACACGCTCGAGACCGGCGGCTCGTTCGGCATCGTCCTCCACCCGCGCCTCGACCGCGACGACATCCTCTCGACCTCCCTCGACTTCAACGTCTACGACGCCGCCCTTCCGATGGAGACGCTCACCTCCGCGTGGGTCGCGCTCTCGTCCGCGCTCAACTCCTTCAACCGCTCGATGGGCCTCCCCGACGCGTATCCGTTCGTCCTGTCGGAGCGCGTGAACCAGAAGCTCGCCTTCGTGCACACGCTGGTGCGCCAGGCACGGAACGGATCGGCGCGTAACCTGCAGGCGCTCACGGGTGGAGGTGCCACGTGCTGAAAGAATTTCGCGACTTCATCATCAAGGGCAACACGCTCGAGCTCGCGATCGGCGTGATCCTCGCGGTGTCGTTCGGCGCCGTGGTCACCGCGCTGACCGAAGGCGTCCTCATGGCCGTCGTCGCCGCGCTCTTCGGCAAACCGAGCTTCGAATCGCTGTCGTTCTCGCTGAACGGCACGCCGATCATGTACGGGCGCGTGATCACCGCGCTCGTGAACCTCGTCCTCGTCGGCCTCGTGCTCTTCGCGATCGTGAAGGCGATCAACCGCATGAAGGCACCGAAGGTCGTGGCCCCCAAGGACACGGAGCTCGATCTCCTGACCCAGATCCGCGACGAGCTCCGCCGCCGTCCGGCGTAGCGGTGCGCTCACTGACCAGCTTCACGGGTGCTACGGTGGCCGGCGGTGCTCGAGCTCGCGTCGCTCTACGTCAAGCCGAAGGCTCGCGCACCGATGCAACGGCTGCGAGAGATCGCGGGCCTCGCCGGCCACGGCCTCGTCGGTGACGCGAGCGCCGATGCCGGCAGTCCCCGGCACGTGCTCCTCGTCTCCGAGGACGACGTGCGGGCACTCGCGCTGGACCCGCACGACCTGCGCGCCAACCTTGTCGTGCGAGGGAATGTCGACGGCCTCGCGTCCGGTCAGCTGCTGGCGTTCGGGACCCTCGTCCTTCGCATCACGATTCCGTGCGAGCCGTGCGGTCGGCTGAATCAGGTGCGCGCCGGTCTCTCCAAGGAGATCGGCATCAGGCGCGGCGTGCTCGCGCGCGTCCTCTCGAGCGGTCGCGCGGAGGTCGGCGATTCCGCCGCCGTGCTCCCTCGCACCTCGACGCGGCTACATCCCGACTGGCGCGATCGCGTCGACGAGATCGTGCGGCGTGTTCCGCCGGACCACGTCGTCAGTCACGCCGCGCTCGCCCGCGCCGCCGGCGTCCAGCCGGCCTATTGCCGCGCGCTCCCGACCGTGCTCCGGTCACTCGCGTCGCGCGGCGCACCCGTGCACCGCGTGATGCCCGCGTCGGCGCTACGACCATCGAGTCGCGTCTGGGACGCGGCGAGCTACTTCACGCACGACGAAGCTCCGTGACGCTCACCACCGGCGCTTCGGACGCCGGCGGCCACGTTGCGACGGACCCGCGGGGCTCGGCCTCGCCGACGACTGCTGCTGCGGCCTCGCCGACGACTGCTGCTGCGGCCGCGCCGACGACTGCTGCTGCGGCCGCGCCGACGACTGCTGCTGCGGCCCCCTCGACGACCACTGCTGCTGCGGCCTCGGCCCGCGACGATCGGGGCCTCGGTTGCCACGCTGTTGCGGCGGCGGCGGTGGCGGCGGCGGCACGAACTGCGGCGTGAGCTCGCGTGAACGGTAGGCCCGCCAGATCGCGCGGCCGTCCGCGGCGTGCACCGCCAGGCTCGGATCGAAGCCCGAGAGGAAGCGCACGACGTTGTCGAAGTCGCGCAGGAAGAAGAACTCCGCGCGCGAGCTGTGGGCCGCGGAGACCACCTGCGGGAAATCGATGATCGTCGGACCGTCGGCGCCGGCGAGGATGTTGTAGGGCGAGAGGTCGCCGTGGATCAGGTCCTGACACAGCATCGAGATCATCTGCGCGACGAGGTCGGCGAAGATGCCGCACGCCGCGTCGCGATCGATCGCGATGTCGATGAGCCGTGGCGCGGGCCGGCCCTCGGCGTCGCGCACGAGATCCATGAGCAAGACGCCCTCGTAGAACATCACGGGGTGCGGGGTGCGAACGCCGGACCCCACGAGCTTGTACAGCGCGTCCGCCTCGGCAGACTTCCAGGCCTGCTCGGCGGCATCCCGCCCGAAGCGGCCGCCGCCGTCGATCGCGCGCTGGGTGCGGCTGTTGCGGACCTTGCGGCCCTCCCGGTAGTCCGAGTTGTTCTTGAAGCTGCGGGTCGAACGATCCTTGTAGACCTTCGCCGCGAACACGTCGGCGCCGCGCCGGACCAGCGAGATGTTGGCTTCCTTGCCGCTCTTCAACCGGCCGAGGACCTCGTCGATAACGCCGTCGGCGAGCAGGACATCGAGCTCGTCGCTCATGGTCGATTCCCGGGACCCTAGCAGACTTGGCTTGGCCTCCGCCTCGACTTGTGGTCTACGTCTGCCTGGTATGTCGAACGAGCGCAGTCGAGATCGCGGGAACCTGTTCGAGCACGCGACCAAGCAGAAGCCCAGCCAACCCGGCTTCCACGGCGATTGCACCATCGACGGGGTCGCCTACGAGATCCGCGGCTGGCGGCGCGAGGACCGACTCGCGCTCAGCATCGCTCCCCCTCGCGGCGACAAGAACACCTTCCCGCCGGACGTCTTCCGCGGTGAGCTCGAGGAGATTCCGGCCAAGCCGACCCGCGGCGGCGCACGTGGCTCGAGCGACGCCGCCCCCACGCCCGCCTGGTCCGGCGATCTCGTCAGCGACGAAAAGGCGTACGCGATCCGTGCCTTCGCGAAGCAGGGGAAGAGCGGCCTGTACTACACGCTGAGCTTCGAGCGGATCGAGCGGCCGGCGCAGACCCGGCGCCCCGCGAGCTGGGATTCGTCCGACTTCGACGACTGATCACGCTCCCGATTTCGGGCGCTGGTGGGCTTCGTCGAGTTGATCGGTCTCGGGGCATCGGCCGCCGACCGTGTTCGCTTGCCGGAGTCCGGGCTGGAGACGTCGTTCGACGCCGAGTGGGAGTCGACGAGGTGCAGATCGACGGCATGTCGCCGGCGCCGATGGCCGCGCGCAAGTTGTAGAGAGCCTGCTCGTCGTCGGGCGAGGCCCCGGAATCGAGCGGGCGCTCCGCCATCGCGCGCGCCAGCGGAGGTGGCGGAGGGCGAGTAGCGGTACCCCAGCTGGCGCCACGGGATACCGGCCTGACAGCACCCGGAGACCCGAACCCACGCGGTCGTGTAGATTCGACCGCTAGAAGGACATGGCGCGACGGAGAGCAAATGGCGTCGGCGCGCTCGTCGATCTCGGGCTGACCGACCTCGAGGCGCACGTCTACAGCGCGTTGGTTGCCAGCTCGCCGGCCACCGGCTACGGCGTGGCCAAGGCGATCGGCAAGCCGGCGGCGAACACGTACACCGCGCTGGCCGCGCTGGAGCGGCGCGGCGCCGTGTTGCTCGACGACACCCGCCGCCGCCTGTACCGCGCCGTGCCCCCCGACGAGTGGCTGGCGCAGCTCCGCCGGCAGTTCGACGAGCGAGCGGCCGAGGCACGGCGCGCGCTCGAGCGACTCGATCGGAGCCAGGCCGACGACCGCATCTACTCGCTACCGGACGTCGCGCAGGTGTACCAGCGCGCACGCGAGATGCTGCGGCGCGCGCGCACCGTCGCGCTCGTCGACGCGTTCCCGATGCCGCTGGCGGCGATCCACGACGAGATGGAAGCGGCGGCCGACCGCGGCGTGTGGATCGCGCTCAAGGCGTACGAGCCGGTGAAGATGCCGTGGTGCCGTGTGGTCGTGGAGCGGCCGGCGATCAAGGCGGCGTGGCCGGCGCAGTGGCTCAACGTCGCCGCCGACGCGGCCGAGCACCTGGTCGCGCTCATGCGCGAGGACGCCGGCGAGGTGGTGCAAGCCATCTGGTCGGCGAGCCAGCCGGTGTCGTGGGTCTATCACTGCGGGCTCGCGGCGGAGATCTTCCTGACGCGGATGCTCGCCGGCGAGGAGCCGCGCGCGACGCTGCGCGCGTTCGGCGGGGTCCCGTTCGCCGAGACGCCGGGACGCAAGGCGCTGGAGGCGCGGCTCAGGGGCGGCGCGCCGGCGTCGGCACGCGGTCGAAGCGCAGGCGGACGAGCCGCGAAGCGCTGAGCAGCAGGGCGTCGCCCTCGAAGCGCACGGTGTAGGAGGCGACGACGAACGCGTCCGGCGCGACCGCGCGCAGCGGTGCTTCGAGCTGGATCGACGGCGCGGTCATGGGATCGGCCGCGCCGCCCCGCAGGACGAGGTGGCCGTCGACGAGCGCGATGGCGAGCGTGAGCGGGATGTCGGGTGAGTGATACGTGCCGACGAAAAAGGTCAGATCCGCGGGCGCCGTCGGCGCCACGCGCTCGAAGTGCTCCGGGTTGCCGATCGGATCGCGGCGAGTGAGGTGCTCGCCGTCGAAACGATACGGGTCACCGGTCGCGGTGCGGAACACGCCGCCGCCGAGCGGGACCAGCGGAACGCTCGGCTCGCCTGGCTCACCGGCGAGCAAGGTGCCGTGGTCGTCGACGACCTCGAGGTAGTCGTCGAAGCTCGCCGACCAGTAGAGCCCCGCGTGCGTGGCGGCGTCGGGGTCGGCGCGCTCGGCTGCGGGCGCCGCGAGCGCGTCGCCCAGCACGACGCCGGCGATCTCCTCGGCGAGGTAGTCGGGGCGAATCGCGCCGTGGTTGCACATCACGGCGATCGTCGTGTCGTGCGCCGGGAAGCGGAGCAGCGTCACGCGCGCGCCGCCGCGGCCGCCGTTGTGGCTCCAGCGCGGCACGCCGCGCCAGGTCTGCACCACCAGGCCACCGGCGTAGGCGATCGCGGTTCCGTCGGCGAGCGCGCCGGGCACGGTGAGGGGATCGCCGGGCGCGACGTGGCGATACCAGGCGACCACGTCGGCGAACGTGGCGAACACACCGGCGGGCCCGAGCGCGTGCGTGTTGGCGGCGGCCATGACGGTGACGTCGCCGACCGGCCCGTAGGGCAGCGCGCGGCGCGCGATGACCTGATCGTAGCTCTCCTGCACCACCGCACCGGTCATGCCCGCCGGCGCCAGCACCTGCGCGGCCAGGTACGTCGCGAACGGCTGGCCCGCGACCTTCTCGACGATCTGCGCGAGCAGCAGGTACCCGGTGTTGCTGTAGAGGACGGCGGCGCCCGGCGCGAAGTTGACGCCGCGCTGGCGATGGATCAGCGCGAGCGCGTCGCCGACCTGCACCGGCGTCTCCTGGTAGACGAACGCGATGTTGGAGAACAGGTTCCCGTAGTCACGCAGGCCGCTGGTGTGGTGGAGCAAGTGGCGCAGCGTGATTCCCGCCGGGAGCTCGGGGAGGTAGCGGCGGGCCTCGTCGTCGAGTGACAGCTTGCCGTCGCGCACCAGCCGCAACACCGCCGCGGCCGTGAACTGCTTGGTGGCCGACCCGAGGTCGAACACCGTCCGTTCGTCGATGGGCACGCCGTGCTCGATCACCGCGAGCCCGCGCACACGGACGATGGTGCGGTCGCCCTGCGCCACACCCGCGAGACAGCCCGGCCCGGCGGGATCGGGGAGCGCTCGCGCGAGCGCGGCGTCGATGGCCACGCTCACGGAGTCGGGAGCCGGCGGGCGCGGCGTGGAAGTCGGCGTGGTGCACGCGACCAGGAGGGCGGCGACCAGGAACGGGCACTTCATTAGTATGAGATGATACTACTAAAATCCGCGCGCGACCATTACCACCCGGAGGCCGCGCCGCGCCGGCCCGGGCGCCCTCGAATCGCGCTCGAATCGCGCTCCGCCCGCGTCACGGCTCCGCCCCGCCGCGCGGGCTGCTACAACCGTGGCGCATGTCATCCCATCCGACCGACTTCAAGGGCTCGGTGATCGACGCCCTCCGCGAAGCCATCGAGCGCGACGTCCCCGAGGCCCGCGCCACCGTCACCGGCGGCGGCGGCCACTTCACCATCGACGTCATCTCGCCGGTCTTCGCCGGCAAGTCGATGCTCGAGAGCCAGCGCCTGGTCTACCGCGCGATCGCCCACCTGATGAAGGGCGACCTCGCCCCCGTTCACGCCGTCGACAGCCTCAGCACGCGCACCCCGCAATGAGTCCGTCGCGGCGCGAATCGATCTGAGCTCGCCGCGGAGGATCGCCATTCAGCTCGCCCTGGATGTCTCCGATCTCGAAGCGTTTGAGCCAGGCCCAGAAGGACGCCGTGCTGACGTCGCTGTTCGTCGCGCTCATCGCGGATGGCGAGCCCTCCACCGAGGAGCTGGCGCAGTTCGAGCACTCCGTCTCGAGCTCGCCGACCACATCCCCGGCGTCGCCCTCCGCGAGAAGGTCGTGATCGACATGGCGTCGGTCCTGGCCGCCGATCAGGTCGCCACGGGTGCCGAGCGCAGCACCATCGGCGCGTTCATCACGACCTTCGGCCTCGATCCGCAGCCGGTCATGGCGAAGATCAAGGCGCGGCTGCCCGACGTCGACAAGGCCGCGACCTCGGCGTGAAGCTCGAGCCCGCCGACCTCGCCGCGCTCCTTCCCGACCCAGCCCCTCCGCGAGAAGAACACCCTCGGCGCTCTGGTCCTCGCCTTCGGCATCACCAGCGACCGCGTCCGCGTCATCAAGGAAGCCGTTACCGGCCGCTCCACGGCCGCGCCGCTCACGACCGCCTCGTGACCCGAGCGAGGGCACGAGGCCCTGTTCGTCGGCGGATCCGGATTTCAGATTCCGCGCTCTGTGGCGTACCGCCTCACCGAGCGCGCACGCACCATGGCCTAGATCGGCGCCGCTTCACCGGTCTCGGCCGGAACCGTCATGCGCGGGCTCTCGTCGAGCAGCGCCAGGAAACGGACGAGCATCTCGTTGCCGAGTCCGTCGAGCTCGTCGGCGGACAGGAGCTTCTTCACCTTCGGGAAGAGCTCGCCTTCCTCTTCTTCCCGAGCGTGGTGGGTGACCTGTTCCTTGATGACGGATAGCTTCGCATCGAAGCTATCGTCGTCGACGTCGAGCTCGATCATGTCGGCGAGAACGCGCTTGATCGAGAGGTGCTCCTCGACGGATTCGAGGAGGATCTCCTCGGTCTGCCGGGCCAGCACGGCCGGATAGAAGATCGTCTCCTCGATCGTCGCGTGCGCGGCGAGCTTGTCCGCCATCTCCTCGAAGAGCTGGCGCTTCCGCTTGTCATCGGTGGCCTTCTCGATGCCACCGATCAGCTCGTCGACCTCATCATGCTGTTCCTTGAGGAGCTCGAGTGCGTTCATGTTCCGGATTCTCAAGCACGGTTCGTGCCATCGGGGACCCGGACGCCCGAACGCGGAACAAAGTGCAGAATTCGAACGTTGAGCCCGCCCATGCTTCGCGTCAGCTGTCTCCTCGCCCTTTCCCTCGCGCTCGTCGGGGCGTGTGCGTCCCGCAAGGAAGGCGCCGCGCCGCAGGCCGCCGCGCCGCAGCCTCCGCGCTCGCCGCGCGCCCCGCTCGCGATGACGTACCTCGGCGTCGCGGGCTGGCAGCTCGACGTCGGCGAGCTCACCGTCCTGGTCGACCCGTACCTCTCGCGCCCTGCCGACTTCGAGCAGCCGATCGTGCCCGACGAGGCCGCCATCGCCGCCCGCGCGCCGGCGAAGGCGCACCTGATCCTGATCGGGCACTCGCACGTCGATCACCTGCTCGACGCGCCCGCGATCGCCAAGCGCACCGGGGCGCAGCTCCTCGGCAGCATCAGCACGACGCGTATCGGACGTGCCAGCGGCGTCCCCGACGAGCAGCTGATCACGATCCAGGGCGGCGAGGACTTCGCGTTCGAGGACGCCGGCGGCTACTCCGTGCGCGTCATCCCGTCCTTGCACTCGGCCATCGGCGAGAAACACGACGCGCTCGACGGCGTGGTCCCGCCCGACGTCAAGCTGCCGACCAACTTCGCCGGCTATCCGATGGGCGGCGCCTACGCGTACCTCGTGCGCGCCGGCGGCCACCAGATCTTCTTCCTCTCGACCGCCAACTACATCGAACGCGAGGTCGAGGGCCTGCGCCCCGACGTCGCCGTGATCGCCGTGGGCCTGCGCCAGGAGATCCACGACTACACCTGCCGCCTCATGCGCGCGCTCGGCAATCCGCCCCTCGTCTACACCAACCACTTCGACGACTGGCGAGCCCCCGCGCCCACCTCCCCGCTTCCCGTCGACGACGACCTGAAGGCGTTCGTCGCGGAGGTCGCGCGCTGCTCACCCCACACGCGCGTCGTGATCCCGACCCACTTCCAGAAGATGCAGGTTCCCTGACGCGCGTCAGCGATCGAAGAACGACCGCTGCAGGAAGCGCAGGCCGTCGAGAATCTGCTCGACCCGCGCCGGCGACAGCGACCCGATGCGCGCCCCGAGCCGCGCCTTGTCGACCGACGTGATCTGCGAGATGACCACGACGCTCTGGCGGGGCAGGTCCCCCTCGCCGGCATCGAGCAGCACGTTGCCGGGCTCGCTCGCCTTGTGCAGGTTCGACGTCAACGCGCACACGACGACGGTCGCGATCCGCGAGTGATTGAACACGTCGTCCTGCACGACGACGTGCGGATGCGACACCGGCCCTCGATCCTCATCGGCCTCGATCCAGTACAGGTCACCGCGGTTGATCCTCGTCATCGGTTCGGCGGATGATCGTGATACATGACGAGGTTCATGTGGAGCCGATTCGCTCTCGTCTTCGTCGTCGTGATCGGCGCGCTCGCGAGCGGATGTGACTCCACCCGGTGCACCGGCTTGCAGTCCTACGACACGGTCGACAATTCCAAGGGCCTGCCCTGGACGGGAACGACCCGGCACGAGCGATGCGGCGGTGGCGACGTCTGCGTCATGGAGGACGGACTGCCGACCTGTGCACCGTGGTGGTCGGTCGTCGGGCGCAGCCCGTGGTTCCTGGGCACGGTCGCGCTCGCGCTGGCGATCACCACCGCGGTCGTGGTTCGTAGGCGCCGGACGGCGGCAAGGCCGCAGCCGAAGGACGACTGGCGCGCTCCACCTTCGCCGTGATCGTCAGTTGCCCGCCATGCATGACTCGATCGTCCAGAGCAGCGTCACGGCGGACAGCGGTTTCGTCAGCTTGGCATCGACGTCGAGCGGCGGGAGGTAACGCGGTGCCGTGGCGCTCGAGAGGATGACGGGGATCCGGGACAACACGGGATCCGCCTGCTGGATCTGACGGAAGGTGAAGCCATCCATGTTCGGCATCGCATAGTCGAGGAGGATCGCGCCATAGCGATCGGGATTCGCTCGTAGCAGCGCCAGGCCTTGCTCGCCGTCGCCCGCCGCGTCGACATCGTAGCCGGCCGCTTCCAGGAGCTCCACCATCAGCTCGCGAACGTCGTCGTCGTCGTCGACGACCAGGATGCAGTTCGGACTCCGCGGCCGCTCGAACGGTTGGAAGGTGCAGCGGGCCGCCCCTCTCCGCTCGCGGACGCGAGAGATTCGACGACGCTGCGTCTCATCTTCAGCGAATCCGCCGATGACGAGTGACGTGATGAGCTCTCGAGCGTCGGCCGTCATCTCGGTGAACACGACCACGAAGGTCGTGGCCGCGCGAAGGTGGAGTCGCGCCGGGATGGCGTGGCGCTGTCCTTCGGCGAGCACGAGCTCGGCGATGACCTGAGCTCCATCGACCAGTGGCACCGGCGTGGGTGGCACGTGCAAGAGCGCTCCGCCAAGTGACAGGTCGATGACGCGACCGCGGGCGGCGGATCCGTCTTCCAGGCGAATCACCACCTGTCCTGTCTCGGGCGTCTCCTGATCGTGCGCCGGCGGCGTGCTCATTCGAGTTTCCATCGCAACCCGTGTGCCAATGACGGGGCTCCCGCATGCACGTTGCTAGGCACGCGATGGCTGGACGCGAGCGAGGGCGCCTCTGACGGACGCCGAGGCCTTGGCCAGCACGAGCGGGCGCAGGCGCTTGTTCGCGAGGGCGGCGAGGGTCAGCACGCCAAACGCGACCAGGCCGAGCGGACGCCGGTGCGCGCGCATCCAGCGCACACCGCGCTGCGCACGCGTCATTCCGGCCTCATCCGAGGCGGCCACGGATTCGGCAACCCGGGGATCCGAGAGGTCGAAGGATTCGTACGCCTCGGAGCGATCGGACGAGATGGTCGGCATGAGCCCATCTAGAGCAAGCGGCGCGCCACGGGCACGTGCAGGCAGACGGTCCCGTTCACCCGCGAGTCGATCGCACGCATGACATGCGAACTTCGGGAGGGTCTACTCTCTCGGGCAGGCCGCGCGACGATGAGCAAGCGACGCAACCCGGATCTTCACGGCGCGGTCTCGCATCGTTCGCCGGTCGTGCTCCTGCTCGTCGACGTGATCAACGCGATGGCGTATCCCGGCAGCGAGCGACTGGTTCGACACGCGATGCCCGCGGCGCAGGAGATCGCGCGGCTACGCGCTCGCGCCCACGCGGCGCGCGTACCGGTGGTCTATGCCAACGACAACTTCGGGAGGTGGCGCTCCGATTTCAGCGCGACCGTGCGCCACGCGCAGGACACGCGGTCTCCAGGGCACGAGATCGCGACGCTCCTGCAGCCCGACGAGCAGGACTACTTCGTGCTCAAGCCCAAGCACTCGGCGTTTTTCGGCACGTCGCTCGACCTCCTGATCACGTATCTCGGCGCGCGGCGGATCGTGCTCGCCGGGTTTGCCGGTGACATCTGCATTCGCTTCACGGCGCAGGACGCCTTCCTTCGCGACCACGAGCTCATCGTTCCGCGCGACGCGGTCGCATCCGAGGATGTTCGGAGCAACTCCGCCGCGCTCGCGTTCATGCGTGAACGTCTGAAGGCGCGGACCCCGCCTGCCGCGCGGGTGAGCTTCCGCGCCCTCGCCCGACACTAACGGTTGGCCGCGCCGCGCTGGTCACTGCAGGGCAAAGGGCGCCTGCGGTGCGTTGTACCAGACGTAGAAGGGCGAGCTGCCGCCGCCCTGATCGTTGTACGGGCACACCGTCACGCGCAGGAAGCCGGCGTTGGCGCCGACGCGGAACCCGCCGGGCGTCGGCGAGGCGCAGAAGTGGAAGGTGGAACCGCCGCTGTTGGTGCACGACCAGCCCGCGAGGCGGGGGAGCGCCGTGGCGTCGCCGCAGTCGTCGTTGATGACGTTGTAGGGCAAGCCGCTGGCGTCGACGACACTGGTCACCTTGGGATCGCCGGTGCCCATGCCGCCGGTCGGCGAGCAGGTGGTGAACAGGTACGAGCCGCCTGGCGCGATGCCGTGGAGATCGATGACATCGCACTGCTGCGAGCTGAGGTAGTTGACCGGTCGCGGCAGGGTGTAGACCTGCCAGGCGGGGCCGGCGCACTCGGCGTCGTTGCCCGCGCTGCAACCGCTGCCGTCGAACGCGCAGCAGCCGTCGCCGCCCGCGCACGTGCGCACCGGCTGGTGGCAGCGCAGGTTGCAGGTGCTGGCGCCGCCGGTGGTCGTGTAGCAAGCGTCGCTCTCCTGAGGGCAGGTGCAGTTGCCGTCGCAGGTCTCGCCCGGCTCGACGAGGTTGTTGCCGCACACGGGACTGCAGTCGCTGTCGTTGCCGGCGTTGCAGGCAAGCGGACAGCAGCCGTCGGCGTTGATGCATGCGGTCTGATTGCCGGCCGGCTGGCAAGCGGCGCCGCAGGTGCCGGCTGCAGTGAGCGCGCGCAACTGGCAACCGAGCGGCGGGCACGACGACGGACAGCTGGTCAGCGGATCGCACGTCTCGCCGTTCTCGACCACACCATTGCCGCACACCGGAGCGCAGTCGTTGTCGTTGGCGCCGTTGCAGCCGCCGGGGCAGCAGCCGTCGTTCGAGACGCACGCGGTCTGCATTCCGGCGGCGTTGCACCGCGCGTTGCAGGTGCCGGCGCCGCTGAGGCTGCGGAGCTGGCAACCTTGCTGCGGACACGACGTGGGGCAGGTGTTCAGCGGATCGCAGGTCTCGGTGCCTTCGATGACGCCGTTGCCGCACACCGGACTGCAGTCGGTGTCGTTGCCGGCGTTGCAGCCGCCGGGGCAGCAGCCGTCGCCGTTGACACACGCGGTCTGGGTGCCGGCGGCGTTGCAGCGGGCCGCGCAGGTGCCGGCGCCGCTGAGCGTGCGCAGCTGACAGCCTTGCTGCGGACACGAGGTCGGGCAGCTGCTCAGCGGATCGCACGTCTCGCCGGTCTCGACCACGCCGTTGCCGCAGCCGGGTGCGCAGTCGCTGTCATTGGTGGCATTGCAGCCGGCGGGGCAGCACAGGTCGCCGCTGGCGCACGCCGTCTGCGTGCCGGCGGCGGTGCACTGCGCGTTGCAGGTGCCGGCGCCGGTGAGCGCGCGCAGCTGGCAGCCTTGCTGCGGGCACGACGTCGGGCAGCTGCTCAGCGGATCACAACGCTCGCTGCCCTCGAGCACACCGTTGCCGCACACCGCGGCGCAGTCCGTGTCGTTCACGGCGTTGCAGCCCGCGGGACAGCAACCGTCGCCGTTGGTGCACGACGTCTGCATCCCGGCGGCGGTGCACTGCGCGTTGCACGTACCGGCGCCCTGGAGCGTCCGCAGCTGACAACCGAGCGCCGGGCAGCTCGTCGGGCAACTGCTCAGCGGATCGCAGCGCTCACCGCTCTCGACCACGCCGTTGCCGCAGGTGGCGCCGCAATCGCTGTCGGTGATCATGTTGCAGCCCGCGGGGCAGCAGCCGTCGCCTCCGACGCAGGCGGTCTGCGTCCCGGTGACCGCGCAGGTCGCGCCGCACGTGCCGGCGTTCTGGAGGGTGCGGAGCTGGCAGCCGAGCTGCGGACACGCGGTCGGGCAGGTGTTGAGCGGGTCGCAGGTCTCGCCGGATTCGATCGCGCCGTTGTCGCAGCTGGCGACGCAGTCGGTATCGCCGAGCGAGGTGCAGCCCGGCGGACAGCAGTCGTCGCCGTTCTGGCAGGCCACCTCCGCTCCGCACGTGGACGCATCGTCCTTCGCGTCCGTGGGCGCATCGACCTCGTCGCCGCCGTCGGAACCACCGTCGCCGCCGGGCGGCCCATCGGGAAACGTCTGGACCTGGCCACAGGCCGCCAGGACGAGGAAGACCCAGGAGACGACTGGTCGCATCCACCAGTCCGAGACCGATGGGCGACTCCGTGAGCACGAATTCGCGGTGAGCGAAGGCGCTCGTTGCGCTTCTGGGTGCAGGAGCCCATGGTGCAACCCGGGTTTGGGCGTGCAGGGGGGAGAGTCTCCACGACTCTCCACGAAAGGTTTCAATGCTTGGTTCGAGAATGTTGTTTGGTGTCGTTGCGTTGCTGGTGGTGGTCGGGTGCAACAAGAAGGAAGACCGCGGCGAAGCGCCGAAGCGGGACACGCCCGGCGCCGGCGCTTCCACCGCGAGCACGGGCAGCGGCCATGCAGCCGCCGCGAACACCGTGGGCGTCGCGGCGGGCGGCATCGCGTATGACGCCGACGACGGACCGGTCGCGGTCCTGACCGCGGTGAGTGGCAAGGTGGAGGTCCGACGTACGGGTGAGCCTGTCTTCGCGACCGCCAAGGCCAACCTCTCGCTCCATGCCGGTGACGCGAT
The DNA here is from genome assembly GCA_035525615.1 of Kofleriaceae bacterium. GTDB lineage: Bacteria > Myxococcota_A > Polyangia > Haliangiales > Haliangiaceae > UBA2376. The sequence goes on along the minus strand of DATLEB010000115.1, from coordinate 8,805 downwards.
CCGCACCGGCGAATCGTCGACGGCGGCGATCGTCCTCGCCGACGACAGCGCGATCCAGGTCGCCGAGGTGACGACGGTCGGTGTCGCCAGTCGCGCCGGCGGCGCCGATCCGGCGTCGTCCGCTGCGGTCCTGTCGGGGCTGGCGCGCTTCACCGTGACCGCGCGTGCGCCCGCAGAGGGCGCGTTCCGCATCTACACGCCGGGCGGCGTGATCCTCACCAGCGGCGCGACCGTCGGCGTCGGAGTCGCGGCGTCCGGTGACGCGCGAGTCGGGGTCGAAGCCGGGCAGGTCGAGATCCTCGGGCTCGCCGATCTCACCGTCGCGCCGATCGAGCTCGACGCCGGCATGTCGTTGGCCCTCGGTGCGAGCGGTGCCCTCGCGGCTCCGGCGCAATGGCCGAGCGACGACTGGGGCGTCTGGCGCGACGAGGTCGACGCCGACGTGAAGCTCGTCTCGGCGCTCCAGGCCCACGGCGCGGCGCTCGCGTCGCTCGACGCGGAGCTCGTCGCGAGCTACGCAGACCTCGACGCGACGGCCACGGCGGTCGCCGCGTTCGAGACCTCCGCAGCGGCCAGCGCCGCCGCCGGGACGCCGGCCACCTACCAGGCCAGCTTGCCCGAAGGCGCCGCGACGATCGACGCGTCGTTCGCCGTCGCCGGCCGCGTCGAGCTCTTGACGTGGGCCTATGCCGCGCACGCCACGCTCGCAACCGACCTCTACGTGCGCCACCCGACCGAGCTCGCCGCCACGTGGTCCGTGATGGCGCCCCAGGTCGACGCCGCCGTCCTGTGGCCGAAGCGCTTCGAGATCACCACGGTCGGATATCTCGAGCCGCTGCGCATGCAGTACTACGTGCACCATCCACGCGGACGTCTCCACGCCGAGCTCGTCGGCGTCACGGTGCCCGAGTTCTACGCGCAGATCGAGCCGCCGACACTCGAGCCGGCGAAGATCCGCGCGCACGTCAAGGCGCACATCTGGATGGCGCCGGAGGTGACCTATCACGCGTCGACGCGTGCGGTCTGGATCGCGGCGCCGTCGGCCAGCTGGCGCGCACACGCGAACTTCGAGCCGGCCAAGCTCCGCGGTAGCGTGGCCTGGTACGTCCGGCCGCCGACGCTCCGCGCGACCGCGATGGTGGGCGCCACCGTCGGAGGCACGTACACGAGCAACCTCGACGTCCGCCCGCCCGAGCCACGCGCCTCGCTGCGCGCCCGCTGGTCGATCCCGGTCGGCATGCAGATCAAGGTGAGCCCGCCGAACCTCGACGCCGCCGCCAGCGCGCGTGCCCGCGTGAAGTTCGACGCCAGCGGCGGGCTGGACCACAGCGTGGTCGCCCGTGCCAGCGTCAAGGCCCCGTCCATCGACGTCAAGGCCCCGGCCGTGGACGTCAAGGTGAAGGTCAAGGCCGCCGGCAAGGCCGCCGTCGACGCCGCGGACAAGGCAGCGGCCGACGTTCGCGCGCGCCTCGACGTCCGCCCGCCGACGGTGAACGTGAAGGTCAAGGCACCCTCGATCAAGATCCAGGGCCAGGCCAGCGGCTCGGCCGGGATCAAGCTCGGGAACTGAACATGATCACCATCAAGATCACGAACGTCCACGCGGTGGTCGAACAGAACAAGGGCTGGTTCGTCGCCAATGTCGTGGGGGCGGTCGTCGACATGGAGCCCCGGGTCGAGGCGATCGTCATCGAGAAGCTCCGCGAGTCATTCGCCAGCCAGGGCATCGAGGCCGTGATCGAACAACGCGCGTGATGGACGCATGACCCGCCATCACGTGTATTTCTCGCCGGGGATGTTCGGGTTCGGCCGCCTCGGCTCGTACAACTACTTCGTGCACGTCGAGCGCGAGCTCACGGCGCGCTTCGCGGCGGCCGGCCATCTGCTCGTCGCCCACGTGCTGGACGAGCTACCGACCGCGTCGATCCGCCGGCGGTCCATCCGTCTGGCGGAGGTGGTCGAGCGCACCGCGACGCCCGGCGACGCGATCCACCTGCTCGGACATTCGACCGGTGGCGTGGACGCGCGGCTGGTCGCGTCGCCCACGACCCGGTCGATCGCGGACGCGTCTCTCACGTGGCTGCCGCGGCTGCGCAGCGTGACGACGATGAACACGCCGCACCACGGGACGCCGCTGGCGAGCTTCTTCACGACCTCCGACGGTCAGCGCGTGCTCGCCGCGCTGTCCATGCTCACGGTCGCGGGGCTGTCGCTGGGCGAGCAACCGCTGCGCGCCAGCGGCGTCATCCTCGGCTTCCTGCGCCAGGGCAAGCTCGCCGTCCCGTTCAAGCTTCTGATGCTCGAGCGCGCGATCGAGTCGATGGTCGGCATGGTCGACGACGCGCTGTGCCCGGAGGTGCGGACGTTCCTCTCCGCGATCCAGGATGATCAGGGCTCCATGCTGCAGCTCAGCCCCGAGGCGATGGACCTCGTGAGCACGGGCATCGACGATCGACCCGGCGTCCGGTATCAGGCCACCGTCTCGATGTCACCGCAACCGACCCCGCGCCGCTGGGCCGAGACGCTCGGGCACCCGTGGCGTGCTCTGTCGCTCGCGCTGTTCTTCGGGCTCCACCATCTCACCTCGCGGACCGCCGAGCGCTATCCGTGTGCCGCGCTCGAGGAACCCACCGCGGGCACCGGTCCCGCGTGCGAGGACGTCCTGCAGCGCGCCTTCGGTCGCGCCCCGACGCTCGAGGACAACGACGGCGTGGTTCCGCTGCGCTCGCAGCTCCGCGGCAACGTGGTGTGGGCCGGCCTCGGCGACCACCTCGACGTCCTCGGTCACTTCCGCGACGATCGTCAGGACGTCACCGACGATCTACGCCACCGGGACTGGCTCACGAGCGGGTCGGCCTTCACGCACGCCAAGTTCGCGACCCTGATGGACGCGGTCGCGGCGGGCATGCTGGCGTGACCCGCCGCAAACGCGCGCATCACTTCTCGTCGCCGCCCTTTTCGTCGCCCTTTTCGTCGCCCTTTTCGTCGCCCTTTCCGTTGCCCTTTCCGTTGTCACCCTTCGGCTCGTCAGCGCTGGGCGCCGGCGCCGCGGGAGCCGGGTCAGCGCTGGGCGCAGGCGTCGCAGGAGGCGGCGACACACCTGGTGTCCCCGCCTGCGCGGCGGGCGGCGACTTCCTGTTCCGATAGATCGTCGTCGGTCGTCGGTCCATGTAGCTGAGCAACGCCATCACGGCGCCGAAGATCCCGAAGACCAGCGTGAGGACGAGACCGATCATCCAGCGCCGATTCGCGGCTCGGTCGCCCTCGGGCGGAGAAGATTCGTCCTTCTTGCTGGTCATCGAGTGCGAGAGATAGCACGTGCCCGAGCGTGCCTGAACGCAGGAATCGTCACTCGAAGCGTCGAAGCGCGCTCCACCGCGCGGCGAGACCCGGTCGATCGCCGCGCGCGATCCAGATCACCGTCCCATCGACGAGACACGCCGAGCAGTGAACGGTGCCCACCTGCTGGATCTCGGCGTACAGGCCATTCCAGTAGGCAGCGTCGTGGCCGACGGCGAGCACGACGGCATCGCGGACCTCGCCTGGCCCCCACGTCCAGAACGCGTTGTGCGTCGAGATGACCGGCCTCTGAAGACCCGCATCAGGGCCGTAGAGCTCGAGCGCACCTGCGATACCGTAATCCGCGCCGAAGACGACAGTGCGCCGCTGATCATCGGGAGGCAGCGCGCGGTAGTGAGCGCGATCGCCTCCGAGTAGCGCGGCACGAACGACGGCGGAAAGACCGGTAGCACCAGCGGTAGCGGCGGCAGCGCGCCGAGTGCACACGCGCCGGCTGCCACGAGGAGCGGGTACACCGCCAGGATGCGATCGGCGCGGCTGATGCCGCCGGTCACCATGACCGCGAGCGCGACGACGAACATCGCGGCAAACCCTCGGCGCGACGGTTGCCGCACGAGCGCGACCGCGCCCACGACCGCGATCACGAACGCGATGGGCCCCACGAACAGCGCCTGACCTGCGATCGAGCCGAGCGGCGATTGCTCGACGTTCTTGAGCGGCACGGAGACCCGGTAGAACTCGAACGTGACGCCGTCGTTGACCACGAGCCACACGAGGTTCGGCGCGGCGATGACCAGCGCGAGCGCCACGCCGAGGTAGACCCACCGTGTCGTGAGGTGCGTGCGGGCGGGCGACGCCAGGGTCGCGGCCGCGAGCAATCCCACCGGAAGCAGCGCCGAGTGTTTGTTGAGCAGGGCGAGCCCGGTCACCCCACCGAACACGAGCCACGCGCGCGGAGACGCGCCACGCGTCAGCGCGAGCGCGACCTGCGCCAGCACGATGGCCAGCAGCAGCTCGAACGGATTCATCGAGTAGAACCCGGCGATCACGATCACCGCCGAGCCCCCCGCGACGAGCCGGATCAGCGCCATGTTGTCCTGCGTGACGAACCGCAACACGCCGAGCAAGAGCGTCGCGAGCGGCGGATGGTCGACGTACCCCAGCGCCGGCCGGCGCGCGCAGGCGAGGAAGTACAGCTCGTCCGTGAACCACCCGTAGACACCGAACACCCCGGCCGCCCAGACGACGATGCCCGCGATCAACGCGACCACCAGCGGTCCTCGGCTGGGGCGCGGCAGGGAGTCGGGCACGGCCCCCACTCTATCGGAAGGTCTCGCCCCCCTCACGTGGCGGTCCCGGCACGGCGCTTGCTGTGCTTCGCGTGACCATGAACGCCCTGACGCTCCTGAAGCAGCAGCACGACGAGGTCGACGAGCTCTTCGCCGCGCTCGAAGACGCCGCCGGCGCCGAGAAGTTGCAGCTCTTCGAGGAGCTCGCGGACAAGCTCGCGGCCCACGCAACCGTGGAAGAGCAACTGTTCTACCCTCGCGTGAAGATGAAGGAGACGGCCGAGATCCTCGTCGAGTCGACCGAGGAACATCTCTCCGTCAAGCGCCTGCTGGCTGACTTGCTCGAGATGGACGCCGACGACGATCGCTTCGACGCCAAGATCTCCGTGATGAAGGAGCAGATCGAGCATCACGCGCGCGACGAGGAAGAGAAGGAGCTCTTCCCGAAGGTCCGCAAGCTGATGACGGCCGCGAACCTGGACGAGCTCGGGGCCGAGATGCTGGCGCTCTTCGAGCAGCTCCTCCAGGAGGAGCCGCGCCTCAAGGTCCCCGCCGAGACCGACGTTGCCGCTCCCGTGTGACGCCCTGGCATGCCGCCGACACGATGACCCGCGCGCTCGTTCGGCGCGCACGCGAGCGCCGGCGCCTCACCCTCGGGTACGAGAGCGACCGACAAACTCCTGCGCCGAACGGCGCACGCTCACTGGCAGGGCACGAGCATAGCCCACGCCCGTCCGCGAACCGGACACACATTCCGTCGTGGCGCGCCAAGAGCGCCACTGGCTGTCCCATGCCCGCGGGCAGGAGCGTGATCGGTGTGGGCGTCAACGCCTCCGCGGCATCGATCGCGAGCTGTCCGCTGTCGCCGGCGCCCCAGCCCCGGCGGCGAGCTGGCTGCGATCGTTGGCGCCCCAGCAACGCAGGGCACCACCGTCGATTCCGCACGAGAATCGTCCACCGAGCGCGAGCTGGTCGGTCCCCGCCAGCGCCGCGACGACCGCGGGCAACTCGTCGCCGCCCGAGCCGGATCGACCGAGCTGCCCCGCGACGTTCCACCCCCAGCACGTGATGGCGCCGTCGACGCCGCGAGCGCAGGCGTGCTTGTGTCCCAGCCAGACCGCGGTGGAACCGACCGTGCCCGCGACGGCGGCGGGTGTGGCGCGCGGGTCAGGGCTCGAATCACCGAGCTGACCATGATTGCTGGTGCCCCAGCACGCGACGCGATCATCGGGGCCGACGATCGCGCAGGAGAAGTAGCGCCCGACCGCCAGGCTGCGCGCGGGCCCACCCACGTCGACCGCCACGACGCCGTTCAGTTGCGATCCGACGCCGCCGTCGCCTGCACCCCAGCACCACACCCGTCCGTCCTCGGCGCGCGCGCAGCTGGCGAGGTTTCCCGACGCGACCTCGACCGCCGGCGCCGGCAGCTCGATCTTGCGAGGTGTCGGGAACACGCCGTTGGTCGAGCCGGGCGTCACCACGCCATATCCGTTGCGCCCCCAGCAGTACACGTCGCCGAGCGAGTTGGCGACGCAGGTGTGATCGCGTCCCGGAGCCAGCGAACGAAAGCGACACGCCGCCGCCGCGTCAGGCGCGTCGCCGGTCGTATCCGCGTCCGTCTCGAGCGACGCATCGCCATCGCCCGCGATCACGTCGTAGTTGCAACGACCGCAGCCGCCGGACAGCACCACCGTCACCACGAACCACCCGCGCGCCGGGAGGATCATCGCGGCGCATGATGCCAAGCCTGATGCGCGCGGGCACCCCGGCGGGCGCCGATGCCGAAGAATTCCCGCGCTGCGCCCTTGCTCCACCCTGCTTCACCACCGATCCGTCCTCGCGCCACGCAGGCGTTGTCGCGCTTCAACCTCGACTTCGCCGGCGACACCGTCGGCAGCGTGACCGTCAACGGCCAGACCGCCACGTGGCAACGCATCGGTGAGGAGCTGGTGATCACGCCGGCGCGTGCCATCCCGCGAAACGCGGTCTTCAGCGTTCAGGTCGCCCACTTCACCGCCACCCCAGCCCTGCCCGACCCCGGCAACTTCCTCGGCGCGCCGTTCTTCGTTACCCCCGACGGCAGCGCCCTGGCCGCCCAGCCCGACGGCGCGCACCGGATCTTCCCGTCCAACGATCACCCCGCCGACAAGGCGACGTTCACCACGTGGCTCGACGTGCCCGTGGGCTCCACCGCGGTCGCCAGCGGCGTCGAGCTCCTCGAGCTGACCCTCTTCGGCCGCTCGATCTCGCTACATGTTCAGGCGCAGCCGATGGCCACCGAGCTGGCCCAGATCGCCGTCGGCGCACAGACCGTGATCTCGCGGGGGTCTCACGACGGCATCCAGGTGCGCGATGTGGTCCCGTCCCGCCTCGCCGCCGAGCTCGGACCGAAGCTCGCGATCGAGATCGCTCACCTGGACTGGCTGGAGGCCCAGCTCGGCGACTATCCGTTCGACAGCTACGGCTCGCTGGCGGTCGACACCTCGCTCGGCTTCGCGCTCGAGACCCAGACGCTCTCGCTCTACGAGGTCGCGTTCTTCTCGTACCCGCAATCGGTCTACGAGCCGATCATGGTGCACGAGCTCGCCCATCAGTGGTTCGGCGACAGCGTGGCACCCACGCAATGGGCCGACGTCTGGCAGAACGAGGGCCACGCGACCTGGTACGAGATGACCTGGCAGAATGCGCCCGATTCGGAGCCGTTCGTCGCCGACATGCAGCTCTACTACTCGTACTTCGATCTGCTCCGCTTCTACTATGGCCCGGTCGGGGCTCCGCTCAGCGGTGACGCGGCACAGCTGTTCAACCCCAACGTCTACTACGGCGGCGCACTGGTGCTGTACGCACTGCGCCAGCAGGTCGGTGACGAGGACTTCCGCGCCATCGAGCGAGCGTGGGTCACGCGCAACCGAGGCACGTCGGCCTCCACCGCTGACTTCATCGACCTCGCCTCCGAGATCTCGGGCGAGGACCTTCACGACTTCCTGGCTGCCTGGCTCTACGGCGACGTCACGCCCCCGATGCCCGGCCACCCCGACTGGACCGTCACCCCCGTGGAGCCGGTGAGCGCGTTGGCGCGCGGGTTCCAGCTGCAGGTGGCGATGCCGGCCCCGCTCGACGGCAACCACGCCGCCGGTCTGGCCCGCCGCTGATCAGCAACCACGACCCGACGCCGCACAATTGCACCCGGTTGCTAGGCGCCCCATCTCGTGATAGCCATGCCTTCGGCGCGAAGGGACGGAGGAAGGTAGCGCTCTCCCATCCCTTGGGACTTGATCGATGAGCATACGAAGCCGGTTGGCGATTGGCGTTGGCACGGGTCTCACGGTCGGTTTTCTGGCGTTGATCTCGATCGTGGGCACCGCCATCTGGCTGGTCGAACGCGGGAACAGCCTGATCGAACAAGCTGCGATGCAGCGATCGATCGGCATCGCGGCGGCGGAGCTGCGCGATCATCTGCGGACCCAGGAGTCGAGCGAGCGTGGCTTTCTTCTGACCGGCAACCAGATTTATCTGGCCCCTTATGACACGGCCAAGGCGGAAGCAACCCGCGAGCTCGCCGAGCTGACCCGGCTGATCGCGCAGGACGCCCCCAACCGGGCCATGCTGCCGCGGTTGGCGGAGGCGGTGGCCGAAAAGCTCCGCGAGATGGACTCCTCCATCGCGCTGAAGGAGGCCGGCCGCGACGCCGAGGCAATGTCGTTGGTCCAGCGCAATCACGGCAAGGCACTGATGGATGAGATCAATGTCTTTCTCTTCAACGCGATCTTGATCGCTGACGAGGACAGCGCGCGGAGCAGCGCAGAACTGCAACGCAATGCATCGCGGCTGCGCTGGATATCGGCGGGCGCCGCCGTGGTCATCATCCTGGTGGTGTGCGTGGTCGCCTTTTCTGTCGCCCGCAACGCGCGAGACTTGAGACGGGCACGCGACGAGGTAAAGGCCATCAATCTGACCCTCGAAGACCGTGTGAAGACACGCACCGCCGATCTCGTCACGGCGCGGGAACGCGCCGAAGTCTTGTTGGCCGAGGTCAATCACCGCGTGGCCAACAGCCTGCAGCTGGTGGGAGTACTGGTGCGGATGCAGGAGCGCTCGGTCACCGATACGGCGGCCAAGGATGCCTTGCTCGAAACGCAGTCGCGGATCAATGCCATCTCGTTGATCCACAAGCACCTCTATACCTCGGGCGATGTGACCAACGTGGCGCTGAACG
>DATLEB010000110.1:0-50040 GCA_035525615.1 Kofleriaceae bacterium | reverse complement strand
CTCGCTGCTCCGGGCGAACGCGCCCATCGCCTGCACGGCGGCGGCACGGATCGCGTCGTCGACATCGGAGCGATGGGCGAGCTCGGCGAGCGCGCCGCGCTCCCACGCCTGGTCCGCCTCGATGGAACCGACCGCGCGTGCGCGGATGGCCGGCGACATGCCTGGTCGGTTCGCGACATTCATCAGATATCGCGTGATCTCCGAGTCGCGGATCTCGCCGAGGATCTGGACGACGCCGGCGGCGTCTTCACCGAGGAGGATCTCGGCCTGTTCGATCACGTCCGACACCGGCAAGGTGCGCAGCCGGCGTGCGAGCACGGCACGCCCGGCGCGATCGGGTTCGCCGAGCGCGGTCAGGAAGCGTTCGGCCGCGTCGCGAGAGCGCTCGGCCTTCAGTGCGAGCGCGGCCATCCCCGCGGCGATCCGGACCTCCGCGTCGTCGTGGCGTGCGAGCCGCCGCAGCACCGGCGTCACCTCGAGCGCCCCGAGCTCCGCGAGATATCGCACTGCGGCGATCTGGACCTCGGGCTCGAGGTCTTGATCGAGCACGACGAGCGCCGAGTCTCGACCGGCAGGCGAGCGGATCTCGGTGAGCGCGGTGAGCGCCGCGGCGGCCTCGCGCGGGTCGCCGAGGAGGAGCGGGCACAGGCGATCTGCGGCGCCGACCGAGCCCATGCGGCCGAGCGCGGCGATCGCGGCCAGCCGCAGCTCGATGGGCGCGTCGGGCGTGATGAGCTCGACGACCGCCTCCTCGAGCGCCGGGAAGCCGAGGCCACCGGCGGCGGCCGCTGCCGCGGCGACGATCTGCGGATCGGGATCGGAGAGCCGGCGATGGATGTAGGGCAGGAGCCAGACGTTGCGGAAGCCGCGTCCCATCGCGAGGCACAGCTCGCGCCGCTCCTCCGACGAGTCGACGATCCCGGCGAGCGAGAGCAGCGCCCACGAGGCGCGCTCGGCGCACTCCCAGCGCGCGCCGAACGCGCGACCGGCGAGATCACCGAGGAGCCGGTAGGCGAGGGCGCGTTGCTTGCGAGTCGGCGCGCCGCGCGCCAGCTCGACGAGCACCGGCAAGGCGTCGTCGGGCGTGAGCGTGCCGGCTTCGAGCGCCCCCCGGGTCGTTCGAACGTCCATGTGGCCGAGTATCGCTCAAACCCGTGATCAGTCGGATTGCCTAGGCAATCCGATCACCCCGGCCGCAAGTACGCGTCTCGAGCCGGGCGCCGGCCGGCCCGGTGCTTGCTGTTCCTGGCGACATGCGCCAGTTCCGCCAGCACGAGTCTGCCGCCGACGACGATGTCAGCTCTGGGTCCACCGCCGGGAAGCGGACGCGTACGATGGGCATGGCGGCAGGGCGCGCCTCGCCGCTTCCGACGGCCTGGCTGGCAGGCGGCGACGGCGCTGCGGCGGAGTCGGAGGGACCGGCGGGCGCGGGCGGTCCGGAGATGTCGTCGGACGTGAGCTTCGTCGACAGCCTGGTCGGCGGCGACCAGTCCCGGCCGCTCGGCCAGGCGGCGGCGTGGGGACCGCGCCTCGGTGTCGATCTCTCGGGCGTCCGCGTGCACAGCGGTCCGGACGCGGCGGCCCGCGTGGGTGAGCACGACGACGCGCGCGCGTACGCCGAGGGGACCGACATCTTTCTCGGCGAGGACGAGCGCGAGGACGACCTCGACCTAATGGGCCACGAGGTCGCGCACGTGGCGCAGGCGGCGCACGGGCAGATCGCCGGCCCGCACGCCAAGCGCGAGGGCGACACGTCGGCGATCGAGCAGGAAGCCGACCGCGCCGGTCACGCCTTGGTGCATGGCGAGGGCGCGGTGCGGGTGAGCGCGATCGGTCCCGGGATGTACTTCGGGAAGAAGAAGAAGAACAAGAAGAAGGGCAAGAAGGACGAGACGCCCAAGGCGCCGCAGGAGTCGCCCACCGCCGGCGCGGTCCGCATCGCGCTGCGCCAGCTCGCCGCGGAGGCCGCGCAGCTCGGCTCCGAGATGAACAAGCTCGACGACACGAAGGCCATGGTGCCGCGTGCGATGGGCGCGCTCAGCCGCATCCTCGCCAGCGTGTCGGACATCGTCTCGCTCGCGGAGATGATGACCCCCGAGGAGCAAAAGGCCCAGCGCGCGAGCGCCGCCTTCCTCCTCGATCGCTGCGCCCAGATCAAGTCAGGGCGTCCCGAGGCCAACCTCATCTACACCACCATCAAGAGCCAGCTCGAGAAGATGGTGGGCAGCGGCCTCAAGGTCACCGAGGCGCGGCGCGAGACCACCAGCACCGAGGCGCTCGAGGTGCTCGAGGCCTCGCTCCACGAGGCCGAGTTGGTGCTGGCCGGCGCCGTCGGGAACAGTCAGCCGGGACAGAAGTCGGCGGAGCCCGAGAGCCCGCTCGGCCTCGGCAAGCTCGCCGCCGCGACCCTCATGCTCCGCCGCGGCGCCGTCGGCAGCGACGACGTCGCCGAGCGCGAGAAGCTCCAGCCGCTGGTCAAGAAGCTCGTCAAGCACACCAAGGTGCTGCAGACGCGCCACGGCAAGTCCGAGAGCGTGCGCGAGCTCCGCGTGCGCGTGTCCGACATCTGCGAGCAGGTCTACCTCGACCGCCTCGTCGACGACGGCATGGAGGACATCCTGACCGCCGAGGTCGCCGGGGTGCGCGGCTACACCGAGGAGCAGGCCGCGCGCTTCGAGGCCGCAGCGAAGCTGTGGCAGAAGACGCTCGAGACGCAGTTCGAGTACCAGAAGGCCGCGGTCGACGAGGTGTGGCAGGAGTCGCTGGTCGTCGATCCGCCCAAGAAGCCGCCGCTGTGGAAGACGCTGGCGCTCAACGCGCTCAAGGCTGCGACCGGCGGCGCGGCGGGCTTCATCATCGACATGGGCGCGGACTACGCGATGGGCGACGACGACGCGCTCAAGGGCCGGACCGGCACCAAGGGCATCAAGTCGGTGCTCGGCGACGTGGTGAAGAGCGTGGCGACCACGCTCATCGACGAGGCCATCGACTACGTCGACGAGGACGAGCCGATGAAGGGCGGCGGTGACGCCGGCGCGGCCGCGGCCGGTGGCGGCGGCCGCTCGACCGACGCGAAGACCGCGTTCTTCGCGGGTCAGTACCAGACGCTCATCACCGCGGGCCACAAGGCCGAGACCGCCGCCATCAAGGACATCCTCGCCATCCGCACCACGCCCGCCTTCGCCGGCAACCCCGAGGGCGCGATCAAGCTGGTGGCCAGCGGCGCGGAGGACGTGGTGAAGGTGCAGCAGAAGATCATGGACACGCAGCGGGCGCAGACGCGTGCCAAGTTCGCTGCGTACCTGGTGGGTGACACGTACCTCGACGACGCGAAGTCGCTCGACGTGGCCAACCACCTGAACGGCCAGATGTTCGTCGAGAACACGCACAACGTCGCCGGCATGGTGTCGATGCAGTTCGAGCCCGGCGCCTCACCGGCGGATCCGGTGAAGGTCCTGTCGGCGTGGATCAAGGGCGTGAACAAGCCGATGCGCGATGCGCTCGTCGAGATGAAGCTGGGCGACATGGGCGTGCCGATGCGCGCTCGCGGCGTGATCCCCGGCGGCGACCTGTGGGAGACCGGCATCGCGGTGGTGGTGAGCGACCAGGGCCGTCACGTGGCCGAGGGCCACCGCGATGGCGCGACGGAGTGGCTGCTCGCCAAGGGCGGAGGCGACGCCAGCAACGAGGAGGCGGCGATGGCCGCCGCGTCGCGCAAGGTGCTCGACGAGGACATCGGCAAGAAGTCGCTGAAGGCCCACGGCGTGAAGCTGGGGGATTGAGATGACGATCGCGCTCTACCGTGGTGATGCAGCATGGGACGTGTTACTCGCCGGTCTCGTCGGCGATGGCGAGCTCGAGGAGGCAATCCTCGGGATGGAGCTGGGCGCTCACGCCGGTCGGATCGGTATGGAGGTGCAGCTCGAGCTTTCGGCGCTGCTGGTCGTGCGCGGGCACGTCGACGAGGCGATGCGCGTCGCCGCGCTGACGCTGCGCCGTCATCCGCGCGACGCTCGCGCGTGGGCGATGATCGGCGCGGTGTGCGCCGTCGTGGGAGACCATGAGCGCGCCGTGCGCGCGTGCGCGATCGCGGTGCGCCTGGATCCTTCGATCGCCGACGCGGCGGCTGCTACCAGCAGCTGAGCATCACGGGGCGCGCACCGGTCGCGACGCCGCCGCGGCCGTCGCCGAGCTGCTCCTTCTCGTCGCTGCCCCAGCACCACGCGCAGCCGTCCTCGGTCATGGCGCAGGCGTGGCTCTCGCCGGCGGAGAGCGCGATCGCCGGTCGGCCGAGCTCGCCGGAGAGCTGGCCGGCGTCGCCGCGGCCCCAGCAGCGCACGGCGCCGGCGGTGTCGCGCGCGCACGTGGTCCAGTCGAGCGCGACGATCTCGACGACGCCGGTGACGCCGGGGACGGTCACGGGCGTCGCGCGATCGGTGGTCGTACCGTCGCCGAGCTGCCCGAAGTCGTTGGCGCCGGCGCAGCGCACGGTGCCGTCGAGCATGAGCGCGCACGTGTGATCGCCGCCGACGGCGATCGCGGTGGCGCCGGCCCACGCCGCAGCGAGCTCGGGCTTGTTGTGCTTCGCCATGTCACCGACGCCGAGCTGACCGTGCGTGTTCCGGCCCCAGCAGTACGTGGCGCCGCCGGCGAGCGCGCAGCTCACCTGGCCGCCGACCGCGATCGCCGTGGCCGGCGGCAGCTGGTTGACGCGCCGGGGACGTTTCATCATCGCCTCGCCGGGCGCGCCGGTCTCGCCGTCGTCGTTCGAGCCCCAGCACGCGACCGCGCCGGTGTCGTCGAGCGCGCAGCCGTGGTGCTCGCCGAGCTCGACGGCGACCGCGGCCGTGACGTCCATCACCGGCGCGGGGCGCGAGCGATCGGTCGTCGTGTCGTCGCCGAGCTGGCCGCCGCTGCCGCGACCCCAGCAGTAGACGGTGCCGCCGGCGACCGCGCACGCGGTGAACTCGCCACCGTCGGCGTCGGTGACGTCGGTGAGCCCGTCGACGGGCGCGGGCGTGCCGCTCTTGCCGACGTCGTCGCGCCCGAGCGCGCCGCTGGTGTTGTCGCCCCAGCACCAGAGGCGGCCGTCGTCGGCGCGCGCGCAGCCGAAGTCGCTGCCGGCGGTGAGCCAGGCGAGCGGGCCCGAGGCATCACCGACGCAGCTGTCGGCGACGGCGGTCGGGCCTTCGCTGCCGTAGCGGCGCTCGGCGTGGCAGCGATCGTCGAGGAAGCTGCAGGCACCGCTGTCCTCGCAGCGACCGCCCACGCCACACTGCTCGTCGGACTCGCAGCGGAAGGGTGGAACGTCGGCGCAGGCGGCGAGCGCGAGCGTGGCGAGCACGACGGCCGCGAGCGCGGCGCGCGGGAAGGTCGGCGCCCTCATCAGAAGCGCCCTCCGAGCACGACGCCCACGCCCTGCGCACCGACGACGGGCTGGAGCGTCGCGCCGCGGGCCGGTGCGCGCTCGGTGCGGTCGCGCGCGATGCGCCACACCGTGACACCGGCGGTGACCGCGGCGGCGCCGAGCGCGAGGCCCGCCTGGAGCTGGCGCGACTCGGCGCGCTCGCGCAGCTGCGCGTGGCGAGCGTAGGTGTCCGCGGTGGCGGCGCCGTCGGCGGACTTCTCGGCGGAGAGCCAGAGGAGCACGCCGGTGCCGAGGAGCGCGACGGTCGCGCCGCCGGAGCCGACCGCGATCGGGTCGCGGTACCAGGCGGACGTGCGCGTCGTGTTGTCGATGATGACGACCTCGCGCTCGGGCGGCGGCGCGGGCGCGGCCGGTGCAGCCTCGGGCTCGGGCGGCGGCGGCTCGCACGCCTCGCGCTGCTCGACGGCCGCGTCGGCCTGGGTCTGCGTCGGGTGCGTGGCGAGGAACGCGTCGTACATCCCGCGCGCGCGGTCGCAGTCGCCGCGTTTACGGTGCGCCTGGCCGAGCGCGAACAGGAACATCGGTCGAGCCTCGCGCTGGTAGCCCTTCTCGAACGCCTCGATCGCGCCGACCAGGTTGCCGCGTTCGTAGCGCTCGAGGCCGATGCGCAGCCACGCGTCGGCGCTCGGGCCGACCGCGGAAGCCGCGACGTCGGGCACGGGCCCCGCGGCCGTTTCGTCGGCGCGCGCGGGCGCTGGCGCGATCACGGCGAGCGCGATCAGCGCGACGAGGGAGAGCATCGCAGAGCGAGACATGGATCCTTTCGACAGCTCACATCGGCGGCAGCGCCGAGTCTGGGTTCCAGCGGCGGCCCGACTTCGAGGGTTTCGGGCGCGGCTGCTTCTTCGCGGATCTCGTCGAGGAGGACGGCGTGGGGGCCGGCTTGCGGGCGAGGGGGGAAGGCGGCTCTCGGGTGACGGTGAAGGAAGCGGTTTCGGTTTCGGTTTCGGTTTCGGTTTCGGTTTCGGCCACGGCTACCGGTGCGGCAGCGGCTACCGGTGCCGGTGCGGCTGCGGCTGCGGCTGCGGCTGCGGCTGCGGGTTTCGGATCTCTCACGACGGTCAGCACCACGATCACCGCGACCACCGCCGAGATCAGCGCGGCCGCGCCCACGGCGATGATCAGGTGCGAGCTGCGCTGTCGCCGCAGCAGCGCCAGCTCTGCGGACACCGCCGACACGGCGGATTGCGCCGACGCCGCCGAGAATCCGGGATCGGAGATGGCGATCGAGATCGACGGCTCGAGCTCGTCGGCCAGGTTCGGCACCGCCTCGTCGTTCGCCGCCCCCTCGAGCACATCCACGATCGCCTGGTTCTCGCCCGTGCCCGCCGGTACGACCGCCAGGATCGGCGGCGCCGGCAGCGGCAGCCGCAGCGGATCGTCGAGCAGCGGCTCCGACGAGCGCTCCGGCAGGAGCGTCCGCATGAAGCGACCGAGCTGCGCCGTCGACGTCGCCAGCCCGCGCGACCGCGCGAATTCCTCGAGATCGAGCTGTAGCTCCTGCGCGGTGTGATAGCGCTCGGCGGGATTCCGCTTCAGCGCGCGCAGGACGATGCGCTCGAGCTCGGGCGGATAGTCGGCTCGGCGCGTCGACGGCGACGGCGCATCCTCGTCGACGATTTGCCGCAGCGCCGCGTACTCGTTCTCGGCCGGGAACAGGCGCGTGCCCGTCGACAGCTCGAACAGCACGATGCCGAGCGAGAAGATGTCGCTCCGCCGATCGATGGTCTCGCCCTGGCACTGCTCGGGCGACATGTACGCGATCTTTCCCTTGAGCGTGCCGGCGCGCGTCTCCGTCGTGCGCCGCTCCGCCTTCGCGATGCCGAAGTCGATGAGCTTCACGCACCCGTCGAACGAGATGAGGACGTTCGACGGCGTCACGTCGCGATGGACGATGCCGAGCGGCGAGCCGTCGTTCGCGGTGCGCTCGTGCGCCGCGTGGAGCCCCGCCGCCGCGCCGATCGCGATGGTGATGGCGTCGGCGATCGGCATGGTCTGCGCGCGCCGCGCCAGCGTGTGCAGCACCGAGCGCAGGTCGGCGCCGTGCACGTACTCCATCGTGAAGAAGAGGCCGTCGTCGCACTGACCGATGTCGTAGACCTGCGCGACGTTGGCGTGCTGGATCGTCGCCGTGAGCCGCGCCTCGTCGAGGAACATGCGCACGAAGTCTTCGTGCGCGGCGTACTGCGGCAGGATGCGCTTGAGCGCGACGATCTTCTCGAAGCCGCCGAGCGACGACGAGCCGCCGGCGCGCGCGAGGTAGAGCTCGGCCATGCCGCCGGTGGCGAAGCGCCGGATCAGCTCGTAGCGGCCCAGCCGCGTACCGGCGGGAAGCATCTCGAGCGTCGGCTTACGTGTGCGGGCTCTGGGAGGTGAGCTCTGCAACATCCCTCTCCTGCACGCGCGAGACGCGCGATCATCTTCTTTGTGCGCGTTCCGTGAGGAACGATCAACGGGGTCGCGCGACCGTCGCGTGGCTCACCATCGCGCGAGCGCGCGAGCGATGGTTGCGGCGAGCGCGGCCGGCTGCTCGAGCGTCGGATCGTGCCCGCTGTTCGCGACCACATTGCACACCAAGGCCGGTGCTTCGTGAACCAGCGTACGCGCGAGCGCGAGGAACCTGGTGTCGTCGGCGCCGACGACGAGGTGCACGCGCGCCGCTTTCTCGACGAGCGTCGCGCGCAGATCGGGCATCGCGCCGAGACCGAGCACCTCCATCGATCGTGCGAGCGTGTGCGCGTCGAGCGCGCTGCGTTCGGCGTGTCGCCGCGCGCGCACATCCGCCGATGCGCGCGCCGCCTGTGAGGCGAACATCGGCTGCGCTTCCCACGCTGCGAGAAACTCGCGGGTGCCTTGCTCGCGCAGCCGCTCGGCCCACGCCGCATCGCTCGCGAGCCGTGCCGCGCGCTCGTCATCGCTCGCGAGCCCGGGGTGCACGCCGATGAGGATCGCGGCGCGCACCGCATCGCGCGCGAGCAGCCCGAGCGCCACGCGTGCGCCGAGCGAGTAGCCGCACGCGATGTCCTCCGGCGCGATCACCTGCGCCAGCTGATCGATCGTGTCGTCCCACGTCGCGCCGACCGGGATGTCGATCGCACGCGCCTCGACCTCGGGCGGCAGCGCGGCCTCTACCTCGCGCCACGACGCGGGCGTCTGCGCGAAGCCGTGGAGAAGAACGAGCGCCACCGCTGGACAGTGCAGTTGCCGTGGCCACTGCGCAAGCGTCGTCAACTGCTCTGAAATCCTGGTCCGACCTGTTGGCAAGGGTCTTGCTGGAAAGGTCGGACCATGGCTCGTGCTCTGTCCATCATCCTCCTGATGGCGTCCACCGCGGCGTGCTCGGCGACGCTCGGCGACACCGACACGCGCGGCGACGCCGACGCGATCGACGCCTACCTCCGCGGCCTGCCGTACCTGCCCTCCGACGACCCGGGCCTCGACGAAGGCGAACGCTCGGTGCCGTCGCGCCAGGGCGACTACCAGTGCACGTCGCAGTCGCTCTCGGAGACCAAGCAGTTCGATCGCATCGTCGCGTACGCCGCCAACTCGGACTCGCTGTGGCCGGGCGCGATCGTCGCCGGTGACTCGGTCTACGCCGGCCTCTTCGCGCAGGTCGGCTTCGATCGCGCGCCGCTCACCGTCTCCGTCTCGCTCGAGAGCCTGACCGGTAAGAAGTCGGCGATGCTCGACGCGCCGAGCCTCGCCAGCTTCCGCGAGGCGCTGGGCAGCATCCTCGACAGCGAGCTCGACGGCGCCACGCCCGCCAACATCTACTCCGAGATCGAGGAGGTCCACTCCCAGGAGCAGCTCGCGCTCGCGCTCGGCGCGGAGGTGTCGTGGCTTGGCTCGGCGGCGTCCATCGCCGCGTCGTTCGACTTCCAGGAGCAGGAGACGCGAAGCCGGTACCTCGTGAAGTTCACGCAGGCCTACTACACCGTCGATCTCGACGCGCCGGCGCGCCCCAGTGACTTCTTCGCGCCGAGCGTGACCCTCGCCGATGTCGAGACGCGCGTCGACGCCGGCAACCCGCCCCTCTACGTCGCGTCCGTGACGTACGGCCGCATGGTCGTGTTCACGTTCGAGTCGGAGTACTCGGCCGAGGAGCTGAACGCCGCGCTCGAGTTCGCGTACGCCGGCGGCGTCGACGTCTCGGGCGACGTGTCGGTCACCTACAAGGACATCATCTCGAGCTCGAAGATCACCGCGTTCATCCTCGGCGGCTCCGGCGGCGAGGCGGCCCGCACCATCGACAGCTACGAGGCGCTCATCGCGTTCATCAAGGCCGGCGGCAACTACTCCAAGGACTCACCCGGCGCCCCCATCGCCTACAAGCTGGCGTACCTGAAGGACAACGCGCCCGGTCGCCTGTCGCTCACCACGGACTACGAGGTGCAGGAGTGTGTGCGCGTGAGCCAGCGCATCAAGGTCACGCTCGTCAACCTGCGCGTGGAGAGCGCGGGCGGCGACGCGGGCGGCGACCTCGAGCTGTTCGGGCGCGTGTGGGCGCACGGCGCGACCACCGCGTCGACGCTCGTCGACAAGGGACCTGGGACACACATCGTCATCAGCGAGGGCACCGCGTGGCCGCAGGGCTCGTTCGCCGCCGAGACCATCCTCGACGTGCGCCCGGCCGCCGGCGCGTCGATCGAGCTCGGGGTCGACCTCTGGGACTACGACCCGGTCGGCGCCAACGACGCCATGGGCCGCGAGGTCGTGAACGCCGCCTTCGAGGCCGGCTGGCGCCGCGACGTGAACGTGCTCCTCACCGGCGACGGCGCGCGCGTGACCGCGACCTTCCGGCTCCAGCCCATTTGACCCACCGCGTGCCCACAAATACCCGCGGGAGTGCTGATCCGCGAAAAGCAGGTGTGGCACGATCGGGAACATGCTGAAGCGCATCCTCCTCATGACGTTGCTCGCCGCCGCGCCGCTCGCGGCTTGTGGTGGAAGCCAGAAAGACGTCGAGGTGAAGGGCAAAGAGACCGAGACGGCCAAGCTCGCCGGCGAGTGGGAAGGCACCTACGAGGGCAAGGAGTCGGGCCGTAGCGGCACCGCGAAGTTCAACCTCCAGCTCGGCCGCCACACCGCCGAAGGCGAGGTCTACATGGGCGGCGAGACGCCCCTCAAGATCCAGTTCATCGAGGTCGAGGGCGGCCAGATCCAGGGCACCATCGCCCCGTATACCGATCCGAACTGCGAGTGCCAGGTCGAGACCAGCTTCCTCGGCATCGTCACCGGAGACGAGATCAAGGGTGAGTTCTCGACCAAGGTCGGAGCCACCGGCCAGATCCAGACGGGCACCTGGCATGTCACGCGCAAGGCGCAATAGCCCCGGTCTGAGGGGTCTTCAGGACGATTTTCTGCAGATCGCGCCGGCAGGCGGGTAGCATTTATTTTGTGAGATCTGCCGATTCGCCTGACCTCCTTCGCAGCGGTCTCGGCCGCGTTCTCGACACCTGGCGCGATCGTTTCGATGGCGCCAACGACCTGCTGCAAGGCGTCCTGCGCCTCCAGCTGAGCGACGTCATGGGGCACACGCCGCCCGCGACGTCGCCCGAGGTGCGGCGCGCGTACGACCTGATCCGCGGGTATTACGACAACGTGCGCTACGCGATCCTGTCGCCGACCGCGATGGTCTGGGGCACGGTCTCGAACGCGATGCGCGTGGCGGCCGGCGTCGACAGCGTGACGGCGACGCAGAAGCACGCCTTCTCGTTCGCCGAGGCGTCGCTGGTCGGATTCGTTCGCGCCGCGCATCACGACACGGCGGTGTCCGAGTCGCTGTGCGAGGCGTTCCGCCCGATGCCGTCGGCATCCTGTCAGACGCTCGCCGCGCTGCTCGATCCCGCGCTCGACGCGCGCGACGCGCAGATGATCCTCGCGGTGGCGCGCGTCCTCGGCAACGAGGGCCCGCTCAACTCCGCCGACGAGCAGGCCGCGCGCACGCTCGAGAGCGCCGGTCTGGTCGGCGCCGCGTTCGCGGGCATCCGCGGCCGCGCGTAGCCGTGACCGTTCGGGCGCGTAGTACGCTCGGCGGATGAGGCACGCCGGAGTCTGGCTGACCGTCGCGCTCGCCTGCGCCGGCTGCAACCAGATCTTCGGGCTCGACCCGCCGGCGACCGGTGGTGGCGATGGCGGCGACGACGACGACGGTGATGGCGGCATCGACGGCGGCGGTGGCGACGACGGCGACGTGCCGGTCGACGCGTCGTGCACGTCGAACGGACACGACGAGGACGGCGACGGGCACATCGACGGCTGCGACAACTGCCCGCACATGATCAACGCCGGGCAGGGCGACAACGACGGCGATGGAGTCGGTGACTCCTGTGATCCGCGGCCGACCATGGCCGGCGATCGCATCGCGCTCTTCTACGCGTTCGACGTGATGCCGCCCGGCGTCCAGTTCGAGCCGGCCAACGGCGGGCAATGGACGATCACGGGCGACCGGCTGGTGCAGCAGCTCGCCACCGGCACACACGTCGCGCGCTTCTCGCTGGGGCTGGAGATGGTCTCGGCCACGACGCACGCCAGGGTCGAGACGTTCGTGACGCCGACCGAGGGCATGTTCCGCGCGGCCGGCATCTACGCGCGCATGGGTACGTCGTCGACGGTCGTGGGCCAGCCCTACGGGCTGCTCACGCAGGTCGGCGTCGACGTGTCGGGCGGGGTGTCGCGCCACTTCATCGCGCTGTCGGCGTTCGAGACGGTCAGCGCGAACATGGCGAGCCGCACCGAGCCGACGGGCTTCGAGTTCCGCGTCGGGCAGGAGTACTTCATCGGGGTCGACGCCGTCGGTCCGACGATCATCAACGGCTCGGGCTCGGGCCCCGGCGTCGGCGCGACGACCTCGATCCCGAGCACGATGCTCGGCGCCGGTGACGTCGGGCTGCGCGCGCACGCCTCCGCCATCGGCTTCGACTACCTGTTCGTCACGACGCGGGATCCGTGATCACGCGGTCAGTGGAAGAACTTCTTCGCGAAGTACTTCCGGTCGCCGCCGACCTGCGTCCAGCCCGCGACCACGGCGCCCTCGACGTTGACCGCGACGTCCTCGCAGTGCGTTCCGAGCGCGTTGCGCGTCCACACCGGTGAGCCGTCGCCCTTGATCTTGCGGAGCGTGCAGCCGGTGCTGGTGTCGTACGCGATGTAGATGGCGCCGGTCTCGGCCTCGATCGCGACGTCGGGGTGGATGTCGGCGGCCGACGCGTACGTGCGCGTCCAGACCTCGACCAGCGCCGGCGTGTAGCGCCGCACGACGAGGTTGCCGGTGGTCCACCCGGCGACGACGAGATCGCCGCCCGCGGCCGTGCCGTATGCGGCCACGCTCGACGCGAGCATCATGCCGGTGACGGTCGTCGGCGTGGTGAGCGTGCCGGTCGCGGCGTCGACCTTCCCGAGCCATCCGGTCTGGTTGGCGAGCGCACCCGCGATCCACAGCACGTTCTGGTCCCACGTCGCGCCGAGCGCCACGCCTTGAGGCGTCGTCGTGTCGAACAGGTACGCCGGCGTGGTCATGCCGGTCGGCCAGCGCCCCCACGACATGCGATCGCCGTGATCGCCGACCATGTAGATGTTGTTCACGTCGTCGTGGCAGATGCCATTCGAGCGATCGGCGCCGGCGCCGGTGATGACCTGGCGCGCCGGCTCGGTCAGGAGGTCGGCCGGCGAGAGCGACAGCGTGGCGTCGCTGTTCTGCTCGCCCGCTGCCGCCACGATGCCGTCGGTCGCGATCGACACGTCGAGCGAGCGGCGCGTCGCCGGGCCGAAGGTCGCGCCGGCGACGAACGCGCCCGTGCGGTCGAAGCGCGCGAGCAGCGCCGACGTGCCGCTGCGGCCGGCGATCACGATGCTCGACGCTGCGTCGAGGGCAACGCCGTTGGCCTCGTCGGACGTCCCGGTCGCGCTCGTGCTCGCGACGCTGGCCGGCGCGTTGAACGCGACCGTGGCGGTGTAGTTGCGCGTCAGATCGAGCACGCACGGGTCGGTCACCGGGCACCCGCTGAGGTTCCAGTCGACGAGCGTGCCGGCGCCATCGTCCGTGCCGGTGAGCACGACCGGTCCCGGCGCGGTGAAGACGAACTCGCACATCGTCATGCCCGTGCCGCAGTCGATGCCGGCGGGCGCCGACGTGACGTGGCCGTCGATCGTCGCCGCGCCGACCGCGATGTTGTTGACCGTGATGCGCACGCGCGAGCCGCCGACGCCGGACACCATCGCCGAGTCGCCGGGGCCTTCGGCCGACGCGACGCTCACCGTGAACATCTTCATGCCCGCGCTCGAGGGATTCAGCTGCGCCGACACCGTGCACGCCGCGCCGGGTGCGAGCGACGTGCCGCAGTTCGACAGGACCGACATCTCGCCGTTCGCGGGCGTGACCGTGAACGCCAGGTCGTTGGCGGCGCCGGCGCCGTCGTTGCGCAACGTCATCAGCGCCGTGTCGGTGTCGCCGCTGACGAGCACGGGGTCCGGGCCGATCGTGTAGGTCGCTTCATCGAGCGTGAGCATCGGTGCACCGCTCGCGGCGTCCGCGGCCGCGTCGGGCACCGCGTCGGGGAGCGGCGCATCGAGGCTGGCGTCGACGTCGAGGGGGCGGAGCTCGTCGTCACCGCACGCGGCGAACGCGAGCGCAGCGAACGCGAGCGCAGCGATACAGCGAAGATCCCCCATCCCGGGACCATGCCACGTTAAGCTTGGCGCGTGAACGTCTTCCTGGTCCGTCACGCGCACGCGGTCGACGAGTCGCCCGCGCTGCCCGACGAGGCGCGCCACCTCAGCAACCATGGCCGGCAAGCCGCGCGCGAGATCGGGCGCCGCCTGCGCTGGCACGACTGCACGCCGACGGCGATCTGGACCAGCCCGCTGGTGCGCGCCGTGATGACGGCGGAGCTCATCGCGACGACGCTCGAGTGGACCGGACCGATCGAGGCCGTGCGTGGTCTGGCCCCCGGCGGCTCGACGCGGGAAGTGATGGCCTCGATCGCCGCGTCCGACCCGACCGGGTCGATCGTCATCGTCGGACACGAGCCGGCGCTGTCAGGGCTCGGTGGCGCACTGACCTTGCGTGACGACTTCCCCGCGCTGCAGAAGGCGCAGGCAGCGCGCATCGACGGCCGCGAGCTGCGCTGGTTGTTCTCGTACGACGGCGACGCGCCGACGATCTAGTCCCATCGACCGAAGGGAGTCGAACGTCACTTTGCGCGGAGCGCGCGGACGATCTCTTCGCGGACGATCGACGCGAGGTCGGCGCCATCGCCCGCGGCGCCCGACGACGACGAACGCACGGGCGCGATGGTCGGCACCGGGCTGTGCGGCGCGGGCGCGCACGCGATGACCGCCTTGGGGGCGAACTGAACGGCGCGATCGGCGGCCTTGCCGATGCCGGCCTTGGCGCGCGCGGCCAGGAGCGCCGGCACCCACGCCTCGGGGAGCGGCTCGACGCCGCCGATCGGCGCCGCCGTGATCGCGATGCGCGCGAGGTGCTCGACGAGCTCGAGCCGCAGGAGCGCCTGCTCGAGGTCGGCGCCCCACGCCATCACGCCGTGGCCGCCGAGCAGCACGGCGTCGACATCCTCGCACCACGGCGCGAGCGCCGCGACGGCCGGCTCACCCGGCGGCGCCGGCGTGGTGCGCGGCACGATCGGTCCGAGCGAGACGAACGCTTCGGCGATGAACGGGCGCGCGATCGGGTGATCGGCGGCGCCGCCGCGCGCGCATGCGATGGCCGTCGCGTAGGGCGGATGCGCGTGGATGACGGCGCCCACGTCGGGGCGGCGGTGATAGACCGCGAGGTGCAGCCCGATCTCGCCGAACACCTTGCCGGCGCCGACGACCTTGCCGGCCGTGTCGAGCTCGAGGACGCCGCGCTCGGTGACCTTGCGCTTGGACGTCGCGGTCGGCGTGGCCAGCCAGCGCGCGCCGTCGCGCACCGTCAGGTTGCCGTCGTGATTCGCGACCCAGCCGCGCACGTGGAGCTCCTGCGCGTACTGCGCCAGCTGCGTCCGGAGGCTCGCGCTCATCGATCGCCCACGGCCCCGGCCCCGGCGGGCACGTCCACGTCGTCGACGATACCGACGACCATCGAGCGGATCGGGACCACGTCGCCCATCTTCAGGATCTGACGCACGCCGTTACCCTCGGTGAGCACGAGCACGCGATCGCCCGGACCGGCCTGGGCGTGATCGATCGCGATGAAGCTGTCCCCGGTGTCGGCGCCGCGTTCGTCGAGCGGCTGCACGATGAGCAGCGTGCGGCCCGCGAACGCCGGGTGCTTCGCCGTGGCCGTGACGTTGCCGATCACGCGACACATCCTCACGACGCGTCCCCCGTCTTCTTTCTGTCTCGGTTGGCGCGGGCCGGTGCCTTGCGCGGCGGCGGGCTCGGGTTGGCCTCGGTCGGCTGGTCGTCGACCACCTCGGGAACCTCGGCCGCGTCCGTCTCCGCGGCGGCGGCGCGCTCGGGGTTGTTCACGTCATCGACGATTCCGACGATCGCCGCGTCGACCGGCACGAACCACGGGTCGCAGGCGAGGGCCGCTTCACGCGAGCCCACCAGGTACACCTGGTCGCCCACGCCGGCGCGCACGGTGTCGACGGCGACCTGCACGTCGCCGGTGTGGCGGCCGGTGTCGTCGACGGGCTGCACCAGGAGCAGCTTGGTTCCCTCGAGCCCGCTGGCCTTGCGCTCGGCCACGACGGTACCCGTGACGACACCCAGGTACATGAGGGCACCAGTGTTACCATGCCTGGGATCGC
Source organism: Kofleriaceae bacterium (assembly GCA_035525615.1). GTDB lineage: Bacteria > Myxococcota_A > Polyangia > Haliangiales > Haliangiaceae > UBA2376. Next base: position 33,858 of record DATLEB010000110.1, on the reverse strand, counting down.
GATGGGGAGCGCTGTCCGTTCCGGCGACGACCGGACCTCGGGGTCTCGCACGAAAGGCCTGCGCTCACGCGCGACGGCCGAGGCCACCGATTTCATCGAGGGCATTCGCCGCGCCTCCGCGATCGGGTCGATCGCCTACGCCGGCTTCGGAGCCGTCGACATCCTCCTGTACCTCCTGGTCTACGACCACGCGAACATCGACCGCATCGTCTCGTATCGCATCGCGGGCGTGGGCATCCTCTTCGGCTGGTTCTTCTGGACGCGCTCGACCCACGCGTCCCTGCGCTCGATGGTCGCCACGACGTCGGCGGTCCTGAGCGCGACGGCGGTGCTGCTCGCGCTCATCGCCAACGAGCTGGGCAGCCTGAACAGCGCGTACGTGCCCAGCACGTCGTTCTACTTCGTCGCGATCGCCGTGCTCGTGCCGTCGCCGTGGAAGCGGCTCCTCTCCATCCTGGCGCCGCTCTTCATCGCGTTCTTCGCGACGGTGAGCGTGGCCGCGGTGATCTCGCATCCGGCGGCGTGGCGGTCGACCGAGGTCGTCACGCACTTCCTCGTCGGCGCGTTCATCCAGATCTCGCTGCTCACGTTCTCGGCGATCGCCAGCCACATGCTGTGGGCGTCGCGCGCGCAGCTCTATCGCGCGCGCCGCCTCGGCCGCTACCGCCTGCAGGCGCCGCTCGGCACCGGCGGCATGAACGAGGTGTGGCTGGCGCGCGACGACACGCTCGGCCGCGACGTCGCGATCAAGGTGCTGCGCGGCGCGCCCCAGGGCGAGGACGATCGCTGGCTGCGCTTCGAGCGCGAGGCGCAGGTCGCGAGCGCGCTCACGTCGCCGCACACCGTCAAGATCTTCGACTACGGCGCCAGCGACGACGGCATCGCGTACATCGCGATGGAGTTCCTGCGCGGCCTCGATCTCGCCGACCTCGTCGTGGGCTACGGCCCGCTCGACGTGCGCCGCGCCGTGCACATGATCCGCCAGGCCGCGAGCTCGCTCGCCGAGGCGCACGAGAAGGGCCTCGTGCATCGTGACGTGAAGCCGGCCAACCTGTTCGCGCTGTCGACCGGCGCCACGCCGGACTTCGTGAAGGTGCTCGACTTCGGGCTGGTGCGCGAGCTGACGCGCCCGCTCGGACAGGACACGCACGAAGGCGTGACGCTCGGAACGCCGGCGTACATGGCGCCCGAGCAGTTCCTCGGCGCCGACGTGACGCCGGCCTCCGACGTGTACGGGCTCGGCGCGACGCTCTACTTCCTCCTCACCGGCAGCGCGCCGTTCGACGACAAGGGCGGGGATGCCGGCCTCTGGCGCGCGCACTCGACGCATCCGCTCGTCCCCGCCAGCCAGCGCCGCGGTGAGGATCTGCCGCCCGCGCTCGAGGCGATCATCTCGTGCTGCATGGCCAAGCACCCGAGCGACCGCTATCGCGACGCGACGGCGCTCGGCAAGGCGCTCGACGACCTGCCCATGATCGGCCCGTGGACGTCGGGCGAGGCCGTCGCGTGGTGGACGTCGGCGCGCCTCACGCCCCTCACCGAGCGGAAACGCGCCGCGACGTCCAGCAAGGTCGTCACGATCTCGGCGAAGACGCCGCCGCCTACTGGACGACCGTGACCGCGCCGCTCTGCGCGTTCCACACCAGCGCGCCGCGCTGGAAGTCGCTGCGCCGTCCACCGGCGACCGCGTACTCGTCGGACGTCGGATAGCCCAGGCTGCCGCCCTCCCAGCCGAGGTCGCGCCACTTGTCGCGGATGCGGCCGTGCACCTCGTGCGCGCCCGTCGACGGCGTCCAGTAGATGGAGCCGTTCTCGAACACGTTGTAGCGGCCGACCCCGTCGGGCGTCGTCAGCTCGCCGGTGGCCGGCCCGCCGACGACGGAGCGGCAGCCGCCGAGCGCGCGGAACTTCACGTCGATGTCGCCGCCGGTGAGGCCGGTCGGGCACGCGTACGTCGAGTAGCCCTTGGGCGGGATGAGCGTCGCCAGCTGATCGAACGTGAGCCAGTACTGCTTGTTGCCGCCGAAGTTCGCCGAGTCGGCGATGTAGACCTGCCGCGTGTCGGGGTTGTATCCGGTCACGGCGAAGTAGTGATAGATGGTCTGGTTCGACGGGTAGCCCGGCGGGTGATTGCTGGGCGGCGCGACGATGTTGGCGACGACCGGATAGTTGTTGTCGATCGACACGAGGATGTCGTTCCACAGGCGATCGCGCTGCGCCTGCGTCGGCGGATCGTTGGGCATCTCGACGGTGCGGTAGCGGGTCGCGCCGAGGCGATTGTTGAGCGTCGTCGTGATCTGCCCGATCCAGTCGGTGCCGTTGGTGGTGGTGGGCAGCTGCTGCGCGAGCTGGCCTTGCGTCGGCGGGTTGCCCATGCGCGCCGAGAGCGCGTGGCGCGTCGCCGCCGGTCCACACCAGTAGCCGGTCTCCTGCACCTGGTACGAGATGCCGAGCACCTTCCAGCGCGGCGCGGGCGGATCGTTGGTGCCCGGACCGTCGACGGCGGCCTGGCCGGTCTGGCGATCCCACGTGATCGTGCCGCGCTCGAAGTCGCTGCGCCGCCCGACGGGGACGTCGTACTCGCCCGACGTCGGATAGCCGAGCATGCCGGCCTCCCAGCCGTTCGCCGCGTACGTGTCGCGGATGATGCCGTAGACCTCGTGCGCGCCGGTCGCGGGCTTCCAGTAGACCGAGCCGCCCTGGAACACGGTGTAGCGGCCGACGCCATCGGGCGTGGTCTTCTCGTCGGAGATGGGATAGCCGAGCACGCCGCCTTCCCAGCCGAGGTCACGCCACTTGTCGCGGATCGTGCCGTGCACCTCGAACGCGCCGGTCTGCGCCGTCCAGTAGATCGAGCCGCGCTCGAACACCGTGTAGCGGCCGACGCCGTCGGGCGTGCTGCGCTCCTCCGTGGTGGGCGCGCCGAGGAACGAGCCGCAGCCGCCGAGCGCGCGGTACTTCGCGTCGATCTGCCCGACGGTCATCGGGCTCGACCCGCAGCGCGTGCCGCTGGCCACTTCCCAGAACCCCATGCCGCCCGCCTCGTTCACCGCCATCCACATGCCGTCGGTGTACGTCTGGTAGCGCGGATTCCAGCAGCTCCACGTCGGCTGGCAGCCGTTGTAGTAACGCAGCACCGTCTTGATCCACTGATCGCGCAGCGTCGCGTTGTTGATGTCGAAGTTGTTGATCCACTCGCGCGCCTTGGCGTCGGTCTCGGCGTTGGTCGTGTACGCCGAGATCTTCACCATGTTCACCGTGTAGTCGATCGCGGCGCCGATCTGGCCGTCGACGGTGACGATGCCGCTGCCGTAGCGGTTGATGGTGTCCTGGTACGTGCCGGCGTCGAACTGGAACATGCCCAGTCCGCCTTCACGGATGTTGCACGGGCCGTCGGCGGAACCGGCGATCACGGGGCCGCCGCCGCAGTCGGGCGATGCCGGTCCCTGACACGCCCACTGCGCCTCCGACCAGCACTGCGCGAGGCCGGTCTCGGTGTTGCCGATGCCGGCGAGCAGGTACGCGTTACGAATGCCGCGCGCGCGCGCGGAGTCGCGGATGACCGCGTAGCGTGGACCTTTCTGGGCGACCGTCAGCGCCGACGATCCGACGGGATCGTGGTTCTGGCCGACCGGTCCGTCGAGCGTGACGTCGTCGGTGCAGGCCGCGCTGGCGGCGAGGGTGAGCCCGACGGCGAGCCCGAGGGTGAGGGTGATGACGGAGAGGGGAAGGCGGGCGGATCGTGACATGGTCCTCCTAGTTCCTTACGGACTGCCAGGCTGCATCACCGGCGAGCTGCGCCTGGAGAAATGGCAAGAGGCCCGGCGTCTCGCCGAGCGGCGCCATCACGAGGGCGCCGTGGCGATCGCCGTTGTAGAAGAACGACCGCTGCGCGCTGGGCGCGACCTCGGGCTGGAACGCCATGACGCTGTCGTCGAGATCGTGAAGCCCGCGGCGCAGCCAGCCGCCGTCCCAGATGGCGAGGTCGTAGTTGAGGAGACGGTAGAGGCTGAAGGTGACCGTGTCGCCGTAGGTGCTGAGGATCGACGCGCGCATGCCGGGGTGGCGCTCGGCGAGGGCGCGATAGATGTAGCCGGGGCCGTTGTCGAGGCACTCGGGGCACCACGCGAACGTGTCCGCGAGGCCCCATCCGGCGCGCAGCGAGTCGTCGGCGATCTGCGAGAGGTAGGGCAGGCGCATCAGCGGCCCGGCGTCGGCGACGAGGAAGGGCGGGTCCTGGCCCAGCGCCTCGAAGGTCGTCGCGATCTTGTGGTAGTTCGCGGTCGCGCCGATCGCGCCGGCGCTGAAGCCGGCGACGGTGACGCGCGGCGCGTCGACGAACGTGGGCGCGATGCGGCGCAGCGCCTCGGTGGCGTTGCGATAGCCGCGCTGCTGGTAGCTCGGCAGCGGCGCGTACGCGGAGACCTTGTCGGCGGCGTGGCCGTCGACGGTGCAATGCGGCAGCGCGACGAAGTTGGCGGCGCGCCACGGGTTGTTCGGATCGTTGCGATCGAAGATGCCGACGCGCCCGACGTTCTCGTCACCCCAGAACAGGTGATTGATCGGGTCGTCGCCCATCCCGACCATCAGGTTCGAGAAGATCGTGCAGGACTTGAGGTCGTAGCAGACGCCGTTGCCCTGGAACCAGATCACGAGCTCGCGGCTCTGGTCGGTGAAGTTGACGCCGATGCCCGCCGGCGAATCGTCGGCGCAGCGCATCTCCGGGATCGGGATCCACACCCACTGCTCGAGCTGGTCGGGCGGGACCAGGATGGGATCGCCGAGATCGACGCCCCCGCCCGCGTCGGGGTACGCGGGGCGCGCGTCGGTGCCGGAGGTGGCGCCGTCGACCTGCGTGTCGTCGTCGCCGATGCCGCCGGTCGAGTTGCCACACGCGACGAGCGCGACGAGCGCGACCGCCGCGGCGGCGAGGGCGACCTTCGACGTGAAGGGCACGCGCGTCGCGGCCCACTTCGCGAGCGTCGGGCGCTCGATCTTGGAGTTGTGACGCGGGTCGACCGGGAGGCGCGGGTGGAACAGCACGGTGCGGATCGACGCGGTCACGGGGTTCTGCGCGGCCAGCGCGAGCAGCTGATCGCGGACCTCGGTCTTGTCGGCGTCGCGTGCGCTCGCCTCGAGCTCGACGCAGATCACCGGCGTCATGGTGCCGACGCCCGACGGGACGCCGACCAGGCCGGTCCGCCGCACCTGCGGATGCGCGTCGAAGATCGGCTCGCACATGAGCGGGAACATCGGACCCGCGGCGGTCTCGACGCGGTGGCCGAGGCGGCCGACGCACCAGACGCGGCCGGTGTCGTCGACGTAGCCCGCGTCGCCGAGGCGATGCCACACGCCGCCCTGGCCGTCGGAGATCTTGTTCTTCTTCGTGCTCGCCGGATCGTCGGCGTACTCGGGGCTCACGTGCTCGCCGCGGACGACGATCTCGCCGATGCCGCCGGTGGGCAGCTCGTGCGCGTCGGCCAAGGTCGCCACCGGCCCGTCGACGATCGAGACGATCTTCACCTCGACGCCGTCGAACGGACGGCCGACGCACAGGCCCGCGCCGCGCGCCGTGCTGTGGAACGTCTCGAGCAGCGCCTCGCGTCCCGGCATCTCGGTCGCCGGCAGCGCCTCGGTTGCGCCGTAGTCGGCATGCATCTCGCCGCCTTCGCCCATCATCTTGCGCAGCGGCCGCATCACGTGCGCGTACAGCGGCGCGCCGCCGCCGATCACGGTGCGCAGCGACGGCGCCGTGAGCCCGCGCTCCTCTCCGAGGCGTGCGATGTTCTCGAGGATCACCGGCGACGCGAACAGCGTCTGCACGCCGCAGTCGTTGATGACGTCGACCAGCGCCTCGGGGTCGGCCTTGGCCGGCTTCTCGCGCACGTAGTCGATGGGCGGGATGACGACGGTGCCGCGCGCGGAGAGCCCGATCGTGAAGAAGGCGGGGAACACCGGCATGTCGACCGGCACCCCGCCGGTCTCGGCGAAGCGCCAGGTCTTGTGGACGAGGCGATAGATGCCGCACAGGTTGCGATGCTGGTAGAGCGCCGGCTTGGCCGGGCCCGTCGAGCCCGTGGTGTACATGATGGTCGCCGTGTCGTCGGGACGGACGTCGGGCGCGTGCGGCGCGGCCGGCGGCGGGCGGCGCAGCGACTCCCAGCGATGCGCGCCGGGGAAGCCGGGACCGCCGATGACGACGGCCTTGCCCACGAAGCGCGGGCCCCAGCCGAACGCGGTGCGGGCGAGGTGGGCGAGCGGGATCCCGACGAACGCCTCGGGCTCGAGGCGGCGCAGGCGCTCGGCGACGTTCAGGTAGCCGACCGACGGATCGATCCACACCGTCGTCGCGCCGACGCGCGTGAGCGCGAGCCCGGTGACGCACGCGCCGTAGCTGGGCGGCGCCATGAACACGGTGCGCGTGCGCTCGGCGATGCCGAGCTCGCGGAGGCCGACGGCGACCGACTCCACGTCGTGCGAGAGCTCGCGGTACGTGTGCTTCACGTACTTGCGACGACCGCGCAGATCGCGGCCGTTTGGCTCGACGACGGCGAGGCGATCCGGATCGGTGCGCGCCACGCTGAGCGCGATGTCGGCGAGATTGAAGATGTCGTCGGGGAACAGGGTCTTCATGGCGCGGCCCTCCGGCTGGAGCGGTCGAGATCGAGGCCGACGCCGCTGGCCTCGTGGATGACGGTGGCGACACGCTCGGGCGCTTCGAGCATCGGCAGGTGGCCGCAACCCTCGAGCCACTCCTCGCGGACCGGGCGCAGCGTCAAGTTGAGACGCCGGCCGGCACCGGGAGAGAGCACGCGATTGTCGAGCCCCCAGATCGTCGTGATGGGTGGGAAACCGAGCGGCGGCGTGAAGCGATCGAGCGCGGCGTAGTTGCCGAGATCGTCGAGCACGCCGACCAGCGAGCGCACCTGCCCGGGCTGGTCGTAGCAGGCGCAGAGCTCGTCCTTGCGCGTGATGGGACGCGCGCGTCCACGGCGGCCGAGCTGCAGGTTCATGGTCCACTCGCGCGCGATCTGCGGGACCGGCGCGGCGGCGAGCGCGGCGATGAACGGCTGCGAGATGAAGCGCGGCAGCTTGCGGCGCAAGGTGAGCGACGTGCTCATGCCGCCGGCGGCGAACGTCGCCTCGGTGAGCGGGTTGACGAGGACGAGCGCGGTCACGTCGCGCGGACGGCGGCGCGCGAAGGAGAGCGCGATCGCCGCGCCCATGCAGTTGCCCGCGATCGTCACGCGCCCGAGGCGCAGGCGATCGACGAGCGACGCGACGATGTCGACGTGCGTGTCGAGCGTGACGCCTTCGCGGGGGCGCGTCGATGCGCCGAAACCGGCGAGGTCGAGCGCGATGACGTCATGGCCCGCGGCGGCCAGGCGGGGAGCGACGTCCCTCCAGATCGCGTGCGAAGTCCCACCGTTATGCAGGAGCAAGGTGGGAGATCCCTGCCCCGTCCGCTGGTACGCGATGGTCAACCCCTCGTGATCGTGATGATCTTGCGCGTTGGTAGACATCGTGTATACCAAGGGAAACACGATGTCTACCTCGGTGTCAACGGGTATACTGCGACCGCTGATGACAGCAGCCAAACCCCGCGGAGCCACTGGGGTTCAGATCGGCGAGTCCCAGGCGCGCGGCATGGTGATGCAGGGCGCGGCGATGGTGTTCTACGCCAAGGGCGCACGTGCCGCGTCGGTGGAGGACATCCTCGAGGCCGCGCGCATCTCCCGCCGCACCTTCTACCGACTGTACGAGAGCAAGGACGACGTGCTCCTCGCGCTCTACAAGGTCGGCACCGACCGCCTGATCGTCGAGTGCGAGCGGATCGCCAAGGAGAAGTCCGATCCGATCGACATCGTGGCCGGCTTCGTCGAGGCCCACCTGCGCAACGCGGGACAGCTCGGGCGCATGGTGTTCGTGCTCGGCGGCGAGGCGTCACGACAGGAGTCGATCCTCCATCCGGCGCGCATGGAGGCGCACGCGCGGCTGGTCGAGATCCTGAAAGGGACGATGCCGCCGCACGACGAGCTCTTGACGCGCGGGCTCGTGCTCGCGCTCGAGGGCGTGGTGCGCATGATGCTCGAGGAGTGCGACGAGGGGCGGAAGGTCACGCCCGCCGCGCTCGGCCGCGCGCGCCGCGTGATGATGCGGATGGCGACGACTTCGATCGCGGGCGAGGGGGCGCGGGTCGCGCCGATTCCCGAGCCGCCGGCGTAGCGCGCGACTTTGCGCCGATGCCGTCGAAGAGCAGCTCGAGCGCGAGCTCGCGGCGGACGTCGGCGGGTGGCAGGCCGGGCAGCGGCAGGTGGTGCAGGACGAGCGAGCCGAGCACGGCGACCGCGCCGGCGCTGAAGACCTTCATCGCGGTCGGCACGTCGGTGCGGAGCTCGCCGTCGCGCTCGGCGCGCATCATGGCGTGGAGGACGAGCGGGATGTGGCCGCGCTCGAAGCGCGCGAAGAGGAGCGCGCGCCGCGTCGACGACACGACCACGTCGCGGACCGCGATGCGCATCACGGCGCCCTCCGCCTCGCTGCCGCCGGCGAGCCGCTCCATCACGCGGCCGAGCTTGGTGCGGAGGGGCGCGTCGGCGGCGAGGAGGTTCGCGATGTCGGGGAGGACGGTCTCGTAGACGTCCTCGATCACGGCGAGGAAGAGGTCGTCCTTGGTCGGGAAGTAGTAGTAGACCATCCCGATCGTCGTGCCGGCCTTGCGCGCGATCGTGCGCAGCGAGACGGCGTCGACGCCGCTCTTGTCGAACGCGGCGCGCGCGGCGACGAGGATGCGATGACGGATGTCGGTGGCAGGGCGGGCCATGGGCGGTTGGTGCGGCGCTAATCGAGCTGCTTGCGGAAGCGGAGCACGGAGATGGCGACGAGCACGCCGCAGATCACGGCGAGCGCGCCGACCTCGGGCGCGAGATCACGCCACGTCGCTCCCTTGAGGACGATGCTGCGGATGATGCGGAGGAAGTGCGTGAGCGGGACGGCCTCGCCGAGGTACTGGGCCGGGCGCGGCATGCCCTCGAACGGGAACATGAAGCCGGAGAGGAGGAGGTTGGGGAGCAGGAAGAAGACCGACATCTGCATCGCCTGCTGCTGCGTGCGCGCCAGCGTCGAGAAGAAGAGGCCGACGGCGAGGCTGGCCGCGATGAAGAGCGAGGCGAGGCCGTAGAGCAGCGGGATCGAGCCGGCGAACGGCACCGTGAAGACGAGCGAGCCGACGACGAGGATGAGGGTCATCTGCACGTAGCCGAAGCCGATGTACGGCGCGATCTTTCCGACGATGAGCTCGACCGAGCGCACCGGCGAGACGATGAGCTGCTCGAGCGTGCCGCGCTCGCGCTCGCGCGTGATGCCCATTGCCGTGAACATCACCATCGTGAGCGTGAGGATGACGCCGACGAGGCCGGGCACGATGTAGATGGCGGTGCGGAGGTCGGGGTTGTACCAGGTCGAGGTCTGCATCGTGATGGGCTCCGGCGAGCCCTGGTGCCAGACCGTGGCGCGCAGCTCGGCCGACCACGCGGCGACGACGGTCGCGGCGGTGTTGGTGGCGCTCGCGACCACCTGCGCGTCGGAGCCGTCGACGACGAGCTGCACTTGCGTCGGCTGGTGGCGGCCGAGGCCGTGCTCGAAGCCGGCGGGAATGACGATCGCGACGCGCGCGTCACCGGAACGAAAGCCGCGCGCGATGTCGTCGTAGGAGCGGGCCTGGCCGACGATGTCGTAGAAGCCGGTGGCCTCGAGGCGGCGGGCGAGGTCGCGGCTGCGCGCCGACTGGTCGACGTCGAACACCAGCGTGCGCATGTCGCGGACGTCGGTGTCGATGGCGTAGCCGAAGAGGAGCAGCTGCATGATCGGCAGCATCACCATCATGCCGATCGTCATACGATCGCGGCGCAGCTGGAGGAGCTCCTTCTGCGCGACGACGCGGATGCGGCCGAGCGAGAGGCTCACGCGGCCTCCCGGACCATGGCGACGAAGGCGTCCTCGACGGAGACGCGGGCCGGCTGCGAATGCACGAGCGGGCCGACGACCTCGGCGGCGACGGCGAGCGGGTCGACGCCGCGCGTGACGACGCGGAGCACGTGGCCGTAGGGCTCGACGCCTTCGATCTCGGGGCGTGCGCGGAGGAGCTCGGCGGCGGCGTCGGCGGTGCCGGGGGCGACCTCGATCTCGGCGGCGCGCAGGTTGCGGCGGGCGACGATCTCGTCGGGGCGTCCCTCGTCGAGGACGTGGCCCTGGAAGATGAAGGCGAGGCGGTGACAGCGCTCGGCCTCGTCCATGTAGTGCGTGGTGACGAGCACGGTGGTGCCGCCGGCGGCGAGGCGGTGGATCTCGACCCAGAACGCGCGGCGCGAGACGGGATCGACGCCGGCGGTGGGCTCGTCGAGGAAGAGCAGCGGCGGGCGGTGGATGGTGGCGGAGGCGAGGGCGACGCGCTGCTTCCAGCCGCCGGAGAGCGTGCCGGCGAGCTGCGCGCGGCGCGCGCCGAGCCCGGTCTGCTCCATCACGTCGGCGACGCGCGCGCGGCGCGTGCGCGCGGGGACGCCGTAGATGCCGGCGTAGAACGAGAGGTTCTCCTCGACGGTGAGATCCTCGTAGAGGCTGAAGCGCTGGGTCATGTACCCGATGCGCGCCTTGATCTCTTCGGGCTGCGTGGCGATGTCGTGGCCGACCACGGTGCCGCGCCCGCCGCTGGGCGAAAGGATGCCGCACAACATGCGAATGGTCGTCGACTTGCCGGCGCCGTTGGGGCCGAGCACGCCGAAGATCTCGCCCTTCTCGACGCGCAGGCTGACCTTGTCGACGGCGACGAGGTCGCCGAAGCGGCGCGAGAGGTCGTGGGTCTCGATGATCGCGGTCATGGTTTCGCGGCTCCCAGCTGGGCGTACGCGGGGAGTCCGGCGAACAGCTTCTTGTCGGGATCGCGCAGGCGGACCCGCACGCGCATCATGAGGTTGGGGCGCTCGCGCGGGCTGTAGATGAAGCGCGGCGTGAACTCGGCGTGCGGGAAGACGCGCTCGATCTCGCCGGCGGTCTCGCCGGGCGCGCCCTCGACGCGCAGCGAGGCCGGAGCACCGACGGCGAGCGTGGCGGCGCGATCGACGGGGACGAACACGTCGGCGTAGGGGCGCTCGCGATCGATCACCGTCGCGACCACGGCACCGGTGGCCACGACCTCGCCCGGCTCGATGTACGTGTCGAGCACGGTGCCCGCGATCGACGCGCGCAGGATGCGCTTGTCGAGCCGCGCGTCCTCGAGCGACAGCGCCTGCTCCGCCGACGCGACCCGCGCCCTGGCGCGATCCAGCTCCTCGGTCGTCGCGCCGCTGGCGAGGAGGCGGACCCGCTCGTCGAGCGACTGGCGATCGCCGGTGGCGCGGGCCAGCTGCGCCGCCATGTCGTCGACGACCGCGCCGGCCACCACGCCGCTGGCGACCAGCGCGCGCTCGCGCTCGAGTTGCTTGCGCAGCGTCGCCTCCGTCGCCCGCGCCGCTGCGAGGTGGGCGCGCGCCGCTCGCACATCCTCCGCGCGCGCACCCGCCGCGATGAGCGCGAGGTCCGCCCGCGCCACCGTCAGCTCGCGCGCGCGGATCTCGCGGGTCTGCCGGTCGAGCGTGTCATCCATCCGCGCGATCACGGTCCCCGTCGTGATCTCCTGCCCCGGCTTCACCAGGATCTCGGCCACCCGCCCGCTCCCCTCGAACCCTAGGTCCACCTGCTCGTGCTCGACCATCCCCTGATACCGCCCATCGGTGATGTCCTTCCCACCGGCGCACCCGGCGACCGCGACCAGCGCGACGGCCGCGGCGAGCACGACTGCCTTTGGCTGGTTTTTGATCATACGTCTTATAATAAACGATGCCCCGCGAAAGCAAAGCGCTTCAGCGCCCCCAGAAGGGGTCACTCTCCTGGGTCGCACCTACCGAGAATCGTTCAGCAATTCGGACCCATTGTGTTGGGGGGGCCGTCACAATCGGTCCGAATTCGTGAAGGATTCTCCACGTGTGCGACCCAGGATAGTGACCCCTCTCCCGATCAGGGGGGAGCTGCGCGGCTCAGCCGCGGACGCCGACGCCGAGCGCGGCGCGCAGGGTCGGGTAGGCCGGGTGCGTGACCGCGTCGATCACGTTCTCGGGGCCGTCGCCGCGGGCTTTCGCGGCGGCGATGGCGGCGGCGGGGTCGCCAGAGACGAGCACGCCGGCGCGATCGGCGACGCGCTGGCTGGCGGCGGCGTAGCGGGAGAGATCGAGATCGCCAGGTGAGATCGCGGCGAGCAGCTGCTCGAAGCGACCGCGTAGCTTCACGGAGAGCGCGCCGCGCACCTGATCGTCGCGCACGCGCTGGATGTCGGCATCCGTGAACAAGCCGCGGACGGCGTTGTGGCTCGCCGCCGGCGCGAACGAGCGCACGAGCGCGGCGAACACCGCGCGCAGGTGCGTCTCGGGCAGGCCGGCCACGATGAAGCGCTCCGGGCGCGACAGCTCGGCGACGCGGCCGAGGGCGAAGCGCGTCGCGCCGTCGACGCTGCCGGCGTCGGCCGTCACGCGCGGGCCGAGGACGACGATCGGCGTGCCCGCGCACACGATGGTCGCGTCGGGCGCGTCGGCCTGGTCGCGGCCGTACAGCAGCACCGCGCCGGTGCCGAGCGCGGCCGCGATGCGCGGATACGCGACGGCGGCGACGCCACCGGTGGTCGCGGTCAGACGGCGCGCGCCGTCGATGCCGGCGACGGCGAGCGCCTCCTCGGGATCGGGCCACAGCAGCGACGCCGCCTCGGCGAGCGCCGCGAACACCGTCGCCAGCGGCGCGTCGTCGGGGTCCGTGAGATACGCCGCGCGGCCCTCGGCGTCGACGGTGCCGCGATAGCTCTCGTCGGCGACCCAGATGTGGACCTTCTGGATCGACAGGAACGCGGCCTGGTGGATGTCGGCCTTGTGGCCCATCGCGATCGCGAGATCGAGCGCGGCGTGCGTCGCGTCGTTCCGGCCGGCGCGGCGCAGCTCGTCCGACCACGCGGCGATGTCTTCGACGGCGCCCGTGGACGCGGCGATCGCGCGGCGCAGCTCGCACAGCTCGGCCTTCTTGCCCGCGTCGCCGGCGTACGCCGCCGCCAGCGCGCGCCGCGCGGTCACGGCGGCATCGGTATCCGGTCCGAGCGCGATGGCGCGCTCGTACGCCGCCAGCGAGCTCTTCGCGTCGCCGCGGCTCTTGCGAATGTCGCCGAGGCGGAACCACAGCGCGGCCTTGCGCGCGCGCACGGTCTCGTCGCCGTCGTCCTTGCCCGACAGCGCGCGCCCCAGCACCTCGGCCGCCGCATCGGCGGCGCCGGCCTCGACCTGCAGCTGCGACGCGATCTCGACGGCGCCGAGGTCGTACGGATCCGCGGCGAGGGCGCGCTCGGCGGCGCCACGCGCACGCTCCTTGTCGCCGCCGGCGAGGTAGTCGGAGGCCGCGCGCCCGAGCCGCGCCGCTCGCTCGCTCGCCGTCGTGCCGAACGCGCTCATCAGCTCCGCCGTCTTGCCGGCGCCGAGGCTGTCGCCGGCGAGATCCTGGCGCTCGAGCAGCTTCTCGAGCAGCGGCAGGTGGCGCGCCTCGAGCGGCTGCGCTGCCGAGACCGCGGCCTCGTAGCACACGCGCGCGCGCTCCTCGTCGGAGAGCATCATGAGCGCCATGTCGCCCAGCGCCTCGAACAGGCGCATCCGCTCCGACGGATCGTCGGTCGCCATGGCCTGCCGCGTGAGCAGGTCGGCGGCCTTCTTCGGATCATTCTGCTCCATCGCCAGCTCGGCCATGGCCTGGAGCGCGGGCGCGTAGTTGGGACGGAGCTCGAGCGCGCGCGCGTACAGCGGGGGCGCCTTCTCGGGACGGAGGCTGCGGATCTCCGCCAGCGCCGCGTGATAGATGCCGACCGCGACGTCGCTGGCGAAGCGCGCCGCCTCCTCGTGCGTGGCGAGCGCCGAGAGGTGCAACGCGGCCTCGCGCCAGCGCCGCGCCTTGTAGCGGTTCTCGCCGAGCGCGAGCTTGATCAGCAGGTGACCGCGGTGCAGGCGGTCGGCCGTGAGCAGCGTCTCGTACGCGTCGTCGTCGCGGCCGAGCTTCTCGTACGCCTGCGCGAGGCGACGGTGAAGCTCGGCGGTGACGGCCGGCGTCGTGTTCGGCACGCCCTCGGCCAGCGTGTCTTTCAGGAACTTCTCGAGATCATCCCAGCGCGACGAGTCGCCGTAGAGATCGGCGAGCGCGATGAGCGCGGGCACGTGACCGCCGTCGGCGTCGAGCGCCTCGGCGAGGCGACGCTCGGCCACCAGCTCGACGCCGGCCGCGCGCGCCAGCGCAGCCAGCTGCGTGAGCACGCGCGCACGCTCGTCGGGCGCGAGCTCGCCGTCGAGGCGCGTCTCGAGCAGCTTGGCGGCGGTGTCGGGATCGCCGCCCTGCTCGATGAGGCCGGCCAGCGCCCAGATCGCGTCGGCGTGATACGGGCGGACGGCGAGGATGCGCTCGAACGCGGCGCGCGCCGACGTGGGATCGTTGGTGCGATCGCGCTGCGCGAGGCCGGCGGCGTAGAGCGCGTCGATCTTGATGTCGTCGTCGGTCGCCGCGTCGGCCTCGCGCAACTTGGCGGCGATGAACGCGCGCGGGTCCTCGTCGCCGGCGGTGAGCCGCGACAGCGCGGCGAGCGCGGTCGGGTGATCGGGGACGATCCTGAGGGCGTGATCGAGCGCGACGCGCGCGCCGGGGGTGTCACCCAGGCCCTCGGCGCGGATCTGTGCCAGGCGGATGTGCAGCGCGGCGAGCTCGCCGGCGCCGAGCCCCTTGTCGGCCGAGCTCGCGCCCGAGCCGCCGGCTTCGGCGGCTCGAGAGATTCTCCCCTCGAGCACGGCCGCAGCCTCGCGATGGCGCGCGGCCTGGTGGAGCGCGCTGACCAGCCGATCGGCGAGCGAGCCGTCCTCGGGGAGGATCGTGCGCGCGTGGCGCAGCGCCGACGCGGCCTCCTCGGGCGAGCTCAGCCACTCCATCAGCACGCCGGCGCGGCGCGCGAGCAGGCGCGCGCGATCCTGCGGCGACGTGGCCAGCGCCGAGCGACGGCGCAGGACCTCGACGAGATCGGTCCATCGCGCCTGCGCCTCGCACAGGCGATCGAGCGCCGCGAACGCGTCCGCGTCGTCGGGCCACTGCGCGACCAGCTGCTGGTAGGTATCGATGGCGCGCTCGGGCAGCTCGAGCTCGGCCTCGTAGATCGTGGCCACCTTGCGCAGCGCATCGCGCGCCTGCGGCGTGCCCTCGGCGATCTCGCCGATGCGCGCGTGGGTCTCGATCACCTTGCTCCAGCGGCCGACGCGCGCGTAGAGCCCGCCCAGATCCTCGAGCACGCCGACGTCGGTGGGCGCGAGGTGGCGCAGACGCTCGAGCGTGTCGATGCCGTCGTGCGGGTGCGCGAGGTGATCGACGTAGATCGCGGCGAGCTCGCGGAGCAGCGCGGGGCGCTCCGCCTCCGGCGCCGCGGTGCCGAGGCGCGGATCGGTCCGCTCCTCGAGCGACGCGGCCAGCTCGACCCAGCGCCCGCCGTTGCGATAGAGGGCCTCGAGCTTGGCGCGTGCGGCGCTGTCGTCGGGGCGCATGCCGAGGATGCGGCGGTACTGCGCCTCGGCGCGCGCCGGCTGCCCCTGCTTGTCGCGGATCGCCGCGACCTCCATGAGCAGATCGGCGGCGGCCTCGGCGGTGTGCGCGTCCTCGCCGAGCGTCTCGTAGAGCTCGGCGAGGCGATCCCACCCGTCGTGATCGGCCGCGAGGCGATGGAGGCGAGCGCGCGCCTCGGCGTCGCTGCCCGGCGCAGGCGCGACGCCACCGACGGGCTGGCTCACGCGATCGAGCGCCTTGGCCAGCGTGTCGAACGCGCGCGGGATGTCGTGCGCGCCGTTCTCCCACGCCTCGGCGGCGCGATAGAGCCAGCGCGCGCGCGCCTGCGCGTCGCCGGCGGGCAGCGAGTCATACGCGGCGGCGAGCTCGTCCCACGGCGACTCGAAGGCGCGGATGAGGAGCTGTGGCAGCGGCGCCGACCGATACGGCGAGCGCACCGACGCCTGCGCCTTCTTCATCGGCGTGGCCGGCGGCGCGGCCGAGGCGCGTGGCGCCGAACCTGGGGCACGCGGCTCGATCTTCGGCGTCTTCGGCGGCGGCGGCGGCAGCTTGGTGCGACCGGAGCCGACGCCAGCGACACCGGGCAGCCCCGGCAGCGACGGCGCGGCGAGCGGGAGATTCGCGCTCGAGCCGCCGCGCACCGGCGCGAGGTCCGAGATGTCGAGCTCCATCGTCTTGTCGGCGCGCTCCTTGCGCGTCGGGACGACGGTGATCGGGCGGCCGCCCTTGACGTTGATCTGCGGGCTGGTCGCCGGCATCAGCTCGTCGAGATCGATGGGCTGCGTCGAGTCGCCGACGCGCAGGTCATCCTCGGATGCGATGTCGACGCCGTC
This sequence comes from Kofleriaceae bacterium, assembly GCA_035525615.1. Taxonomy (GTDB): domain Bacteria; phylum Myxococcota_A; class Polyangia; order Haliangiales; family Haliangiaceae; genus UBA2376. The sequence goes on along the minus strand of DATLEB010000110.1, from coordinate 17,374 downwards.
GTTGCCGTCCGTCGCCGAACGCGCGCCGCCCTTCAGGTCGGCCTCGTCGAGGTTCTCGGTCGACGGCCGCCGCGCGCGCGACGTCGAGAACAGCACGGCGCCCGGCCTGGAGCTGTCGCGCGCCACCGCGACCGGCGCGGACACGTCGGCGTCACGCTCGCCGTGCACGAGCGCGGGCGCGGGCTCGGGCTTGGGCGTGCGATCGGTCTCGCGGTACTTCCCGATGGCGCGCCCCAGACGCCACAGGTGGGCGAGCGTGTCGGTGTCCTCGGGCGAGATGAGGAACGAGACCAGGTGCACGCGGAACGCGCGCGACAGGTCCTTCAGCTGCTCCTCGACGACCTGCGCCTTGCGACGCAGCGCCGCGAGTCGATCGGCGCCGTCGGCGCGCTCGGCGAGCGCGGCCTCGACGGCGATGACGTCGCTCCACGTGCGGTTCTTCTCGGCCAGCTTGTACATGCCGGCGCGCAGATCGTCGCGCTCGGGCGCCCACGCGAACGCCGAGATCAGCTCGGCCGCGGCGCCCTTGGGATCACCGAGACGTTCGTCGAGGACGCGCGACTTCTTCTGGTGGATCTCGACGCGCGCGGTGGCCGGCGCGGCGCGCAGCGCGAGATCGTACCCGTCCGCGAGCTGCTTCCACAGCGGACGCTGATCGGCCTCGGCGGCGAGACGCTCGGCCTCGCCGAGGAGCGCCGGATCGCGCGGCGCGGCGCCGATCGCCTCGTGCAGCGCGGTCATCGCCTTCGGCTTGTCGGAGAGGCGCCGCTCGCACACCTGCGCCAGCTCGCGGCTGGCCGCGACGTACGCCTCGATGTCGGACGGCACGCCGCCTCCGCCGGCGGCGAGCAGACGACGCCGCTCCTCGGACCACACCTCGGCCAGCTCGCGCCACAGGCCGTACGCCTCGGCGGCGCGCTTGAGCTCTCCCAGCGTGCTCGCGTCGGGCGCCTCGTCGTGCGCGCGGCGCCAGAAGCGGAAGCCGCCCTTGTGATCGCCGACGCGCTCGGCGGTGATCGCCGCGAGGCGGTTGAGGAGCCCGCGGCGCGCACGTGCGTCCTCGACGCGGCCAAGGCGGCGCTCGAGCACGCGCACCGCGTTCTTCCAGTCTCCGAGGCGCTCGTGCAGATCGGCGGCGGCGGCCAGCGCCTCGTCGTGGTGCGGATCGAGCGAGAGCACGCGCTCGTAGGCCTGGAGCGCACGCGCCGGATCGTTCAGGCGATCGCGGCAGACCACGCCGATCTCGAGCGCGCGCACGACCTTCGCGGACGGCTCGGCGGCGAGGTAGAGCTCGCGCTCGGCGACGCGCACCGCGGCGTGGTAGTCGCCGCGCGCCTCGTGCAGGCGGCGCAGCATGGTGTGCGCGTCGAGATCGGTGGGATCGAGATCGGCGACGAGCCGCTCGAGCTGGCGGATCGCGTCCTCGGTCGCGCCCAGGCGCTCGGCGAGGACCTCGGCGCGCTCGCGCGCGGCGGCGGTGGCGCGGGCGACGTCGTCGACGGCGAACACGTCGACGTGCACGGCGAGGATCTCGGCGAGCTCGCGGAAGCGCGCGGCCGAGCGGTAGAGGCGGGCCAGCGCCTCGAGCGCGGCGCGATCGCGCGGCGTGACCGTGCGCAGCCGCTCCCACGCCTTGATGGCGCGCTGGCCGTCACCGAGCTTGTCGTCGACGACGCGGGCATAGCGCGCGAGATCGCTGGCGCGCATCGCGGCCTGCGCCGAGCCCGGGGCCGGCGCGGGCGTCGCGCTGGGATAACGGACGGCGTCGAGGCGCTCGAGGACGCCGCCGAGCTCGCCCCAGCGCTGCGACTTCTCGTAGAGGTCTGCGACCGCGGCGAGGATCTCCTCGTCGGTGGGGGCGGCGCGCAGCGCTTGCTCCCAGCGGTCGAGGGCGCGGGCGTCGTCGCCGGCCTCGGTCGCCATCTTCGCCAGGCGGCGCAGCACGCGCGCGCGCTCGGCGGGACCGGTCGCGCTGGCGGCGTGGTACTCGAGCGTCTGCGTCAGGCGCTCGACGTCGCCCGCCTGATCGAGCACGCGCTCCATGCGATCGAGCGCGTCGCGATCGCCCGGGAGGATCTCGAGGACGCCGCCGCACGCGAACACGACGCCGTCGGCATCGCCGAGGCGCGACTCGCACATCGCGCCGAGGCGGCGCAGCGCGGTGAGACGCTCGACACGCTTGCCGACCGGCCACTCGCGCGCCGCGGTCGCCGGCTTCCCGGCGGCGGTCATCTCGTCGGTGAGCCGGCGCGCGTCGAGCTCGAGCTGGCGGCGCAGCGTGCGCGCCAACCCGGCGTCATCGCCCTCGCGCTCGTAGAGCTCGGCCAGCGCCTTGAGCGCGCCGTCGTCGTCGGGCCGCAGCTCGATGACCTCCTCGTACAGGGCGATCGCGCGGCGCGGCTCGACCTGACGCTCGCGATACGTCTGTGCGATGCGGCGCAGCGTGTCGGCGCGCTCGCCGCTCGATTGCGCGGCCTGCGCCTCGCCGTCGAGCACCGCGACCAGCTGCTCCCACATCTTGGCGCGCGCCGACAGCCGGCGCACCGCCTCGCGCGCCTTGGGGCTGCCGGGCTCCTGCTCCTCGATGCGGCGCCACGTGTCGAGCGCGCGCGGCACGTCGCCGAGGCGCAGCTCGCAGATCTGCGCGATCTCCTCGAGCCGCCGGATGACCTCGGCCGTCGTCGCGCCCGCGTCGCGCGCGTTCTCGAGCGAGAACTCGTAGAGGTCGGCGAGGCCGCGGAAGTCGCGACGCTCGCGGAAGTGCTCGACGTAGCGGGCGAGGGCGTCCTCGTTGGTCGGGTCGATCGACAGCGCGCGGTGGAGCAGCTCCGCGGCCTTGTCCTTGTCGTTCAGGTGCTCGCGCGTGAGGACGGCGAGCTCGAGGATCTCGGCGACCATCGCGGTCGGGTCCTCGTTCGCCGCATCGTTGGCCTCGAGCGCGGCGAGCTCGCGCTCGATGAGCAGCGCGAGGTCGCGCCAGCGCTGATCCTCGTGGAGGAGCACGCGCAGGCGGATGGCGGCCGGGCCGCGCGCCGGCTCGAGCTCGACCAGCTCGGACAGCGTCGCGATCAGCTGCGCGCGATCCGGACGCTGCTGATCGAACAGCTCGATGCGCCGGCGCAGCATCGCGGCGCGCTCGGCATCGTCGTCGGAGAGCGAGGCGCGCTGGCCGAGGAGCCGCTCGAGCTCCTCCCAGCGACTGGCGGCGCGCAGCGCCTGCTCGAGCGCCGCCGCGGCGCTGCGCTCGTACGGATCCACGCCGACGGCGCGGCGCAGGAACCCGAGCCCGCCCTCGACGTCGCCGGCGCCGAGCGCGTGCTTGCCGAGCTCCACGTAGAGCGCCGCCGCCTTGCGCGGACCCGCGGCCGCGTCCTCGGCGCTGTGCGCCCACGCCTCGCTGCCGTAGACCTCGGCCAGCGCCTCGCGCACGCCGGGCGACGCCGCGTCGATGCGCAGCGCCTTCTCGAGCGCGGCGGCCGCGGCCTTGCCGTCGCCGCGGCGCAGCTCGATCTTGCCGAGCGCGGTCCACAGCTGCGCGCGCTGCGGCGCGGGTGCGCGCTCGCCGAGCACGTCGATCTCGGCCTTGTAGAGCTTGGCCACCATCGCGTCGTCGCCGAGCGAGGCGTAGAGCTGGCGCGCGGCGGCGAGCGCGTCGGTGCGCTCGGGCTCGAGCTGCCACGCGCGCTGGAAGTGATAGAGCGCGCGATCGACGCGGCCGAGGTGCTCGTCCCAGAGCTGCGCCGCGGCGCGATGGCGATTGGCGCGGCGCACGTTACCGGCGCGGTCGGCCTTGCCCTTGTTGGCCTCGGCGCGGCGCGCGAGCTCGTCGAGCTCCGCCTCGAGGATGTCGCCGGCCTCGGCGTACTTGCCGGCGGTCATGAACATCTCGGTCAGGCGCGCGCAGCCACGCTCGCTCGCGGCGTCGAGCGCGCACGCGGCGCGCAGGTCGCGCTCGGCGAGCGCTACCTGGTTGATCACCGCGCGCGCCTCGCCGGCCTCGGCCCAGATCTCGGCGGCCTTGACGGGGTTGGCCTCGAACGGCGCGCGCAGCTCGCAGATCTCGGCGAGCGCCGCGCCCTGACCGCCGTCGCGCAGCGACTGACGCAGCGCTGCGAACCGCGCGCCGTCGCGCGGATCATTGCGGAACGCATCGACATCTGCGACCGCGAAGGGCGTCGGTCGCGTCGGCGTGTCGTCGTGACGCTGGGTCATCCCGTGCGGGAAATCGTATCACCCGCCCAGGCGTGTGCGCCCTAGCACGGAGCCGTTTTCGCGGGGGCTTCCGCCGCCTTGCGCGTGCCGGCGCGGATGTGCTCGGGGACGCCGCGGACGTCCCAGATGAGCCCGACCGTCTCGAGCGCCTTCAGGCCGTAGAACGTGATGTCGACTTCCCACCAGAAGAACCCCTGGCGCGCCGACGACTGGTAGTGGTGGTGGTTGTTGTGCCAGCCCTCGCCGAGCGTGATCAGGGCGAGCACCGGGTTGTTGCGCGAGTCGTCGCCCGACGCGTAGCGCTTCGAGCCCCACACGTGCGAGAGCGAGTTGATCGTGAAGGTGCCGTGCCACGAGAGCGCCTGCGGTACCGCGAACGCCCAGACCAGCCCCCACCAGCCCCCCACCAGGTACGTGAGCGTGCCGACGAGGACGGGCGTGACGAACCACAGCTTCTCGAGCGCGCGCAGCTCCGGGAACTTTCCGAAGTCCTTCACCAGCGGCTCGTCGGTGCCCTCGAAGTCCTTCCCCATCATCCAGCCCATGTGCGACCACCAGAAGCCGCCCTGATACGGCGAGTGCACGTCGAGCTCGGTGTCCGAGTGCTTGTGGTGACGGCGGTGATGGGCGGCCCACCAGAGGACGCCCTTCTGCCCCGTGGCCTGCGCGCAGAGCGCGAGGACGAGCTGGAACCAGCGCGACGTCTTGTACGTGCGGTGCGAGAAGTAGCGGTGATAGACGCCGGTCACGAAGAAGAGGCGCGTGGCGTACATCGCCAGCGCCCAGAACACGGCGGCCCAGGAGATGCCGAAGTGGAACGCGCCGTAGATCGCGCCGAGGTGCACGCCCCAGAACGGGATGGTCAGGGCGTGGAAGTAGATCGCGCGCCAACCGCGCGCCTTCGCGCGGGCCGCAGTGATCGTCGTATCCATGTCCCTCGTGTAGCGCGCGCCGTGCGAAGGCCCTCTCAGGGCTCTGTCACGGTTCTGTCAGCGCGCTTCACGCGATCGCGGCGGCGAGCTGACGCGGCTCGTCCACGATCACGTCGGGCTGCGCCGCCTCGAGCTCGACGCGGTCGCGAAACCCCCACGCCACGGCGACCGCTCGCATCCCGGCGGCGCGGGCGGTCTCGACGTCGATCGCCGAATCGCCGACGAACGCGCAACGCGCGGGTGACACACCGAGCTCGTCGGCGGCCACGAGGGCGACGGTCGGGTCGGGCTTGAGCGGCAGGCCGGGGCGCTGCCCGAACACCGCGGCGAACGGCCACGCGCCGAGCAAGCGGTCGGCGATGACCTTGGTCAGCTCGTGCGGCTTGTTGGAGAGCACCGCGAAGGAGCGGCCGGGCCCGGCCAGCTCGTCGAGCGCGGCGGCGACGCCGTCGTAGAGGCGCGTCGTGACGATCGGCTGCGCGCGATAACGCTCGCGGAACGACGCGAACACGGCGTCGACGTCGGCGCGGCCCTCGACGGCGCGACGCACGAGCGAGTGCGCACCGTCGCCGATCCACGCGCGCACCAGCTCGACCGGCGGGCGGGCGAGACCGGCGTCTGCGAGCGCGCCGCCCAGCGCCGACGCGATGTCCTCGAGGCTGTCGACGAGGGTCCCGTCGAGGTCGAAGATGACCGCCTGGATCGAGGTCGCTCCCACGGGGCGACCATACCCGGGAGTGCCCGAGGAGGATTAGACTTCGCGGCGATGGAATACCGAAACCTCGGATCGAGCGGTGTGAAGGTGTCGTCGCTGTGCCTGGGGACGATGACCTTCGGCGAGGCCGACGAGAAATCGTTCATGCACAAGGTCAGCTGCGACGAACGCACGGCCTTCGCGATCATGGATCGCGCGCTCGACAGCGGCGTGAACTTCATCGACACCGCCGACGTGTATGGTCAAGACGGACTCTCCGAGCGTGTCGTAGGCCAGTGGTTCCTCGGCGGCAGCAAGCGCGATCGGGTCGTGCTCGCCACCAAGTTCCGCTTCACCATGGGCGACGGCCCCAATCGCGCCGGCGGCTCGCGCTACCGCATCGTGCGTTGCGTCGAGGACAGCCTGCGCCGGCTCAAGACCGATCGCATCGACCTCTACCAGATCCACATGCAGGACGTGACCGTGCCGGAGGAGGAGACGCTGCGCGCGCTCGACGATCTCGTGCGCACCGGCAAGGTCCTCTACCTCGGGTGCTCGAACTACGCGGCGTACCGGCTCGCCGACAGCCTGTGGATCTCGAAGTCGACGAATCGCGAGCGCTTCGTGACGCTGCAGGCGCAATACAGCCTGGTCGCCCGCGAGCTCGAGCGCGAGCACGTGCCCCTGTGCCGCCAGTGGGGCATCGGGATCCTGCCGTGGTCGCCGCTCGCCAGCGGCTTCCTGTCGGGGAAATACCGAAAGGACGCGCCGGCGCCGGCGGGCACGCGTCTCGACACCTGGAAGGATCGTTTCGGCCGCTACGACACCCCGCGCAACTGGGCCATCATCGAGGCCGTGGTATCGGTCGCCGAGGAGCTCGGCGCGACGCCGGCGCAGGTGTCGCTCGCATGGCTGCTCCACAAGCCCGAGGTCACGAGCGTGATCTTCGGCGCGCGCACCGTCGCGCAGGTGGACGACAACCTCCCGGCGGCGGCCGTGAAGCTCGGGCCCGAGCACCTGCAGCGCCTCGACGAGGCGAGCGCGTTCGAGCTGGGCTATCCCTACGACTTCATGTCGCGGATCCAGGGGACCTGGTAGGCGCTCGCAGCGCCCCCCTTGCGCGGTGCGCGTGACGTGTTTATCGGGCTTGTCGTACGGGACAACGCAGACACCCGGATCGAACAAGGAGAACCCGACATGCTCAATCTCATGCTTCGTGAGATGGGCGGCATGCCCGCCCTCTCCTCCGCAGAGGAAGTGATCGATCGCCTGGAGCGGACCCTCACCCCCGCGTGGACGTGGACGCCGCCCCCCGCGGCCACCTGGCCGGTCTTCGACGTGGCGCACGGCGAGGACGCCGTCGTCATCACGGCCGACGTCCCCGGCCTCGGCGACGAGGACGTGAACGTGAATGTCACGGGCCGCATCCTCACCATCGAGGGCAAGACCTCGCGCCGCGGCTACGAGCGCGCGTTCCAGCGGCAGTTCACGCTCGCCGAAGGCTTCGACCTCGAGCACATCGAGGCGCAGCTCGAGCGCGGCGTCCTCACCGTGCTGGTACCCAAGACGCCCAGGGCGAAGCCCCGCCAGATCAAGCTCGGCGGCGGCGTGGTCGACAAGGTGAAGGGCCTGCTCGGCATGCAACCCGCGCGGCTCGACGACAAGCCCACGGCAGCCTGACGACGGAGGAGCGCGATGAGACGCGAGGTCGGCAAGGCCGCCCCGTGGCGGCCCGTCGTGTACGTGTCAGTCGACGACGTCGTACGTCGCAAGGGCGTCGTCGATGCGCTCCAGCGTCTGGGCTGGACGGTGATCGAGCAGGCGAGCGGCTTCCATATCCTCAGCGCGCTCGCCGACGTGATCGAGAAGGACGGTGCGAACGGACGCGTCGGGATGATCGTCGTCGACGAGATCTCGCGTGGCTGCTCGGGCACGACCCTGGCCCGCGGCCTGCGTGATCTCGGTTGCTCGATCCCCGTCGTGCTGGTGCGCCCGGGCACCACCCTCGACGAGATCGCGGACCAGGCGCGGCCGCTGTCACCGATTTCGATCTTGCAACCTGCGCCGATGCGCGCGCGCGCGTCGGCGTGAAGCACGACCAACGGAGGATCTCATGCGAGTGAAGGCACTGCTGTTCGCGGCAGGGCTCGCGGTGGCGACCGCGGGCACCGCCGCGGCGAATCCCCAGGACACGTGTGACGGCAAGGCGTGGCTGTCGAAGATCGTCTGCGAGGCGCAGCACGACGCCGCGAAGGCGCAGGCGGCGCCCGCCGAGGAGTCGGACGCGTTCGATTGGTTTCGCGACGCGCTCGATCAGCTCGGCAGCAAGACGATGATCTCGTCGAGCGTGCGACCGTCGACGAGCCCGGCGGCGACCGCGCCGAGCGACGCGACCAGGCGCAAGGATGGGACCGTCGCGGGTACCCGATCGCCGTAGACCTGCGCCGCGGAGAGCAGCGCCGGGTCGAGGGCGACACCCTCGTCGAGGACGGTGACCAGCGTGCCGCCGCGGATCCACTCGCGGCGCACGCTGACGCCGCCCGCGACCACGACGATGTCGCAGGCGCAGGCCTCGGCGAGCGAGACGACGCGGCCGCCGACGTCGCTGGCGACGCGCGCGGCCGCGACGGGGACGGCCTCGAACACGCGCAGCTCGCGCGGCGCCGCGTAGGCGCGCTGCGCGGCGACGACCAGCGGCGCGAGGTCCCCGCAGCCGGCGAGGCCGAGCGTGCGTGGCGTGCCGACCGCGAGGAACTTGGCGGCGACCGCGGCGCGACCGGCCAGCGCCTGCTCGATGGACAACGCGACGGGCTCCGGCGCGGGCCGACGCAGCGCGCTCGCGACGAGCGCCGCCTCGACGGCGTCGAGCCAGGCACCCGCGGGCATCGTCGTTGCGTCGCGTCCCACTAGAACTCCGCCTGCCGCGGGGCGCGCGGGAACGGGATCACGTCGCGAATGTTCTCGACGCCCGTCGCGTACTGGATCGCGCGCTCGAAGCCGAGGCCGAAGCCGGCGTGTGGCACCGTGCCGTAGCGGCGCAGGTCGCGATACCAGCTGTAGTCTTCCTTCGACAGCTTCATCTCGTCGAGGCGCGCGTCGAGCCGGTCGAGGCGCTCCTCGCGCTGGCTGCCGCCGATGATCTCGCCGATGCCCGGCGCCAGCACGTCCATGGCGGCGACGGTCTTCCCGTCGTCGTTCATGCGCATGTAGAACGCCTTGATGTCCTTCGGGTAGTTGACCACGGCGACGGGGCCCTTCACGACCTCCTCGGTGAGGAAGCGCTCGTGCTCCGCCTGCATGTCCATGCCCCACGACACCGGGAACTCGAAGGTCTTGCCGCTCTTCTCGAGCGTCTTGATGGCGTCGGTGTAGTCCATGCGCTCGAACTTCGACGCCACCAGCTGCTCGAGCCGCTTGACGCAGTCCTTGTCGACGAACTTCTCGAAGAAGGCGAGGTCGTCCTTCCGCTCGACGAGCAGCTGCGAGTAGATCGACTTGAGGAAGTCCTCGGCGAGCTGCGCGTCCGCGGCCAGGTCGGCGAACGCGATCTCCGGCTCGATCATCCAGAACTCGGCCAGATGGCGCCGCGTGTTCGAGTTCTCGGCGCGGAACGTGGGGCCGAACGTGTAGACCTTGCTCATCGCCATGCAGTAGGTCTCGACGTTGAGCTGGCCGGACACCGTCAGGTGCGCCTGCTTGCCGAAGAAGTCCTGGTTCCAGTCGACGCCGCCGGCCGGCGTGCGCGGCGGGTTGGCCGCGTCGAGCGTCGACACGCGGAACATCTGACCGGCGCCCTCGGCGTCGCTGGCCGTGATGATCGGCGTGTGGATCCAGAAGAAGCCGCGCTCGTGGAAGAAGCGGTGCACGGCCATGGCCAGCGCGTGCCGCACGCGCGTCACCGCGCCGATCACGTTGGTGCGCGGGCGCAGGTGCGCCACCTCGCGCAGGTACTCCATCGTGTGGCGCTTGGGCTGCATCGGATACGCCTCGGGGTCCTCGACCATGCCGACGGCCTCGATGCGCTCGGCGCGCAGCTCGACGGTCTGACCCTTGCCCTGCGACGCCACGACCTCGCCGTCGACGCGCACGGCGCAGCCGGTCGACAGCTTGAGGACGACCTCCCCGTACTCGGCCAGCTCGGCAGGCGCGACCACCTGGAGCGGCTCGAAGCACGTCCCGTCGTGCACCGCGAGGAACGAAAGTCCGGCCTTGGAATCGCGACGGGTGCGGATCCAGCCCTCGATCGTGACACGGCTTCCCACGGCGACCTCGCCGCCCAGGACCTGCGAGATTCGTTGCTTCATGGCGTGTCGCATTTAGCACGGCCGCCCGCGGCGTTATAGTCGGCCCGTGGCACGCCCGACGGGGGTTCGTACGCTCGCTGGCTACACCCTGGGTGAGCGCATCGCTCAGGACATCTATGGCGAGGTCTTTCGCGCCACGGAGGGCAAGGGCGGCAAGAAGGAGCTGACGCTCCTCGTCGTCGAGCCGCGGCTCGCCGCCGACGACCAGTTCGCCGAGGCGCTGTCCCGCGGGACGGCGCCGCTGCTCGACGCGTTCCACCACCGGTCGGTGGTGGGCACGGTGGTCGTGGCCCAGGACGGCAAGAGCCTGGTCGTGGTGACCGAGGGCACCGGCGGCGCCATCTCGCTCGCCGAGATCCTCGAGCGCACCCGCGCCCGCGGCGGCAAGGTGCAGGAACGCATCGCCGCCACGATCGCGCGCGCCGTCGTCGACGGCCTGGCGACGGCGCACGCCGCCGGCATCGTGCACGGCGCGCTGCACCCGCGCAGCGTGCTCGTCGATCGCGACGGCAGCGTGCGCGTGACCGACTTCGCGGTCGGCAACGCGGCGATGACCGCGGCGGCCGCTGGCTCGGACGCCGTGTCGCTCAAGGGCCTGGCCGGGTATCTCGCGCCCGAGCTCGCGCTCGGCGACGACCCCTCGCCGCCGTCGGACGTGTACGGCGTCGGCGCGCTGCTCTTCGCGATGCTCACCGGTGAGACGCCGCCCGGGTCGCTCAACACGTCGGCGGCGGTGGAGCGGCTGGTGCAGCGCGCGCTCGACACCGATCTGGCGCGGCGCTTCGGCAACGCGATCGAGCTGCAGGAGAACCTGGCCGAGGCGCTCGAGGACGATCGCTGGGAAAGCGCGGGCACGGCGGAGCTCGCCCGCTTCGTCAACGAGGTCGCGGGCGCGGCGCCGGAGTCGAACCTCGACGCGGCGACCGAGGATCTCCTGGCCAGCCTGAGCGGCGGCGCCGTCGAGGTGACGCGCCCGAGCGGCGTGGGCATGTCGAGCGTGGCCGGCTCCGAGGTCGGCAGCAGCATCCCGGGGCTCGGCGACAGCGGCATCTCGGGCATGGCTCAGGCGCACGCCCGTCGGCCGGGTTCGCGTCCCGGCGCGCGCAACCAGCTCGACTCGCTGATCGCCGATCTCGAGGACTCGACCGCCGACGGGCCGCTCACGATGGTCGACGAGCCCAAGGGCCAGGTCGGCCGCGATCCCATCTCCGAGCTCATCGCGCTCGAGGCGGTCGATCACGCCGAGAGCGCGCCGACCGCGGTCCACGATCCCGACGGCACGCCACTGCCGCCGCCCCAGCCCGACGAGCCGGGCACGCTGACGCGCGAGGCCGTGGCCGATCCATCGCGGTCCGCGGTCCGTCGCGTCGAGGCCGCGCCGCTGCCGTCGCGCCTCGTCGAGAAGACGCGGCCCAAGCACAAGCCGGAGGCCACGCCGCCGCCGGTGTTCGACGCCCCGCCGACCGGGACCCCGGCGCCGAAGCCGGCGGTCGCCGAGGCGCCTCGGATGAGGTTCGTGAAGCCGGCGGATGATGTCGCCGACGACGTGCCGGTTCCGTCGCTCAAGCGCAGTCCGATCTGGACGTGGCTTGGACTCATCGTCCTCCTCGCCGGCGGCGCCGCGCTGTTCTTCTACCTGCGCAAGCAGGGCAAGGAGCTCACCGGCGGCGAGAAGGCCGCGGCCGAGCTGCGTGCGCAGAAGGAGAAGGAGCGCGACGAGCTCGAGCGCCGCCTGCGCGCCGAGCAGGCCGACCCGGGCTCGATCCGCGTGACCTCGACGCCGGACGGCGCCGCGGTGTGGCTGCTCCTCGGGCGCACGCCGTTCGACTCGATCCCGCTCAAGACGCAGGCGGTGTGGGAGATGCGCGTCGAGCTCGAGGGCTACAAGACGCAGGACGTGCGCGTCGGCGGCGCCGGCTGGACCGGGAAGCCCGAGGATCTGCGCGCGTCGATCGACGTGAAGCTCGACGCCGGCACCAACATGCCGGCGTTACCCGCGATGCCGCCGGAGCCGCCGGCGAGCGATCGCGCGGGGCTCGTCGACGGATCTGGCTCGCTGCACGCGACGTCCAAGCCGGAAGGCGCCGCGGTGTGGCTGCTCGTCGGTATCACCAACACGATGGAGCTCCAGGGCATCGAGGCCGGGCAGCCGTACGAGCTCCGCGTGCAGAAGGACGGCTTCGTGCCCGGGTACGTGCGCGTCACCGGGGAGGAGTGGAGGCAGGGTGGGGACCCGGCGTTGCCGCTGTCGGCAGCGCCCAAGCGCGACGTGATCGAGAAGAGCGTGTCGCTCGTTCCGGCACCGCCCGCGAAGAAGAACCCCTAGTGACGTCGGCGCGGGTGCTTCGCGTGCGGTGCACCACCTGGGAGCAGGTGGAGGCCTTCTATCGGCGCAAGCTGCGCAAGACCGGCCGCCTGTCGATGAAGGTGCCGTTCGAGTGCGAGATCGGCACGCCGGTGACGCTCGGGCTCGAGCTGCCCAACCAGATCGTCATCGCGATCGACGGGACCGTCGCCAGCGCCGGCACGCCGGTCAACGGGCGCACGCCGATCGACGTGACGCTGTTCGGGCTGTCGGCCGATCTGCTGGCGCGGTTGAAGGCGCTGGTCGGTGACGCGCGCGTGGTCGCGGCCGACGAGGAGGGCGTCGACGACGAGCGCCGGCTCCTGCTGTCGCGCGAGGCCGAGCTGCGGCGCAAGCGGTTGCTCGCGGCCCACGAGATCGTCGGCGTGCCGCGTGATCCCACCGCAGCCGAGCTGCGCGCGGCGTGGATCGCGCTCGCGACCCGCGATCATCCCGACGCGGTCGCGCGCTACGCCTCGCCCACGCTCACGTCGGTCGCCGAGGAGACGATGATCCTGGCGGCGCGCGCGTACGATCGCCTGCGCTCGGCGGTGGTCGCCGACAACCACGGCACGTCGGTGGGGCCGACCATCCGGCCGCCGGCGTCGTGGACCGCCGCCGACGATCCGATGGCGACCGGTTTCTTCGCCGAGGCGGTGACGCCGCCGGTCGAGGACGCGGTCGAGCTCGTCGACGCGAGCGCCGTGCACCGCCTGCCGACGACCGAGCAGCTCGCCAAGCTCGACAGCAAGAAGACGATCGAGATGGCGCCCGCCGATGTCGCCGAGCTCGTCGCCGCGGCCGCGGCCGGTGATGACCCGCCGCCGGCAGCCGATCCCTTGCCACCGCCGCCCACCCCCGAGCTGCCGTCCCTCGACGAGCTCCTGCCTCCGCCGGTGGTCGCGACGGTTTCGGCGCCCGCGCACGCGAGCGCCGGCGTGCGCTGGTCGGAGCCGAACGATCTCTTCTCCGATCTCGATCTCGGCTCGCAGGCGACGGGCGGCGAGTCGCCGATCGCGTTCGAGGACTCGCTGGCGCAGGGGCGCTCGGGTCCCGGCGACCGCTTCGTGCGGCAGATCCGCGCGCGCCTGGCGACCGGTGATGCGGCCGGCGCGAAGGAGATGGCCGACGCCGCGCTGCATCTCTACGGCGGCGACCGCCGCCTGCGCGGGCTCGTGCACATCGCGGCGGCGATGGTGGCGTGCGGGCGCATGGACAAGACCGGCGCCGTCGCAGCGCTCGAGACCGCGCTCCAGCACGATCCGTCGTGCGTCGAGGCCGCCACCGCGCTCGAGCAGCTCCGTCGCGCCGGCGTTCCGTCGGCGCCGGCGATCCAGAGGCTGTTCTCGTGAAGCCGAGGCCACGATGACCGTCGTGATCGGGCTGGACCTCGGCAGCGAGACGGTGCGCGTCGCCGCGCTCGTCGACGATCGGCCGGTGCCGGTGACGGCGTTTCCGGCGCTGCTCGCGACCGCGGGCGCGCGTGTCGAGGTCGGCCGTGCCGCGGCGGCGCTGCCCGAGTCGCAGCGACAGATCGCCGGCACCAGCGCCGAGCGCCTGGCGTGGCTGGTACGCGCCGCGGTGCTCGCGGTCGAGGAGGCGCACGGTCCCGTGCTCGGTGCGGTCTTCGCCGTGTCGACGAGCCTGGGGGCGGTCGAGCGGCGCGCGCTGCGCGACGCCGCGTCGATCGCCGGCATCCCGCTCGCGCGCCTCGTCTCCACGCCGGTGGCGATCGCGCTGTCGCTGCCGTCCGCGCCCGACGGCCGCTGGCTGGTCTGCGACGCCGGCTCGGGCTCGTTCACCGCGACCGTGGTCGATCGTTCGAACGGCGCCGTCGATCGCCTCGCCACCGAGGAGGATCTCAACCTCGGTGGTCGCGCGCTCGGCCGCGTCGTGGTCGAGCACCTCGCGCGCGGGCTCGATCCCGCGCCCGACCTCGCGGATCCCGCGCTCGTCGCGGCTGCCGCCGCGCTGCGCGAGCACCTCGGCAACGCCGCGGGCGCCGAGGCCGCGCTGGCCGCCATCGCCGACGGGGCGCCGCACCTGAAGGCGCTGCGTCCGCCGCGCCGCGACGAGCTCGAGCTGTGGATGGCGCCGCGCGTCCGCAAGGTCGACGACGTGTGCACGCGCGCGCTCGCGGCCGCGGGCATCGCGGCGTCGGAGCTGAGCGAGGTCGTGCTCGCCGGTGGCGGCGCGCGTCTCAACGCGCTGTCGCGACGCCTCGGACAGGTGATGGCGCGCCCGCCGCGTCTGCCCGCGGATCCCGGCTTCGCGGCGGCGATCGGCGCGGCACGCATCGCGCGCATGTTCGTCGCGGAGCCGGCGGCGCTGATCGTCGACGTCGTACCCAACACGCTGGCGCTGGCCTACGGTGGCGAGCCGACGCCGCTCGTGCCCGCGGGCTCGGTGTTACCGACGCGCGAGGCGCGCGTGCTCACGACGCGCGACGATGACGAGCGGGCGATCGAGGTCGAGCTGTGGGAGCAGGTGTCGCCGCCGCGCGCGCTGGGTCGCTGGCGCCTCGGCGATCTGCCGTCCGCGCCCGCCGGCGACGTGGTCGCGATCTGCAACGTCACCGTCGACGCCGACGGCATCCCGCGGCTCACCGCGTCGGAGATGGTCAGCGGCGCGGCGCTCCTCGTCACGCCGGTCGGGATGCTCGACTCCGACGGCGGTCTCGACGCCGAGACCGTCGCCGCGCGCCGCGCCACCGTCACGGAGTGGCGTCCGTGACGCGCGCCGCCTGCGTGCTCGCCGCGCTCGCGCTCGCCGCGGCGTGCGGCCCCAAGGTGGCCGACACGACGGCGGCGCCCGGCACCACGACGCCGAAGAAGCCGCGGAAGGCTCCGGCCAAGGTCGCGCAGGTCAACGCCACGGGGGAGCCGGTCGATCTGGCCAACGTGCTCGTGCCCGGCCACGTCACCGTCGTCGATTTCTGGGCGACGTGGTGCGGCGGCTGCGAGGTCGTCGACCAGAGGCTCATGGCGTCGATCGCCAAGGAATCGCGTGTGGTCGTGCGCAAGATCGATGTCGGCGACGGGGACACGCCCGTCGCGCGCCAGCACAAGGTCGGCGCGCTGCCGCACGTTCGCATCTACGACCGCGACGGCAACCTGCGCTACGTCCTCGCCGGCAACGACGCGCTCACCGCCGGCGACGCCGCCAAGACCCTCGCCGCCGAGTGAGGTCTCCGCTCACTTCGGTTCCTGGGCGGTCGCGCCTTTCACCGACTGCAGGTACCGATCGGCCTCGTCGGTGCGCTGCAGCGCATTCAACGCGTGGGCGAGGAACGGGATGACGTCGGACTGATCGTCGCCGCCGCTCGGGCGAACCCAGATCCGGCGCGCGAGCTGGTAGCGCTCGACGGCGATCTCGAGCAGCTCGGCGCGCTCGAGCTTCAGGCCCATCCTGTGCGCGTGGCCGGCGAGCGTGATCACCAGCGCGCGCATGTTCGCCTCGCAGGGCCCACCGTACGACTGCGCCGCGACGTGATCCTCGACGGCTCTCATCACGCCCTCGTCGATCCAGGGACGGGCCGCGACCAGTGCGCGGAGCTCGGCGACGCGCGACTTGCACGAGCTGGAGTGGCTGCGCAGCGCGGCGTAGTGGCGCAGCGCGCGCGTGACGTCGCCGGCGGCGGACGCGGCGGCCGCGGCCGCCTCCACCGTCGGGCGCGCAGCCCACGCGGGGAGCGCCGGCACCAGCACCGGAAGCGCACCGGCGCGGAACGACATGTGGACGGTGATCTCACCGCCGTTGACGGGCCGCGGGAAGCGGACGTCGGCAAACGCGGCGCGCACGCATCCATCCAGCACGGGATCCGCGCTCGCCTTCTCGATCGCCACCGTGGACAGCGCGCCGGTGGGCGTGATGAGCGCGACGATGCCGACCTCGTCGGCCGCATCGGGTCGCCCCGCGCGCGCGTCGGCGAAACACGCGCCGAACGCCGCGAGGTTGTACTTGACCGACGCGCGGATGATCGCCTTGTCGAGGTCGCCCTCGACCCGCGCGACGCCGATGCCACCGACCCGCGGCACCACGACGACGCGACAGTGCTTCGCGCCGGCCGCCTTCTGCGCCTTGCACGTCGCTTCTCGCTCCGCCTCGTCGGCCTGCACCTGATCGAAGTCGTCGACGACGACGCGCGGCGACGCGTACGTGATGGCGTCGGGGACCTCCGCCAGCTTCGCGGCGCGATCCGCGGCGCACGCCTTCGGCGGCGGTCGACGCTTCACCTTCGCGGGGCGCGGCGGCCGCTTCTTCGGCGGATCCTGCCCGGCCAGCTTCAGCTCGACCTCGAGCGTCACGTGCGTCGCGCGCGGCACGTAGGTGCGCGCGTACGCCGCCGGCAGCGCCTCGGCGACGCACTGGCCGAGCTCGCCCCAGCGCTCGGGCCATTCGACGTTCACCTTGGAGATCCCGCCGAGGACGTCGAGCTCGACGTCGAGCTTCATCGTGCCGGACCAGCGCGGCCGCTTCCACAGCGCCCAGCGATAGCAGTCGTGGATCACGCGGCGCCGCGCGTCGCGCAGGCTGCGCAGCGCGTACGGCGAAGGGCCACCCACGTGCATGACCGGCATGTCGGCAATGCGCGGGCCGTACGGGACCGGCGGGATCTCGATCGGGTCGAGCTCGTAGATCTTGTGTCTCGGCGTGACGACCGCCGACGAGGGCCGCGATGCGATCGCCTTCGCGCACCCCTCGGACATCTCGGGCCCCACCGGCGGATACGACGTCTCCCGCTCGCTGTCGATCTGGAGAAGCACGGAGAGGTCCACCGGCTGCGGCTGCGGCTGCGGCTGCGGCTGCGGCTGCGGCTGCGGCTGCGGCTGCGGCTGCGGCTGCGGCTGCGGCTGCGGCTGCGGCTGCGGCTGCGGCTGCGGCGCCG
>DATLEB010000108.1:0-17239 GCA_035525615.1 Kofleriaceae bacterium | reverse complement strand
GACCGCGTCACAGCGCTAGTCGCGCATCCCCTCAACACGTCGTTCTTTGCGACGGTCTCGTTCACAGCCGTGGGCGGCGAAACGATGACCTTCGGTGGCTCACCGATCACTGGAGCTGGCGGTACAGGGGCCGAGATCGTCGTCGCATCCGTTACGACGCAGAACTCGGTCCTCTGGGCGCGACGATACGGGACGTCGGGGAGCGAGGTAGCCAATAACGTTGCCGTACGCCCCGACGCGACGATCGTGGTCAGTGGTGGCTACGGAACGAACATAACGTTCGGCAGCACGACTCTAGCCAACGCCGGAGGCTCAGATGCATTCGTCGTTCGCCTACTTCAAAGCGATGGAAGCGCCACGTTTGCGAATCGAGTTTCGAGCGCTGGGAACGACACGTTAGGACCCATCGCGTCCACTAGCTCGGCGGTTGTCGTGGCGGGTGACTTCAACACCCAAACGAGCGTCTTTGGAACGACCATCACGCCGGTCGGAGCGGCAGACGGCGTTATCGCGGCCACTATTCTTCCGCCCTAGCCCCTCCGGGGTCGCCGGGAACGCGCCGTGATCGCGACACCGATGCCGCGGTGTTGCCGACGGCGTTGCTGACGGTCACGCGCTGATCGCGGCCGCCATCCTTTGCCAGCGCACGCGTGCGAGCGTGAGCTCGTGGCGTCGTTCGCTCGCGCGCTCGGGACACGTGCTCCGCTCGTCGGAAGCTGGGTCGTGCTCTTCCTGTACGCCTGCCCCGGCTACATGAACTTCGATTCGGCCGAGCAGAACTTCCAGGTGCGAACGCTCCAGTTCAGCGACTGGCATCCACCGGTGATGACCGCGTACTGGTGGGTGCTCGAGCTGTTCGTGCGCGGGCCGCTGCTGATGCTCGTGCTCCAGAGCGTGCTGTTCCTGTGGGGCATGCACCAGATCCTGCGTCGCCATCTCGGCGAGCACGCCGCCGCGTGGTGCGCCGCGGGGGTCCTCCTGTTCCCGCCGGTGTTCACGCCGATGGCCGTGGTGTGGAAGGACGCGCAGATGGCGGCGTTCCTCGTCGCCGGCATCGCGCTGGCGATGCGCCCGTCGCGACGCGCCCGCGCCGGCGCGCTCGCGCTGTGGTTCCTCGCGGCCGGCGTGCGCGACAACGGCATCGCCGCGCTCCCCTTCGTGCTCCTGTGGGCCGCGGGCGCATGGGGTCACTTCGGCGTGCGCCGCGTCGCCATCGCCGCCGCGGCGACCGTCGCCATCCTCGTCGCGGCGTCGGCCGCCAACCGCGCGCTCACGGTGCGCACCGATCATCCCTGGTACCGGTCGGTGGCCCCGATGGACATCGTCGGCACGATCAACTACGCCGACGAGCTCTCCGACGACGAGCTCCGCGCCACGCTCGCCGACACGCGCTTCACCGTCGACCACGACTTCCAGCAGGTCGCGCGTGCGTCCTACAAGCCGCGGGTGTGGTTCTGGCTCGAGCACGAGGGCCAGCCCATGTTCGAGCCACCCATGGACAAGCGGCAGCGCCTGGCGATCCGGCGGGCCTGGTGGTCGCTGGTGCGCGCGCACCCGCGCGCCTATCTCCGCCATCGCGCGGCCGTGATGGCGGAGCTCCTCGGCCTCACGCATTCGGAGACCTGGGAGCCCGTGGCGCAGACGCTGGCCGGCACCGAGCATCAGTACAAGCGCCTCGGCCACGAGGCCTCACCGTCGTTCCTGCAGCGCCGCCTCGGCGCGGCGTACCGAGAACATCTCGGCGATGGCCCGCTCTACCGCCCCTGGATGTACGGCGTGCTCGCCATCATCTTGCTCGTCGACGCGCTGCGCCGACGCGATCGCCTCGTAGTTGCGCTTCTCGCCAGCGGCCTGCTCTACGAGGCCAGCTTCTTCGTCGGCGCCGCCGCCCCCGATTTCCGCTACTCGCACTGGCTCGTGACCTGCACCGGTCTCGCGGTGGTCCTGGCGACCAAGGCACGCATGGCCGTGTTACCGTCGGGGTCGGGGCCGTGCAGCAGTCGATCCTGACGACGATCGCGAGCGTGACCGTCGCGCTGGCGCTGGTGCCGCTGGCCGCGTGCGGCGGCGGCGAGGACGAGGGCGAGACCGCGACGGTCGGGCGCGTCATCGACGGCGACACGGTCGAGCTCACCGATGGGCGTCGTGTGCGCTACCTCATGATCGACACCCCCGAGTCGACCACCGAGACCGAGTGTTTCGGCCCCGAGGCCAAGGACTTCAACGTCGCGCTCGTCGGTGGCAAGGACATCACGATGCGCTTCGACGTCGAGCGCGAGGACCAGTTCGGCCGCCTGCTCGCCTACGTCACCGTCGACGGCGCCGAGATCAACCCCGTGATCGTCGAGCGCGGTTACGGCTGTGTCCTCCACATCTCGCCCAACGGCGATGACCGCGTGCAGGAGTTCGACGAGCTCGAGCTGCGCGCACGCACCCTCGGCCGAGGCCTCTGGAGCGCATGTACCCCACGACCATGCTGAAGCGAACCCTCGCCACCGCCACCGCCGCCGCCGCGCTGCTCGCCTCCGCGTCCGTCGCGCGCGCGACGCCGTACGAGGCGTTCATCGACATCGAGACCGTCGACGATCTCGAGGATCTGCTCGCCGCCGACCAGATCACGCCCGAGACGTACGACGCGCTCCTCGCCATCCTCGAGCGCGGCGTCGACCTCGACACCGCCTCGCGCGAGGAGCTGTACTCGCTGCCCAACCTCACGTACGGCGACGTCGACGCCATCATCGAGTACCGCAAGCTGAACGGCTTCATCGCCGACCCCATCGACCTCGTCGCCGCTGGCGCGCTCACCGAGGAGAAGCTCCTCGCCATCGCCTCGTTCCTCCTCGTGCAGGATCGCGCGCGCTCGAAGTACGACCCGCACGGCATCGTCCGCGTCATCTCGCGCGCCACGCAGGCCGACCACGAGATCCCGCCGTTCGCCGCGCGCGTCCGCGTCCGCGCCGGCAAGGAGCTCACCGCCGGCATCGCCGCGTCGCTCACGCGCATGCGCGTCGGCGATGTCACGTGGGATCCCAACCGCGACGCCTTCGTCGCCGATCCGCAGGGCATCCAGGCACACGTGCCCAAGGCGTTCGTGCGCTACCGCCAGGACAAGCTCGACATGATCGCCGGCACGTATCGCGTCGGCTTCGGCGAGCGCCTCACGTTCGACACCGCCACCGACTACACGCCCAACGGCATCTACCTGGACGATCAGATCTCGCGCGGCTACGACCTCTCGCGCGACTGCGTCGAGTCGACCGGCGAGCTCGCGGCGTCGCCGTGCCTGGGCGACAAGCGCTACGAGTACGTCACGCCCGACTTCAGCTGGAGCGAAGGCCTGCGCGGCCTCGCCTTCGGCACCGAGCAGATTCCGCTCGGCATGGGCCGTCTCCAGGCCTACGGCTGGGCCAGCTACCAGCACCGCAGCATCTATCAGTACGAGATCGCCAACACGGCGCCCGGCATCTGCGACGACCCGCGCGACGACGGCAACGCCGCCTGCTCCGCGCCCGACGTGTACGTGCGCCCCGGCGGGGATCCGCTGGCGCCGACCTCGGAGTACTCGTACCAGACGCTGCCCTCGATGTTTGCCGAGTCGCTGGTCGGCACGAACATCACCTACTTCGCCGCGCGTCGCGACTTCATCGGCGTGACCGCGTACGGCGCCACGACGCAGTGGCTCGCCGACACGCCCGACGACGTGAAGCTCGACACGCAGGAGTGGTCGCGCTGGCCGATCGGCGGCCGCTACGGCGCGGTGGGCACGTCGCTCGGCATCGGCCGCGGCATCTACGACGTCTTCGCCGAGGTCTCGCACAGCTTCGATCGCATGCCCGACGGCATCGGGCCCATCCACGGCGGCGGCGGCCCGGCGGCGATCGTGCGCGCGACGCGCAACCTCAAGAAGAGCGAGCTCGAGCTGTCGCTGCGCTACTACGACGCCGACTTCGTGAACCCGTACGCCGGCTCGATCGCCGCCGCCGACGAGATCGAGGGCCAGCGCGCCCGCGGCGAGCACGGCGCCCGCGTGCGCTACACCGGCAAGCACGGCGCGATCTCGCTGCGCGTCGGCGCCGACGCGTGGCGCACGCTGGTGCCCATCATCGAGGAGGTCGCGCCGTCGGTGTTCCAGGACGACTACGTCTACGTCGCGCGCGGCGACCTCTACGTGCGCACCGACTTCGACGCCACCGAGCAGCTGCGGTGGGGCGTGTGGCTGCAGGCGACCGACAAGGGGCTCGATCAGGGCAAGCCCCGCAACTCGATGGGCATCGAGGTGCCCGAGTGTTACGAGGTGCTCTTCGAGGACGGCGAGGTCGGCGAGCCCATCACGTGCACCGGCCGCCGCTTCGTCTCGACCTTGCGCGCGCGCTTCATCCCGCAGAAGAAGCTCACGCTCTACGCGCAGGCGCGCCACGCCATCATGAACGACACGCGCGGCGGCGACCTGCGCCAGGATCTGTCGGGCCTCGCCACCGCGCTCTACAAGCCCGACAACAAGCTCCGCCTGCGCGGCCGCCTCTCGTACCTGAACGAGGACATCGCCGACAACGGGTACCTCGAGACCTCGCTCGAGACCTCCCTCGAGGTCGGCTACCGCGTGCGTCCCAAGGATCAGCTCCGCGTGCGCGGCGACGTGAAGGTCTGGCTCGACGACCGCGCCAGCACGGCGGCGCGCACGCCGGCGCCCGAGCTGTGGATCACCGCCGACTACGAAGCGCGCTTCTAGCGACGCAGCGTTGATCGCCCGTCAACGCGAGCGTTGATCGGCGCGCAACAGTCGGCCCCGCCCGATCCGCCAGGTGCGCGAACGCACGGGCGATTCGCCGTGGCACGAAGGGTGCGAAGGGGTCCTGCACGCGCCCATCGAGGGCGCGGGGAGGATTGCCATGAACAAGATCGGCCGCAAAGGGCTCGCGATGGCGCTGGTGCTCGCGCACGCGTCTGCCTGCATCGAATCCAGCACACCTGAAGACACGACCGCCGAGTACGCGATCGGGGCAGCGCCCCAGCGCATGCCGAGCGGCGAAGCCCCGGCGCCGACGCCGATTCCCGGCGACCAAGCGCCGGCGCCGACGCCGAGCGACGATCCAGCGCCGCTTCCGGGTGGCGTCGATAACGGTCCGCTTCCGGACGTTCCGAACGCGACGACGCTCGCGGCGGAGAATCTCTTCGCGCCCGCGAACGCGGGCGGTGCGGGCGGCGCGGGCGCGGGACCGAGCTGCTACAAGGTGCAAGTCCTCCATCACACGCACCCGGACAACAACGAGAGCTCGCCGAGGTGCACGTGGTGGGAGTGGCGCGCGGCGACGGGCTGGGTGCAGAAGGTCGTGCCCTACCCGGTCCCGGTGCACAACGCGGGGCCGCCCGAAACCGGCGGCAGCGCGAGCTGGTTCGTGTGGTCGGGGAAGGACGTGTGCAACGACAAGCGACTCGTCGTTCCGTACGGCGACTACGGCGAGGCACCGACCGAGAACCGACTGCTCGCGGCGATCGCTGCCGATCGCGCATGCGGGTTCGCGCAGTACATGAACACGGGCCAGGCGGTCCGCACCGAAGGCCGCTACGACAAGAACTTCCTGTGGGGTGGGCCGGGCACGCCCAACCGCGATTTCCGCTGCGAGAAGATTCCGGATCCGCCGCCGCCGCCGGCTGATCCGAACGATCCGCCGATCCCCCTGACTCCGCAGCAGCAGGCGTGTCAGGCGGTTCGCAACATCAACAACATCGATCCGCCCCCGCCGCCGATGCCGCCGCCGCCGCCCGCCGACGGCGTCTTCATCTCGACGGACATCGCGCCGGTCGAGCCCATCGAGCCGATCGAGCCCATCGAGCCCATCGAGCCGATCGAGCCCATCGACACGCTCCCGACGATCGACGACGGCATCTCGATCAACACGACGATCGATCTACCCAACGGCTACACCCTCGAGTACGCGCGCGACGTCTTCATGCCGGGCGTGATCGCCGACGCGATCCCTGGCGCCGGTGGCGTCGTCTTCGGACTCGAGCACACCGGCATGTTCGGTGGCGGCTGGGTCGTCGTGAAGACCCGCGACGCGAGCGGCGCCGTCGTCGCCGAGGCCGCGGGCATCACGACCAACGCCAACGTCCAGATGGTCGACACCTGGGGCCCCATCGCCGAGGCGGAGGCCTCGCGCGACAACAGCTTCGACATGCCCACGCTCGAGATGAACGAGGGCTGGCTCTACAGCTACACGGGACCGGACACCGATCCCAACGATCCGTTCTTCGCCACGGGCACCGGCGGCGGACACACGGGCGGCAGCTCCGGCGGCCGCGCCGGCGGACCGAGCAGCTCGCACAGCGGCGGCACCCACTCGACGAGCACGGCGCATCCGACCAACCCCGCTCCGCGGCCCGCGGCGTATCACGGCTCGACGCCGGGCGCGTCTGGCGCCCCGGCGATCCAGCACGCGCAGTACCGCCCCGCGGCCGGCACCGGCGCGCGCACGCGTCCGCCCGCGAACGTCGCCAGCGAGATCCACACCGCGCTGACGCACGAGCACAGCCGCACCGTCGCGCAGACGCGCGCCGCGCGCGAAGTCGCGGGCCGCGAGGCTCGCACCCTGGAGAACGCGCGCACCGCGCTCGAGCGGGCGCGTGCCGCGGAGACCGCCGCGCGCGCCGCGGCCGAGGCCGACCCGACCAACCAGACCAAGCTGCAAGACCTGGTCACGCGCAGCCTCGCCGTCGCGACCGAGCTCGCCCGCGTGCGTGCGCGCGAGGCGACGTCGGCCGCCGCCGAGGCGGTGACGCACGAGGCGCAGCGCAACGAGCACCTGGCGGACATGAACCGCCAGCTCGAGACGCACAAGCAGACGCTCGAGGCCGCCGAGGCCGCCGGCAACGCGACGCAAGTGATGCGCGACGCTGTGCGCGATCTCGTGGCGCGCCGCGATCTCGCCGAGGTGCTCGCGACCGGCCGTCCGCCCGACGGCAACCTGGCGCGGCTCGGCCAGCTCGCGGCGCACCTGACCCGCGAGTCGCCGGTCAACGGTGACCTGCCGCAGGCGGTGAAGGATCGCATCGCGAACCACCGCGAGTGGAAGTGGCACCACATCAGCTCGATGCCGGCGATCATCCTCGCCGCCATCCCGGTGTTCGCGTTCGGCGGCTGGGCGCTCGGTCTGGCCGCGCTCGCGCCGCTCGCCTTCCACGCGTGGCAAGCGGTGACGCATCACGTGTCGGCCGAAGCGCTCAACCGCGGCGCGTCGCCCACCGCCATCCCCGATCCGACGGGCGGCGTCGGCCCCGGCAACAACGCCGGAGGCGGCAACCCCGGCGCCGGCGGGACCCCGGGCACCGGTGGCACCGGCGGGATGCCCTGAACCAACCACCACTCCAGAGGAGGCGATCATGTCGACCGAGCTCTCGAAACATCGTCTACGCGGGTGCGTTCTCGTCGGCGCCCTCGGCATCTTCGGCTGCGACGGCAGCATCGACGACAGGACCGGCGGCGACGCCGATGCCACGCCGGAGCAACACGAGCTCCAGCGATCATCGACGGCGAGCGAGCCCAACGCGAACACCGGCGGCGACCTCGTCGCGCCGCAGCTCCCACCGGGGGGTCCGCTCGCAGGCGGCGCGACCTGCGACGCGGTCGGACGCACCGTCCAGATCCCGCTGCGCATGTCCTCGACGCGCGGTCACATCACGACCGCTGGACACGCGGTGTACCAGGGCCTCCTCTGGAGTGGCTGGTTCCACGCGCGGAACGTCGACCCCGACACGCGCGATACGTGCGAAGAGGAGGAGCAGAAACGCCATCGTTCGGAGGCCACCATCCCGGTGACCCTCCGCTGCATCCCCTACACGGCGACACCGGGCGGCGCTGTCGACGCGACCAAGCCGTGCCAGCCGCAGGTGGACTTCGGCAACCCGACCTTCGCGGACCCGCAAGGCAGCCGCTCGTTCGAGTCGAGGTTCAGCGGCCGCTATCTCCTGCGCCATGTGATCCGCGGTGCGCGCGACAACGCGCGCTGGGAACCGGAGTACGGCAACCGCACGTCGTCGTGCCTCTACCTCGAGGACTCGAACAACTGGCAGGGTGCCCACTGGTGCCTCACCAAGACCGAGACGCTGCGCAGCGTCGCGCCGATGTCGCCGACCGACATCGACCGCGGCACACGCAACTTCGTCGTCGGTCTCGGCGCGGGCTTCATCCACTCGCTCCTGAACCCGCAGCGCTGGAACGTGACGTTCGGCGGCGGCTGGAGCGGGTTGAGCTACGGCCCGGCGTCGGTCGGCGTGCAGTGGAACGCGACGCCGCCCGAGCGCGACGAGTCGACCGGGTGGCTCGGCTACAACTACACCGTCCAGTGCGGCACCGACGGTCAGCCGTACCTGGTGTCGCGCGACATGGTCAATGCCGCGACCGGCACCACGTCGCTCACGTACGACTGGACCGCCGCGCAGATCGAGTCGAACCGACTCTGCGACGATCTGATGACGCGCGCACAGCGCGCCATCAACGACCTGCGCGCGCACGCCGACCTGCAGGGCGTGGCGGTCCTCATCCAGGCACGCGCGCGGTCCCGCGACATCGACTGCCGCGCCGGCGTCGACCAGGTCGCGGGGTTGCTCCGCAATGCACAGGCGCGCGATCGTGCGACGGCGCGCCGCGCCGAGTATCAGGCCCGGCCCGACAACGCGCAGGTGCTCGCCGCGCTCGACGCGTTGCTGACGTGGCTGCGCTCGGCGGAGGGACGCTATGCGCCGGAGGCCGGCCTGCGCGACCGCTGGGCTGCGGTCGACCGCGCCATCGCCAACCTCGACATGCTCGGTCGGCTGCAAGCATTGCGCACGCTCTACACCGCCGGCGAGCTCGCGACGTTCGACGCCGCGCTGACCAGCGCCATCAGCTATCTGCAGGGCCCCGGTCCGCACGTGCAGGCCACCGTCGATGCCCGCTACCAGGCGGTCATGGACCGGCTGGCCGAGCTGCTGCGCAACCGGCTGTGCAAGACGCGCGCGCTGACGGCGCTCGACCACGATCGTCGCCGGTGGGAGACCGATCTCCAGAACCGTGCGCCCTATGTCGCGCTCGCCGCGGCACGATTCACGGCGGCGCGTACGGCGATCGACGTCCGCGGCATCACGTGCGCGCAGGTGGACGCCCACGTCGCGGCGCTCGAGGGTCACCTCGCGAACATCTGGCGTCACATGCGTGGCGAGCTGCGCGTCAACACCATCCGCACGCTCTGGGAAGGACGGTGCCGCGCCGCCAACCGGCAGGCGTTCCGTGACGCGTGCGATGCCGTGGTCCAGCGGATGCGCGGGATCGAATTCGCCGATCAAGCGGCGATCACGGCGGCCGTCGACGCGCTGAGCACGCGGCGCCAGCAGCTGTGCGAGCCACCGCCCGCCGTACTCCCCGCCGAGTGCGACCTGCCGCCGGTCGTGGTGCCGGTCGCGCCCACCAACGACATGGACGGCGCCGACGGCGCTGGCCTCGACCAGGTGAGCGACGCCGAGATCGAGGGCCTGTTGTCGGTCGACGACATCGGCGCGCCGGACGAGGCCGACGTCGTGCTGGCGATGATGGACCAGGGCTCGCCGACGTACGCCGCGCTCATGACCGGCGACATGTTCGGCTTCTACACGTACGCCATCGGCACGCCGAGCTTCGACGACACCTGGTACGACGGCGACCTTGCCGCCGCGCTGGCCGGGCTCGACATCAGCGAGCTCGTCGATGCGTGGGAGGAAGGCATCGACGCCGCCATCGACATGGAGCCACCCGAGGAGATGTGCGAGCTCGGGCACGACGTCGACGCGACCAGCTGCAGCGGCGTGGACACCTGCGCCGGAGACAGCTGCGTGGCGGGCGGAAGCTGCAGCGACGAGACGTGCTCGGCGACGCCGACCGCGTGCGACGCCCTCGAGCCCATGCCGCCGCCCGGTGAGCCTTACCCCATGCCCCAGACCGACACCCGCATCCCGGAGTGAAGGAGACCATCATGCGAACCTTCGATCCAAGAACCCATCCGTTCCTGCTCCTGGTCGCGCCGGCGGCGCTGCTCGTCGGCGCCTGCGATGGCGCCAGCGCGCCGCTCGACACCGACGCGGTCGCAAAGGAGGCACCGGCGGTCCCGCGCGCCGGACAGTGCGACGCCGTCGGCCGCACCGTTTCCATCCCGCTGCGTATGTCGTCGACGCGCGGCCACGTCCAGGGCGACAAGCAGGCGGTCTACAAG
Source organism: Kofleriaceae bacterium (assembly GCA_035525615.1). GTDB lineage: Bacteria > Myxococcota_A > Polyangia > Haliangiales > Haliangiaceae > UBA2376. The sequence continues at coordinate 7,019 of DATLEB010000108.1, read as the reverse complement.
GCCATCATCGGCAACAGCTGGTACCTGGCGCGCAACCACAAGGACAGCACCGCCGGCAGCTGCGACGACAAGCGACGCCACTCCGCGGAAGTGACCATCCCGGTCACGATCAAGTGCGTGCCGTATGTCCCGCAGGCCGGCGGTGCGGCCGATGCCACGAAGCCGTGCCAGCCCGAGATCGACTACGGCCAGCCCGCGTTCCCGGGAAACAGCGCGACGCGCTACGTCGAGTCGGACTTCTCGGGCACGTATCACCTCGGTACGCGACGCGTGCGCGTCGACTTCGGCTCCCCCATCTACGAGACCATCGAGGACTACGGGAACCGCACGTCGAGCTGCTTCTATCACGACGGCACGAGCTACACCGGCGCGCACTGGTGCATCACCAAGGCCGACACCACGCGCAGCACCGCGCCGCTGGCACCGATGGACGTCGATCGCGGCACGCGCAGCTTCGTCGTCGGGCTCGGCGCCGGCTTTGTCCACGCCCACAACAATCCCAATCAGTGGAACGTCGTCCTCGGCGGTGGCTGGTCGGGCTTGAGCTACGGGCCGGCGTCGGTCGGCCTGCAGTGGAACGTGAATCCACCCGATCGCGACGAGTCGTCGGGCTGGCTCGGCTACAGCTACACGGTCCAGTGCGGGACCGACGGCAAGCCGTACGTGATCTCGCGCGAGCTGGTCAACGCGTCGACCGGCACCACGACGCTCGAGTACGACTGGACGGCGGAGCAGATCGCCGCCAACAAGCTCTGTGACGGCGTCGTCGATCGCGCCAGCCGGCTCCTGCCGATGCTCGACGGCCACCCCGATCTGGTCGGCGAGGCCACGCTCATCCGCGCGCGGGCCCGTGCCCGCGATCTCGACTGCTCGAAGGGCAACGACCTGCTCGCGGGACTGGTGCGTAACCGCGCCGCGCGTGATCGCGTCGCCGAACGGCGTCGAGAGCTCGCCGGCCGGACCGACACGCAGCACGTGATCGCGGCGCTCGACGCGCTCGACGCGTGGCTGCGCAGCCGGGACGGGCTGTACGCCCCCGAGGCCGGACTGACCGAGCGCTGGCGTGCGGTCGACGCGGCGTTCGCGCAGCTCGACATGCTCGGGCGTCTGGTCGGGCTCCAGACGCTGTATCCCGCGGGTGAGCTGCCCGCGTTTGACACCGCCGTGGTCGACCTGATCGCGTACCTGCGCGGACCGGGGCCCATCGATGGCGCGCGCGTGACGACGATGTATCAGACCGTGCAAGACCGGCTCGCTGATCTGATCCGCAATCGCCTGTGCCGCACCCGGGCGATCGCCGCGCTCGAGTGGGATCAGCGCCGCCTGCTCGAGGACGTGGAGAACAAGGAGCCGTACGCGCAGAAGGTCAAGGACCGCATCACGGCGGCGCGTACCGCGCTCGGCGTGCGCACGCTGACCTGCGATGGCGTGAAGACCGCGACCGAGTCGCTGCAGGCCGATCTCTCGAAGATCTTCCTCCATGCGCGCGGCGAGAAGCGCACGACGCTCATGCGTGACCTCGCCGTCACGACGTGCCCGGCCGGGAACCGCGCCGACTTCCGGGCGGCGTGCGACGCGCTCGTCACGCGAATGCGCGCGATCGAGTTCGCCGACAAGGCCGCGCTCGATGCCGCCTACGAGGAGCTGATGGCGACGAGGAAGCGGCTGTGCGAGCCACCGCCGCCGCGGATCCCGCCCGAGCAGGAGCTGCCGCCCGTCCTCATCCCGCCGCTGCCCGGCGTTCCGCCGTCGATCGACGACCTGTCCGTCGAGGCGCTCGACGACCTCGTGGCCGTCGATGACCTCGGGCCGATCGACGAGGCCGACGTCGCGCTCGCGGCGATGCTCGACCCCGAGCTCCTCTGGGACGAGGCCGGCGCGGTCGCCGACGCGGCCTGGATGGGTCAGGACGCGCCGTGGTTCGACGACGGCTGGGCGATCGCCATGAACGACGCCGAGCTGTTCGCGCCGGAACCGTCGTGGTCCGACACCACGCCGGACGCACCGCTGGTCGGCGAGGTGTGCGACCTCCACCACGAGCCGGCGCCGTGGCCGACGGATGATCCGTGCGAGGGCTGCGTCACGTGCACGGAATCGGGCTGCTCGCTCACGTCAGGCGAGCCGGCGACGTGCACCTCGGCACCCGAGCCGATCGTGGAAACCCGCGTCGACGTCGACGTGTCACTTGAGCCCGTGTTTCCAGAGTAGCCGGTAGAGATGCGCGCGATCGACCGACGCGGCGCGTGCCGCGGCCGCGAGGTTGTCTCCGTGACGGCGGAGGAGATCCTCGAGGTACGCGCGCTCGAACCGCCGCGTCGCTTCCTCGCGCGCCTCGCGCAGGGGCGTGGACGCATCGACACCGCTCGTCGCCGCCGGCGCTCCGGCGGCGACGGCGGTCGCGGTGACCGGCGAGGGCGCGAGCTCGACGCCGAGCGCGAGACAGCGGTCGAGGTAGTTGCGCAGCTCGCGCACGTTGCCCGGCCAGCCGTGCGCGGCGAGGTGGCCGAGGAAGCCCGGCGCCGTGAGCTCGGCGCGTTGCGCCGGCGTCACGCGGGCGAGTAGATGGTCGACGACGAGCGGCAGATCGTCGCGGCGCTCGCGCAGCGGTGGCAGCGTGACCTCGACGACGGCGAGGCGGTAGTAGAGGTCGGCGCGGAAGCGCTTGGCGTTGACCTCGGCGCGCAGATCGCGGTGCGTCGCCGCGATGACCCGCACGTCGACGGTCGTGTGCTCGTTGGCGCCGATGCGCTTGACCTCGCGGCGCTCGAGCGCGCGCAGGAGCTTGGGCTGCAGATCGGGCGACAGCTCGCCGATCTCGTCGAGGAAGATGGTGCCGCCCGTCGCCGCCTCGAACGCACCGGTGCGCGCGGACGCGGCGCCGGTGAACGCGCCCTTCTCGTGCCCGAAGAGCTCGGCCTCGAGGAGGTTGGGCGGGATCGCCCCGCAGTCGATGACGATGAAGGGACCGTCGCGGCGCGGGCTCGCGGCGTGGATCGACTCGGCGGCGGCCTCCTTCCCGGTGCCGGTCTCGCCGGTGAGCAGCACCGTCGCGTCGCTCGCCGCCGCGCGCTCGAGGAGCGCGAACACCGCGCGCATCGCGGTCGAGCGGCCGACCATCACGCCGAACCGGTCGCCGGCCGAAAGGGGAATGCGCACCAGGTCGGTCCCCGGATCGAAGCGCACGCGGCTGCGGCCGACCTCGATCACCGCCCCGGCATGGAGGAGCGCGTCGAGCACGACCACGCCGCCGACCTGCGTCCCGTTGCGGCTGCCCAGGTCGCGCACGTGCACGCGACCGTTCTCGACCACGATCTCGCAATGAAAGCGCGACACCGCGGCGTCGGTGAGCGTGAGGTCGGTCCCCTCGTCGCTGCCGATGACGACGCGCGCGCCGCGCGAGCTGATCTCGCGACCGGCGTCGGGGCCGGCCTCGACCCGCAGCCGCAGCCGCTGGACCAGCGCGTGCCGGCCGTCCTCCGCGATCACGTCGGTGCGCACCGGATCGGAGTCGCTCATGTCGTCCCTCCGATGAGCTCCACGCTCGTGAGCACCGTCGCGCCGGGCACCGGATCGCGGTGCTCTGCGAGCGCACGCGCGAGCGCGACGACGAGCGCTCGGCCCTCGGTCATCGCGCGGTCGGCGGCGACACCCGTCAGGGCACGCACGGCGTGGGTAGCCGTCGACGTGGCGAGCGTGATCGTGAAGCCGTTCGCGACCAGCTGCGCGGCGACCTCGGCCTGCCGCGCCGCGGCCACGTCGAGCACGGCGTCGTCCACGCGCGACAGGTCCAGCTCGATCCGGACCGCGACGGCCGGCTCCGAGCGCACCGCCGGAGCCTGCCCGAGCGCGGCGCGCAGCTCGTCGACGAACGCCGGCACCGTCGCCGGACGATCGGCGGGATCTTTCGCCATCGCGCGCGTCACGAGCCGGTCGATCGCCGCGGGCAATGGCAGGACATCGCTCGGTCGCGGCGGCGGCACCTCGAGGTGCATGCGTTCGACCTCGAGCGAGTCGTCGGCCACGAACGGGTACCGACCGGTGAGGACGTGGAAGAGCAGAACACCCAGGCCGTACACGTCGGTGCGGGCATCGACGCGGTCGCCGCGGATCTGCTCGGGCGACATGCTCTGCGGCGTCCCGACGCGCTGGGTCGGCGAGCTCTGCCCCGGCTCCGTGGGCTCGAGCAGCTTGGCGATGCCGAAGTCGAGCAGCTTGGGCCGCCCGCCCGCGTCGTCGACGGTGAAGCCGACGTTCCGCCCCTTGATGTCACGATGGATGATGCCGTGCGCGTGCGCCGCCGTCACGGCGTCGCAGAGCGGCCCGAAGAGCGACAGCACGTCCTCGACGCGCCAGCGGCCGTCGGCCACCAGGCGATCGTCGAGGCTGTCCTCGTCGAGGAGCTCCATCGCCATGAACGGGCGCCCGTCCGCGAGCTCGCCGATGTCGAAGACGTCGACGATGCCGGGGTGGCGGATCATGTTGACGGCCTTCGCCTCGAGCACGAAGCGGGCGACCATCGACGGAGAGCCGGCGAGGTCGGCGCTCAGCACCTTCACGGCCGCGGGTCGATCCAGCACGCGATGCACGACCTCGTACACCGCGCCGCAACCTCCGGTCGCGATGTGACGCACGACGCGCCACGACGCGATGTCCGTGCCCGGCGCCAGCACCGCCTCGGCGTCGCGCGGCGGCAGTCGGCGGTGGCGTAGAGGCTCGGTCTCCCGATCGTGGCTCACGAAGGACATCGACTCTAGACCATGGCCGTCCTCGCCGCTGCGCGGACCGCCGGTGGCAGGGTGTGCGTGGCGCACAGACGTTCGATTCGCGCGCGCAGGTCCTCGCTCGCTCGCGCGTCGCCGGCGCAGGCGACGATTCCACACCGCGCGAGCTCGATCGCCGCCGCTGCGTCGCCGCTGGCAGCGGCGGCATCGACGCCCGCGCACCAGACGTCGGCCGAGGCAGGTGCCGCGGCGGCGGCGCGAACGGTCACCGCGATCACGCCGGGCTCGGTTCCATCGAGGTGATCGGCGGCCCGCCCGAGCGCGCCGGCACGCGCGGCGACGCGCGCCAGCGCGACACGACCGTTCGGAATGGCGAACAGCTCGGGGAACCCACGCTCGAGCGCGGCCAGGCGCCCGGCCAGCGCCTCGGCCTCGGCGACCTCGCCGGTGACGAGCATGGCTTCGAACATCCAGCAGGTGGCGCGATACTCGTGGGTCGGCATCCCGAGCTCGCGCCCGATCGCCACCACGCGATCGTGGATCGGCCGCAGCTCCGAGATCGATCCGCGCTGCCAGTGCACGAAGGCGTGGTTGTTGAGGGCCGCGGCCTCGTGCAGGCGATCGCCGGCCGCGCGCGCCTGCGTGACGGCGGCCGCCAGGGTGCCCTCGGCGGTGTCCAGCTCGCCCAGCTCGGCCAGCACCCAGCCGAGGACGGTCCCGGCGACCACCCGGATCTCGGACGCTCCGTCGCCGAGCTCGCCGGCGAGCGCGAGCGCACGCTCGAGAGCCGCGCGCGCCGCGAGCGTCTCGCCGCTGCGCCAGTGAGCGCGTCCGACGGCGAGCGCGTGCGCCGCCCGCAGGTCGACCGGAATCACGGTCGACGGGTCGCTGTCGAGGAGCGCCGTCGCCGCCGCCGTACGCTGCCGCGCGAGATCGAAGTCGCGCGCCCAGTCGAGCGCCATCGCCTCGTCGACGAGGATGCGGGCCCGTTCGTGCGGCGCGCGCGTCACGGCCGCCGCCGCTGCAAAGTCGGTGGCCGCGGCGCCGTGGCGGCCGAGCCGATACCGCGCCACCGCGCGGCGGTGCAGCAGCGCGCCGCGAGCGGCCTCGTCGGCGTCGACGAGCCGCAGCGCGCGCTCGCACGCGTGCTCGACGGTCACGTGATCGTGCCGTGCCGCGGCCGAGACGCTCGCGAGGCTCCACGCGGTGAACGCGGCATCGCGGCGGCCCGCCATCTCCGCCCACGTGGCGCGGACCACGTCGCTCGCGCTCGCCCCGGGCGCCCCGGGCGCCCCGAGCGCATCGAGGGCCGCGCCGGCGATGGCGCGGCGCTGCGCCTCGGGCACGCGCCGCAGCACGGCGTCGCGCACGAGCCCGTGGCGGAACGCCAGGTGCCCCTCGCGCCGATGCAAGAGGCCGTGCTTCGCGAGGCACGCCATCGCGGCCGCCGCGTCGTACGGCGCGCATGCCCCCTCGTCACGCTCGTCGAGGATCGCGAGCACGCGCGCGGTGGCGGGCGCGTCGCCGTCGGTGCCGAGCACGGCCGCGACGAACGCGTGCCCGCGCAGCGGCGCACCGAGCCGCTCGAGCTCGCGGTCGACCGCCCACTCGATCACGTCGACGCCGGCGCGAAGCTCCATCGCATCGACGTCGAGCCGGCCGTCGTGGATCGCCCCGGAGGCGCGCAGCGCGCGCACCAGCTCGTGCACGAGGAGCGGAACCCCGCCTGCATACGACGTCAGGAGCTCGACGACGGCGGCCGGCACCGCCAGGACGTCGGGCAGGAGCGCACGACAGAGGCGCTGCGCGCTGGCGTCGTCGAGCGGCGGCAGGTGCACCGAGACGTGACCGTGCGATGCCGGCAGCGCCGCGAAGCCGCCCGGGCGCGCCGCCGCGAGCACCACCAGCGGCCGCGATCCGCACGTGCGCGTGGCGCGCTCGATCGTCGCGATCGCGCCGGGATCGATCCACTGCGCGTCGTCGACGATCACGACCAGCCCCTCCGGCGCCGGCTCGTCGAGCGCCCGCACCGCTGCGGCTGCGGCCGCGCCGTCGCCGAGCTCGCCGGTCACGCGCACGATGCGCGGCGCATCCGCCGGAGGTCGCGTCAGCGCAGCGACCAGCGCGTCGAGCAACCGCGTCTTGCCGGCACCCGCCTCCGCTTCCACCCGGATCGCGAGGGGCTGCCGTGCCGCGAGCGCCGCGCCGATCTGCGCACCTAGCGCGCTCAGCTCGCGATCGCGGCCGACGAACGGAGCGGTGACCTGCGCCTCGGCGGCGGCGGCGGCGGCGGCGCCC
>DATLEB010000089.1:0-4862 GCA_035525615.1 Kofleriaceae bacterium | reverse complement strand
GCGCACGACGACATCGTCGGCCATCGCCAGCGGCGCCGCCGCCATGCCCATGAGGCCCTTGGCGAGCGTCAGCAGGATCTCCCACTCCGTCGGCCGCCCCGGCGTCGGCGCGAAGGTCGGCGCCGAGAAGCGCGCGACGTTGCGCACCGCGAGCTGGTACAGCGCGACGTCGTAGTGCGCGCGCTCGAGCGGCGACGGCGGCGGCAGGATGACGTCCGCGAGCCGCGTGGTCGCGTTCACGTACGGATCCACCGCGAGACGGAAGTCGAGCGACGCGAACGCCTTCGCCAGCCGCCCCGCGCCCGGCGCCGACACCAGCGGGTTGCCGGCGATCGTGATGAGCGCGCGCACGCGCCTGGCGTCGTCTCCCTCGGCGCCGGCCTCGATCTCGTCGGCCAGCGTCGCCACCGGCAGCTCGCCGAACATCTCCGGCAGCCCCTTCACGCGGCTCTTGAACCGCCCGAAGCGCGCGTCGCTGCGCTTCCGCCAGCGGCCCGTCATCACCGCCGGCGTCGTGAACATCGCGCCGCCCGCGCGGTCGAGATTTCCCGTCAGCACGTTCACGAGATCGACCGCCCAGCTCGCCAGCGTCCCGAACTCCTGGCACGTCGTGCCGATTCGCCCGTAACACGCCGCCGACTCCGCCGCCGCGTGCTCGCGCGCGAGCCGCCGGATCGTCGCCGCGTCGATGCCCGTCCGCGCCACCACGCGCTCCGGCGTGAACCGCGCCGCGATCGCGCGCACCTCGTCGAGCCCGCGCACGCGCCCGTCGCACGGCCCCAGCCGCACCAGCCCCTCCTCGAACAGCACGTTCACCATCGCCAGCAACAAGGCCGCATCACCGCCCGGGCGGATCGCGATGTGCTCGTCGGCGCGCTCCGCCGTCTCCGTGCGCCGAGGATCGACGACGATCACCTTCCCTCCGCGCGCGCGGATCGCATCGAGCCGCCCTTTCACGTCGGGCGCCGTCATCAGGCTGCCGTTCGACGCGAGCGGATTGGCGCCGAGCACCAGCAGCCGCTGCGTGCGATCGAGATCCGGCACCGGCACCGTGAGCCCGCCGCCGAACATGAGCGCCGCGGTCACCATCTTCGGCAGCTGATCGGCCGAGCTCGCGCTGTACCGCTGCTTCGATCCCAGGGCGCGCAGCAGCACCTGCCCGTACACCATCGCGTCGAGCGAGTGCGCCGACGGATTTCCGAGATACACCGCGATCGCATCCGCGCCGTGCGCCGCCTTCAGCTCTCCGAGGCGCGCGAGCGCCACGCCGAACGCCTCGTCCCAGCTGGTCTCGTGCAGCTCGCCGTCCTTGCCGCGCACCATCGGCGCGCGCAGCCGATCGGGATCCTCGTGCAGCGCCTTCAACCCGTACGCCTTGGGGCACAGGTACCCGCGCGAGAACGGATCGGCCTCGTCGCCGCGCACGCCCGTCACCCGATCTCCGTCGAGATCGATGGCCAGCCCGCACGTCGCTTCACACAGAGGGCACGTCCGATACGTCCGCGTGGTGCTCACGCGCGAAGCGTACTCCCTTACGCCGCGGCGAGGCGCACGATCAGGTGCAGCGTGCTCGCGACGATCGTCAGGATCTCCCATCGCGACGCGTCGCGAACGTAGTAGAGCACCACGCGCACCGGCACGTAGTCGACGAGCACGCCCATGGGCAGCCCCGTCTCGGCGAGCACGCCGCCCTTCTCGGCGACGACGAGCATCGTGGTCTCCATCCAGAGCAAGTACGCCCATCCCACCAGCGACAGCATCTGCACCTTCCACCACGCCTTCGGCACACCGACCTTTGCCGGCTGGGTCCATCCCCACTTCTCGAACATGACCGCTCCCACGCCGACGACGACCAGCATGACGATCGGCCCGAAGACCGCGCTCATCATCACCCACAGCTTCGTGTCGAGCGCGAGCCCGAGCACGCCGGGCACGATGAAGCCACACGCGTAGAACAGCACCATCGACCAGACCAGCAGGTTCGGCCCGCTCGTCTGGTGCTGCATCAGCTTCTCGCTCTGGCCGTAGCCGGCCACCGCCGCCGCCATCACCACCGGCATCGCGACCACGTGCAGGAACGCGACGCCGTAGTAGAGCTCGCGCGGATGCTCGAAGAGCCACGCCTGGATCTCGTCGGTGGTCACCATCACCGCGACCGCGGCGAGAAGCACGTCGAAGACGAAGCCTTCGACCCGCTCGATGACGTTACGGCGTGACACGCGCACGCAAGAGCGGCAGATCGGCGCGCAGGTCGGCGACACCCTGCTGCCACGCCGCCATCCCCGGTCCGAAGGTGTCCGTCGCGACCTCGGGCGCGAGCAGCGCCTCCATCGCGGCGATCTCCGCCTCGAGCGTCGCCGTCGACGCCGGTCCGGCGAGGAGCGCGGTCGTGCGCGCCTCGTAGTCGGCCCACAGCACCTGCGCCATCAGCCCGACGAGCTTGTCGCATGCGGGCGGCCGCCCGTAGAACCCGAGGAAGACCATGCGCAGCGTGCAGTCGTTCGGCGACGCGTTCCAGTCCGGCATCCCGTAGCTGTCACGCATCAGGCTCGGCTGCTGCATCGTGTTGTCGAGATCCCACGGGATGAGCCACACGCGATCGGCGTCGACCTGCTCGTACCAGTAGTAGTTGTGGTTGAAGCACTGCGTGCTGCCGCTGGGGCAGTACCAGGCGACGATGCCGTCCCAGTTGTCGATGAGCCGGTCGACGGCGAGGTAACTCACGACCGTCGGCACGTCCATCCACTGCCCGAGCACGCTGCGAAACGTCGACGCGTTCGCGCCGTTCAGCGCCGTCGCGAACCGCACCATCTTGTCGACGGGCGGGTTGAGCTCCTCGTTGGTGTCGAGCGCGGCGCGGTACGGCGCGTCGGTCGTGTGCATCGGCCACACCTCCTTGTAGAGGTTGCCGTCGCCCGTGCCGTCGACGTCGCGGAAGTGATCCTCGACGAACTCGCCGTCGATCTCCTCGACCAGCGCGAACAGCCCGAGGTCCATCCCGTTGATGACGAGCCGCGCGTGCGCCGAGCGCGGCGCGGGGACACCGGCGGCGCGGAAGAGCCCGTACCCGAGCCGATCCTTCATGTGCGACGTGTCGCGGTACATCGCGTGGAAGTTGATCCGCTTGAGCCCGGCGAACCGTTGCCCGGCGACGTACTCGTCGAACTTCACCTTCATCGACAGCTTCGGGCACGTGCGATTGCCCTGCTGGTCGAAGCACAGCCCGAGCGAGCCGACGCTGCCCTTGTAGCGCACGGCGACGTTCGCCATCGTGACGTCGCCGTAGCGGAGGTCGGCCTCGACGTAGACCTCGGAGCGCGGGTCGATGTTCAGCGCCTCCCACGCATTGTCGGTCATCGTCAGCTCGAACCGCCGCACCACCGTCGGGTCGAACACGTCCGCGGCGCTCGGCCCGTTGTCGGCGTCGACGCCGCCGTCGCCGCTCGCGCCGTCATCACCACCGCCGCATGCCGCGCCTGCCGCGCACGCCGCGACGACCGTCAGGATCCCCAGGACTGAACGCACGCGCCGATCATCTCAGTACCAGGAGCGGATTCCCAGCAGATAGCGGAGCGCACCCACCGGCTCGGTCTCGAGCCCCACCGTCGCCGACCACAGCTCGGGATTCTCGACCGCGCGCGTCCAGCTGCCGACGACGCGCACGCCGATCATGTAGCGCGTCTTGCCGCGCCACGGCCCCCACAGCTTCCACGGCGCGCGATACCCGTACGACACGGCGGCCGTCATGATCTCGCGATTGCGACCGAGCCGCGCGATCAGCACGCCTTCGCCCTCGTACCAGAACATGTCGAGCTTGCGCGGCGCGCCCGCGATCATCAGCTCGCCGCCGACCACCGCATCCGAGCTCGTCCGCACCTCGGCCCACGGCCCGATCCGCACCCGCCCCGCGTCGCCCACCCCGATCGTCGCGTCGATGCCGCCCGCCGTCTCCCACCCCTGGTCGCGCCCATCCGGCTCACCCACCGGGCTCGTCACCCGCGGCCGTGCCTCCACCGGCGCCGGCGCCGCGCCATACGCCACCCGCACCCAGGTCGACCACTCGACGACCGGCTTCTCGGCCTTCGCCGGCTCCGCCGCGATGTAGTAGTCGTCCGGCGGCGGCGGGTGCGCCCAGGCCGTTCCGCACATCGCCAGGACACCAGCCAGCGCGACCCCTTGGATCCTCATCCACTCCTCCAACGCTCGTCGCCGCCGTTCGGCTTGACAGCCCCCACATCGGCTGGTACCTAAGCGGGCCTGCGTCGGCCCCCCGACGCACTGAAAACTTGGGGCTGTAGCTCAGCTGGGAGAGCGCTAGAATCGCACTCTAGAGGTCTGGGGTTCGATCCCCCACAGCTCCACGGAACAACAGGAGCCTCGCAACCAAGCGAGGCTTCTGTCGTTTTCGGCGCACCGATGACGGTCATACCGCAGCGGTGAAGCGAGCTTCGGTCCTTCGCAGGTACGGTGGTAGGTACGGTCTCGTACGATCGGTGGAGGAGCATGAAGGTCATCGCGTGCGTCGCGAGTCCGCGAGGCGTGCGGTTCGTGATGATGTCAGGCGACGGCGGCGACGCGAAGCCGGTGGTGCTGCAACACGGCACGATCGAATTCGGCGCGAGTGATCCGCGTGTTGATGGCCTCGTCCAGCTCCGCTCGCGCGTGAAGACATTGATCGAGAACACAGCTCCGGACGAGGTTCTTGTGAAGCCGTTCGAGCCGCAGAGCCTCTCGCCGAAGCTGCGCAGAAACATCACGGCCGCTTGGTTCGACACCGCCGAGGTACGAGGAATCGTCGCCGAAGCTGCGCGAGCGACCTCAACGACAACGTCCTTTCGCCTAGGCGCGACCGTGAGCCGGAC
>DATLEB010000079.1:0-7500 GCA_035525615.1 Kofleriaceae bacterium | reverse complement strand
TGGCGCCGGTGATGAAGAGCGTCTTTCCTTTGAGCGACATCGCGTTCCCTTTCACGGATTCTGATCGAGGCCGTCCCAGTACGGGTCGCGGACCTCGGAGTACGCCTTGGCCAGCATCTGCGCGCCGGCGAGGCCGGTGACGTTGCCGACACCGTAGAGAAAGAACGGCCAGCTGACGCCGCCGCCGAACCAGAACTTCGGCATCGCGCCGAGGAACACGCATCCGCAGATGAGCGAAAGGCACAGCGCGAGGAGCGCCACGGTGGTGAGCGCAACCGGCGTGCGAATGAACTTGTCCTTGAAGGCGAGACCGCCCGCGGCACCGAGCGCGCCCGCCGCCACGACGGCGAAGAACAGGGTCGCGATGCCGGCGTACGCGTACGTGCCCAGGATCTTGTCCTTGTCCGAGAACGCTTGATTGTTGACGATGTCGATCTCGTCGAGGTTCGATTCGCTGCTGCTGTTCGGCGGATGGACAAAGAGCAGGCTGACGCCGCCGTCCAGCCCGCGTCCTGCCTTCATCCACTTGAGGCCAAGGCACGGAACGAGCACGAGGACCGCCGCCACGATGCACACCACGCGCGCGGTCTTCTTGCGCTTGACGTTCAGCGCGTCGGCGTCTTCATTCATACGTGCCGCGGACTGTGCCGATTCGTCACGTCCGGGTCAAGGTCGACAGGACCTTGCCCATCTCCGCGTACTCGTTGTGGGCGCCGCTCCACAGGTCGTCGACGGTCATGGAGCGACCCTCGCGCGCCGCGATCACCGCGGCCCGCACGATCGCGTTCTTGATGTAGCCGCCGGTCATCTCGAAGCGCTCGGCCAGCCGGTCGAACGGCGCGTCGCCGAGCGCGGTCTCCGGCGGCAGCAGCTTCTTCCACAGCTCGGCGCGTTCGCCGACCTCGGGCTCCGGGAAGCGGATCCTGAAGTTCAACCGGCGCTGCAACGCCTGATCGATCGAGCTCTCGAAGTTGGTCGTCAGGATGCTCACGCCGTCGAAGGTCTCCATCCGCTGCAGGATGTAGTTCACCTCGAGGTTGGCGTAGCGGTCCTGCGCGCTCTTCACCTCGGTGCGCTTGCCGAACAGCGCGTCGGCCTCGTCGAACAGCAGCATCGCCGCAGCGTCCTGGGCCTCGTCGAAGATCTTGCCGAGGTTCTTCTCGGTCTCGCCGACCCACTTCGACACCACCTGCGACAGGTCGATGCGGATGAGCTCGAGCCCGAGCGCCGAGGCGACGACGCTCGCCGCCATGGTCTTCCCGGTGCCCGGCTCGCCCGAGAACAGCGCCGACACGCCGCGCGAGATGCCGAGGTGCCGCTGGTAGCCCCAGCGCTCGAGGATCTGCGCGCGCTGCCCGACCATCGCGATCATGTCGCGCAGCGCCTCGAGCACGTCGTCGTGCAGCACCATCTCCTCGAAGCGCGCCTTGCGCGTGATCACCGAGCCGAACGCGCCGAGCCGGATCGAGAGCCGCCGCGTCACCGCGTCCTCGAGCGTCACGCGGTCGACCGCGCCGCCACGCGCGGCCGCGAAGCTCGCCGCCTCGCGCGCGACCTCGGCGATCGCGCCCGGCCCGATGACGTAGCGCCCCGCGAGCTCGGCGGACACGCCCTGGTCGAGCTGCGCGCCCACGGCCTCCAGCGACGAGCGCCACGCGCGCTCGCGGTCGTCGAGGTCGACGCGCGCCATGCGCACCAGATGGAACGGCCGGTCGAGCGGCAGGCTGGCCACGCCGCGCCCGCTGCCGCCGAGGACCATCAGCGCCGGGCCGCGCTTGAGCGCCGCGATGGCGCCGCGCTCGACGTCGCGCTCGCCGGCCAGCGCCTCGACGCCGCCGACGTACGGCACCGCGTCGCGCAGCCGCGCCTCGGCGAGGAACATGCGCACCAGCCCGCCGCGCGGCTTCGCGTCGAGCGCGAGCAGGTCGGCCAGCTCCGCGACGAGCACGTGCTTGCCGAGGCGCTCCGCGATCGCCGCCGCCACCGCGCGCCGCCCGCCGCCGCGCGCACCCTGGACCAGCACCGCCACGGCCGCGTCGCCCGCAGCGCGCACGCGCGCGACCACCGCGTCGAGCTCCGCGATCACGTCGGCCGACAGCCACACCGGATCGGCGAGCCCCACGCGCGCGATGTCGTCGAGCGGCGCCGGCAAGCGCTCGTCGCCGAGCACCCAGTCGACGAGCCGCCGCGAGACCGCGATCGCCGACGCGCCGCCACCCGCACCCTCGTCGTCCACGCCGATCCACGCGCCCTCGCGCAGCGCGCCGCGCACGTGCGTCGCCGCCGCCAGCGCCACCGGCGACGCGAGCTCCGGCTGGATCTCCGCCGCCACATCCGCGTAGAGCGCCGGTCGCCGCCGCCCGCACAGCGCGTGCACCAGCGCGCGCGTGTCGGGATCGATCGCATACGCGACGACCAGCCGGACCAGCTCGTCCTCGGCCGCCGTCAGCCCGAGCCGCGCCGCTGCGAGCGCGAGCCTCGAGGTGTCGCCCTCGCCTGCCGCCATGGCGGCCGTCGCCGCCGCCAGCGCCTCCGCCACATCGACCGCCTGTCGCCTGTGCGTCTCGCTCGGCCGCGCCGCCGCGCGCGAGAGCCGCGTGCTCGCGGCCGCGTCGCGCAGGTGGATCTGCGACGGCGCGCGCGCGTCGCCGAACCCGCTGCCCGCGTTCAGCCGCGCCAGGAACGCCGCCTCGGCGCGCAGCCGCACCACGCCGATCGCGCCGGCGAGGAGGTCAGGCAGCGCGCCGCCCGCATCGCTCACGCGCCGCTGCCTCCGCCTTCATCCTTCTTGCCGCGATTCCACAGCCGCCCCCACAGCCCCGGCTTCTTCTCACCGTCGGCGCTCTCCGCGCCGGTCGCCGGCTGCCCGGCCTGCTCGGTCGCCGCCGCCGTGGACTCCGCGGCGAGCGAGCTCCCGGGCATCGCTTTCTCTGCCGCCGCCGCGTTCTCGTCGGGCTTGTTGTCGGGGTCGTCCTTGTCGTCCTCGTCGTCGCCCTGCTTCTTCTCCACGACCTCGTGGCGCACTTCTTCCTGCGCCTCCTCGAGCAGCTCGAGCTCGTGGCGCAGGGTGTCGATCCCGTCGACGACCTGCGCCATCGCCTCGTCGAGCCCTTCGATCTGACCGACCGACAAGAGCGGCTGCAGATCGGCGAGCACCAGGTTGAGGTGCTCGATCCGCCGCTCGGCGTAGATGAACTTTCCGGTCTTCGTGCGCCCCTCGACCACCGCCTGCAGGAACTCGAGCGCCTCGCGCTCCTGATCGTTCAGGAGCTGCATGCGCGTGACGTCGACGTCGCGCCTGGCGAGCATGTCGCGCACGATCTCGACCACGCCCGCGCGCCGCATCATCTCGGTGCGCGCTTCGGGCTTCTGCTCCGCCTCCTCCTGTACGTCCTCCTCCTCGGTGCGGTCCTGGTCCAGCTCGCCGAGGACCTCCTCCGCGTCCTTCTCCTCGTCCTCCTCCCGCTCCGGGACGTACTCTTCTTCCGCTCTCACGGTCATTCTCCCTGGTTCGCGCCGGGCTCGCTCACTATTCGATCTTCTCCCACCACTGACACCACCACTGCGCGCCGACGAGGACGCGCAGCTTGGGATGCCAGCAGTAGGCGAGCTTGGCCTCGGGCTCGAGGTAGTAGAGACAGTTGTCGCACCGCTCGTCGCCGTACGGCACGCCCTTGAGGACGTTGTCCTCGATCATGTGGCGCAGCTCCAGCGCCTTCTTCTCGTCGATTTCGTTGGGCTCGGGCTTGGGCAGGTCGTCGGCCATTGCGCCGAGCTTACACCGCGCGGCCGATGAGCTGATCGATCCGCGCCACCAGCGCGGCGCGCGCCGCGTCGTCGAGGGGCGCGGCCAGCGCCGCACGCACGTCGGCGAGCAGGCGCTCCGCCGTCTCGGCGCGCTCGCGGCTCTTCTTCGCGGCCGGCGCGAGCCGCCCGATCGCATCCCAGCGCTCGGCGCTCTCCGCCGTCACGCGCGCGAGCTCGGCGCGCAGCTCGTCGAGCTCGGCGTTCGCGCTCGCGCTCATTCGACTTCGATGCGATACACGCGGCCGCTCGCCACCGTCGTGACGTACAGCTCGCCGAACCCGTCGAGGCCGAAGCCCGACAGGTTCTGGTACAGCACCGCGTCCGGATCGACGTCCTCGGTGCGATCCACCTGATCGACCGCGGCCCCACCCTGCATGCGCAGCGTCTTCACGACGCCGCCGCAGTAGTCGCCGTAGAAGTAGTGGCCCGCCAGGTCGGGCATACACGTGCCGTGATAGACGTGCCCGCCGATCACCGAGCAGTGACCGTTGCTGCGCCGATCGTCGGCGACGATCGGCCGGACGTAGTTGCCGGCGTTACTACAGCCCGCGTTGCCGTCGGGATCCGCGGTGAAGCAGTCCGGGCCTTCGAACACCGCCCAGCCGAAGTTGCGGTTGGTCGCGTTCGCCGGCAGGTAGTCGATCTCCTCGTACCAGCCCTGACCGACGTCGCCGATGTAGAGGTCGCCCGTCGCCGGATCGACCGAGATGCGATACGGGTTGCGCAGGCCCCACGCCCACATCTCGGGGATGCCCGGGCCCGACGCCCACGGATTCCCGGCCGGGATTCCGTACGGCTGCGTCGAGCTGTTCACGTCGACGCGCAGCACCTTGGCCAGCTTGCTCTGCATGTTCTGGCCGTTGTTGAGGAAGTTGTCCGACGAGCCGCCGTCGCCCATCGAGATGTAGAGGAAGCCGTCGGGGCCGAACGTCAGCGTGCCGCCGTTGTGGTTGTCGTAGTTGTGCGGCTGCGTCATGAGCACGCGCTCGCTCGCGACCGACACCGTGTCGCTCGACGGCGTCGCCGTGATCTCCGAAACCACGAGCGCGCTGTCGGGGTCGCGCGTGTAGAACACGAACAGGCGCCCGTTCTGCGCGAAGCTCGGGTGGAACGCGAGGCCGAGCAGACCCTGCTCGGTGCCCACCGCGTTCACCTTGTCACTCAGGTCGAGATACGGCGCCTGCACGAGGCTGCCGTCCTTGATGAGCCGCACGAAGCCGTTCTGCTGGACCACGAACACCCGCGCGTCTCCCGCGGGCGCCGCCACCGTCACCGGGCGATCGAACCCGCCGCTGATGAGCGTGAGCTTGAGGTTGGTGCCGCTTTTCGGCTGGCAATACGGCGCCGGCGCCGCATCCACGCCGCCACCTCCGCCGTCACCATCGCCACCGCCGCCGTCGTTGTTGTTCCCGCCGCCGCCGCCACACGTCACCGCGCCCGCAGCCAGAACCGCCGCACACCACAAGCTCGTCCGCGTCATGAGACGCCCACTCTAGCGCATGTCGCGCCACACCCGCCCGATCAATCGCGACCGGCGCGCTCAGTGCGCCATGCGCTCGGGGTGCTCGGCGAACCAGGTCACGGTCTCGGCCAGGCCGGCCGCGATCTCGTGGCTGGGCACGTACCCCGTGTCGTGCTTGAGCTTCTCGATCGACGCCTGCGAGTGCGGGATGTCACCGGAGCGCGGGGCCTCGTGCACGGCCTGCGCTTTCGCGATGCTACCGTCGCCCGGCTGCACCTTGGACAGATTGTCGCGGATGGTCGCGAACAGCTCGTTCAGGTCCGTGCGTCCGTTGCAGCCGACGTTGTAGACGCGTGAGGTCAGCTTGTCGGCCGGCACGCAGCCGGCGAGCAGGTTGGCCTGCACGGCGTTGTCGACGTAGCAGAAGTCACGGCTGTTACTGCCGTCCCCGAAGATCACACACGGCTTGCCGTGCATGAGGTTCGCGATCCAGCGCGGGATGACGGCGGCGTAGAGGCCGTTGGGGTCCTGGCGCCGGCCGAAGACGTTGAAGTAGCGCAGCCCGACGATCTGCATGTCGTAGACGTCCGCGAAGACCTCGGCGTAGATCTCGTTCATGCGCTTGGTCGCCGCGTACGGCGACAGCGGCTTGCCGATCGACTCCTCCTGCTTGGGCAGGCCGGGGTGATCGCCATAGACCGAGCTCGACGACGCGTACACGAAGCGCGAGACCTTGGCGTTGCGCGCGGCGAGCAGGATGTTGAGGAAGCCGGTCACGTTGGTGGCGTGATAGGGCTCCGGGTCCTTGATCGAGCGCGGCACCGAGCCGATGGCGGCCTGGTGCAGCACCACGTCGACGTCCTGGCACACGCGCGCGCACGTCGCGGGATCGCGGATGTCGCCCTCGACGAACTCGAACTGCGACTTCAGATCCGGGTGGATCGCGAGGACGTCGTCGAGGTTCGCCTGGCTACCGTTCGAGAAGTTGTCGATGCCGACGACGGTCTGCCCGAGATCGAGCAGGCGCTCGAGCAGCGCGGAGCCGATGAAGCCGGCGACGCCGGTCACCAGCCACCGCCTGGGCTCGTTGATCAGTCCGTCGGACAGCGCGGCGTAGCGATGACCCATCAGAGCGACCAATACCGCAGACCGCGCGTCATCTGGCTCGCGTTGAGCGCGCTCTTCACGTCGATCACGACGCCGCCGTCCTTCACGCGAGCGAGCAGCCCCTTCACGTCCTCGACGTACTCCTGGTGGCTCACCGCGAAGAAGAGGGCGTCGAGATCGTGGAAGCGATCGAGCGGCGACAGGTCGATGCCGTACTCGTGGCGCGCCTCCTCGGCGTCGCCGAGCGGGTCGTGCACCATGCACTGGATGCCGTACTGCTTGAGCTCGGCGACGATGTCCGGAATCTTCGAGTTGCGGAGATCCGGCACGTTCTCCTTGAACGTGAGGCCGAGGATGCCGACGCGCGCCTTCTTCAGCGAGATGTCGTTCTCGGACAGCATCTTCACGCACTTCTGCGCGAGGAACGGACCGACGTTGTTGTTGATGCGGCGGCCGGCGAGGATGACCTCGGGCAGGTAGCCGAGCTCCTGCGCCTTCGTCGTCAGGTAATACGGGTCGACGCCGATGCAGTGACCGCCGACGAGGCCGGGCGTGAAGCGGAGGAAGTTCCACTTGGTGCCGGCGGCCTGGAGCACGTCCGCGGTGCGGATGCCCATGCGATCGAAGATGAGCGCGAGCTCGTTCATGAGCGCGATGTTGAGGTCGCGCTGCGTGTTCTCGATGACCTTCGCGGCCTCGGCCACCTTGATCGATGCGGCGCGGTGCACGCCCGCGGTCACGACGGAGCCGTAGACCATGGCGACCCGCTCGAGCGTCTCGGCGTTCTGACCGGAGACGACCTTCATGATCTTCTCGAAGGTGTGCTCCTTGTCGCCCGGGTTGATGCGCTCGGGCGAGTAGCCGAGGAAGAAGTCGACGCCGTTCTTGAGGCCGCTCTTCTCGTCGAGGATCGGGCCGCAGACGTCTTCGGTCACGCCCGGGTACACCGTCGATTCGAACACGACGCAGTCGCCCTTCTTGATGTGCGGGCCGATCGTTCGCGACGCGCTGATCATCGGGCCGAGGTCGGGGCGGTTGTTGTGGTCGATCGGCGTCGGGACGGCGACGATGTAGAACGTGCAGTCCGCGAGCTTGGCCGGGTCGGCGGTCAGCTCGGGCTTGGT